>NZ_CP023688.1:7922500-8122500 GCF_008704655.1 Streptomyces rimosus | reverse complement strand
GCGAGGGCCACGGCGTGCTGACGCACCTCGGTATCGACACCGTCCAGCTCAACGGCGAGGGCTTCGAGCTGCTCGTCAACAAGGGCGACACCGTCACCCGCGGCCAGGCCGTCGTGCGCTGGAACCCGGCCGCCGTCGAAGAGGCCGGCAAGTCGCCGGTCTGCCCCGTCGTCGCGCTGGAGGCGACCGCCGACTCCCTCGGCGAGGTCGTCGAGGACGGCGAGGTCAAGGCGGGCGAGCAGCTCTTCAGCTGGCAGTAGGCCCCCGCCGTCCTGACGGCACGTACGACAACCACCGCGGCGGCAGAGACCGCCGCACCAACCGGAGACGGGTGAAATGGAGACAACGCTGCGAGGCGTCGGCGTGAGCCACGGTGTGGCGATCGGCGAGGTGCGGCACATGGGCACGGCGGTGCTGGAGCCGCCGGCCAAGCAGATCCCGGCGGAGGAGGCGGAGCGCGAACAGGGGCGTGCCCGCAAGGCCGTGGAAGCTGTGGCTGCCGATCTGATCGCGCGGGGCAACCTGGCGGGCGGCGAGGCGCAGGCCGTGCTGGAGGCCCAGGCCATGATGGCCCAGGACCCCGAGCTGATGGCCGACGTCGAGCGGCGCATCGCCGTGGGCAGCACCGCCGAGCGCGGTGTGTACGACGCGTTCGCCGCCTACCGGGCGCTGCTGGCGGGTGCCGGTGAGTACCTGGCCGGGCGGGTCGCCGACCTCGACGACGTGCGCAACCGCATCGTCGCGCGCCTGCTGGGCGTGCCGATGCCGGGCGTGCCGGACAGCGACGAGCCGTATGTGCTCATCGCGCGGGACCTGGCGCCCGCCGACACGGCGCTGCTGGACCCGACGCTGGTGCTCGGTTTTGTGACCGAGGAGGGCGGCCCGACCAGCCACAGCGCGATCCTCGCGCGGGCGCTGGGAGTGCCGGCCGTGGTCGCGCTGCCGGGCGCGGGTGAGCTGGTCGAGGGCACCGTCGTCGCCGTCGACGGCAGCACCGGCGAGATCTTCGTGAACCCGAGCGCCGAGAAGCGCGCGGAGCTCGAGCAGGCCGCCGAGGCCCGCAAGGCCGCGCTGGCCGCCTCGACCGGTCCGGGCGCCACCTCGGACGGGCACAAGGTGCCGCTGCTGGCGAACGTCGGCGGTCCCTCGGACGTGCCGGCGGCCGTGGAGGCGGGTGCCGAGGGCGTCGGACTGTTCCGTACGGAGTTCCTCTTCCTCGACGACAGCAAGAAGGCGCCGTCGCAGGAGAAGCAGGCCGAGGCGTACCGCAAGGTACTGGAGGCCTTCCCCGAGGGCCGGGTCGTGGTGCGCGTGCTGGACGCGGGCGCCGACAAGCCGCTGGACTTCCTGACGCCGGGCGACGAGCCGAACCCCGCTCTGGGCGTGCGCGGTCTGCGGACGCTGCTGGACCACCCCGAGGTGCTCCGTACGCAGCTGGCCGCGCTGGCCGAGGCCGCCGCCGGACTGCCGGTCTACCTTGAGGTCATGGCCCCGATGGTGGCCGACCGTACCGACGCGAAGGCTTTCGCCGACGCGTGCCGCGAGGCGGGGCTGCAGGCGAAGTTCGGCGCGATGGTGGAGATCCCGTCCGCCGCGCTGCGCGCCCGGTCGATCCTTCAGGAGGTCGAGTTCCTGTCGCTGGGGACCAACGACCTGGCGCAGTACACCTTCGCCGCCGACCGTCAGGTCGGTGCGGTCTCGCGGCTGCAGGACCCGTGGCAGCCGGCGCTGCTCGACCTGGTGGCGGTCTCGGCCGAGGCCGCGAAGGCCGAGGGCAAGAGCTGTGGTGTCTGTGGCGAGGCGGCCTCCGATCCGCTGCTGGCGTGTGTGCTGACGGGTCTGGGCGTGACGAGCCTGTCCATGGGCGCCGCGTCGATTCCGTATGTGCGCGCGACGCTGGCCAAGCACACGCTGGCGCAGTGCGAGCGTGCGGCGGCCGCGGCGCGGGCCGCGGACACCGCCGAGGACGCGCGCGCCGCCGCGCAGGCGGTGCTTTCCGGAGAGTGATCACCGGACAGCCGCGCGGCTGAGCTGGTACGGACGGCCGTCCCGCCCTTGTGGCGGGGCGGCCGTCCGGCGTTTTCGGCGTGGTGCCGGGAACCGGCCGCCCCTCCCCCGCGGCTGCCGTCACCGGTGGTCGTGGCCTTCTGTCGGTGGTGGGTCGGGCAGGGTGAGCCCCGCGTGGTAGTCGACGCCGTGCTCGGGCGGGACCGGTTCGCCGGAGTCGGCGTCGGTGCAGTAGGCCGTGAAGACCTCGGCGGCGGTGAGCGGGTGCAGCCAGGCGTCGCGCAGGATCCAGCCGCGGACCGCGTCGCGGTCGTCGGTCCTGCTCGTGCGCGACACGATGCCGCCGGGACTGCGCAGGGCGACGCCCACGGCGAGGACCGTGCAGAAGAGCAGTGTCGCGGCCTCGGACAGCTCCAGCCGTCCGTCGTCGTCGGAGGCGGCGTGCAGGACGGCGAGGAGCGGGGCGCCGCTCGCGGGGACACTGCACACCAAGTGGTGGGTGCCGTCGCCGAGCGTGTCCAGCAGCGAGGTGACCGCGCGGGAGGCGCGGGCGAAGGCGGCGCGGGCCAGGTCCTCGCCGCAGTCGGCGCAGGCGCCGGTGCGGGCCAGGAGGCCGGTGGCGCGCTCCCAGGTCGCCTGGCGCTCCGCCTCGTCGATGAGCAGGGGCAGCAGACGGGTCAGGGTTTCGCCGCGATACGGCACGGTGGCGCCCGTGCAGGCCAGTTCGGCCGTGTACCGGGAGCGGCTGTCGGGGCGGTCGGGGTCCAGGTCGGCGTCGGTGCAGAACGTTTCGTACGCGACCGGGTCGAAGAGGGTGACGGTGGTGTGGATGCCCTGGGCGGTCAGGGAGCGCAGCAGGGTCTCCATCTGCTGGAGGTAGGCGGTGTGGTCGTCGAACGGGAAGGTGCGGTAGCGGCGCATGGCCGCGAAGTCCTGCGCGTCCGCCAGGACGGCGGCGGTGCTGGGGACTTCACGGCGCAGCATGCGGCGCGCGGCGGCGGGGCCGCTCGGGTCGGCGGGTGTGGTGTGTCGGGACGGTGCTGCCATGACTCCCCCTCGGTCGGTGCGTGCGACTCGCTCCACGAGCTGCACTGGTGACTGAGAGTAGTCGGGGGGTCTGACAACGGCCGTCCGGGACGGCCCGCTGCGGCTACGTCATGGAGCGGGCGGAACCCTCCACCCGCGCGGCTACCCCTCCTGGGCCGCGGGCCCCGCCGCCCGCTCCGCCGCGATCCGCTCGTAGAACCGCAGCAGTTCGATGTTGTCCACCGACCCCGGGTTGACCGCCTTCTCCAGTGGCGTGCCCTGGAGGAGCCGCTTGACCGGGACCTCGATGCGCTTGCCCGTGAGGGTGTGGGGTACGCCGGGGGCCTCGATGATCTCGTCGGGGACGTGGCGCGGGGAGCACTGTTCGCGCAGGGTGCGCTTGACGCGGTCGCGCAGCGCGTCGTCCAGGACGGCGCCGGGCGCGAGGTGGACGAACAGCGGCATCCAGTAGCCGCCGTCGGGCAGTTCGAGGCCGATGACGAGGGACTCGCGGATCTCGGGGAGGCGTTCGACGGCCTCGTAGATGTCGGCGGAGCCCATCCGTACGCCCTGGCGGTTCAGGGTGGAGTCGGAGCGGCCGTGGATGACGACCGAGTTGCGCGAGGTGAGGGTGATCCAGTCGCCGTGCCGCCAGACGCCGGGGTAGGTGTCGAAGTAACTGTCGTGGTAGCGGGTGCCTTCGGGGTCGTTCCAGAAGCGGACGGGCATGGACGGCATGGGGTTGGTGACGACGAGTTCGCCGACCTCGTCGATGAGCGGCTTGCCGTGCGGGTCCCATGCCTGGAGGTCGGTGCCGAGGCAGGGGGCCTGGAGTTCGCCGATGTGGACGGGCAGGGTCGGCGCGGCGCCGGCGAAGCAGCTGCACACGTCCGTACCGCCGCTGACGGAGGCGATCCACAGGTCGGCGGCCACCTCGTCGTGCAGCCAGCGGAAGCCGTCGGGCGGCAGCGGGGAGCCCGTCGTGGCGACGCATTTGACGGCGGAGAGGTCGAGGTCGCGGCCGGGGTGCACGCCGGCCTTGCGGCAGGCCATCACGTACGCGGCGGAGGTGCCGAAGAGGGTGGTGCCGGTGCGTTCGGCGATGCGCCACTGGGCGGCGGTGTCCGGGTGGCCGGGGCTGCCGTCGTACAGGACGATCGTGGCGCCCACGAGGAGGCCGGAGACGAGGAAGTTCCACATCATCCAGCCGGTGGAGGTGTACCAGAAGAAGCGGTCGTCGGGGCCGAGGTCGCAGTGCAGGCCGGTCTGCTTGAGGTGTTCCAGGAGGATGCCGCCCTGGGACTGGACGATGGCCTTGGGCAGTCCGGTGGTGCCGGAGGAGTACAGGACCCACAGGGGGTGGTCGAAGGGGACCTGTTCGAAGACCGGCTCGGTGGCGGCGGAGGTGAGGTCGGCCCATTCCAGGGCGCCTTCGGGGGCGGGGGTGCCCAGGAGGGGGATGTGCACGACGGCCCTGAGGGTGGGCAGTTCGCGGCGGAGTTCGGCGACGGTGTCGCGGCGGTCGTGTTCCTTGCCGCCGTAGCGGTAGCCGTCGACGGTGAACAGGACGACCGGCTCGACCTGCTGGAAGCGGTCCAGGACGCTGCGGGCGCCGAAGTCGGGCGCGCAGGAGGTCCACACCGCGCCGACGGCGGCGGTGGCCAGGAGGGCCACGACGGCCTGCGGGACGTTGGGGACGTAGCCGCTGACGCGGTCGCCGGGGCGTACGCCGAGGCGGCGCAGTTCGGCGGCGAGGGAGCCGACCTGGGTGCGCAGCGCGGACCAGGTGACGGTGGCCGGTTCGTGGGTCTCGTCCACGTACAGCAGCGCGGGGGCGTCCGCGCGGTCCGGGTCCTCGGCGGCGCGCAGGGCGTGTTCCGCGTAGTTGAGGGTGGCGCCGGGGAACCAGCGGGCGCCGGGCATGGCGCGGTCGGCGAGCACGGTGTCGTACGGGGTGGCGAAGCGGACGTCGAACCAGTCGGCGACGGCCTGCCAGAAACGGGACAGTTCGGTCACCGACCAGCGGTGCAGCGCGGCGTAGTCCGCGACCGGGTCGCCGGAGTCGCGCGCGGGGGCGCCGTGCCTGTCGGCCGCCCAGTCGTGGAAGCGGGTGAGCCGGGCGCCGGCGATGCGGTCCGGGCCGGGCTGCCAGAGGGGTTCCGGCTGCGGGACGGACTGCGGTGCGGTGGTCATGATCGGCTCCCGGCTGTACGCGGCGTTGCGTGGACGCGGTGTGGGCGTGCGGTACGCGGTGGTGTCCCCGTACGGCCGGAGGGTCGCCCCGGCGCAGCGCGGGGGCGCGTGCGTGTGACACGGCTGGGCAGGACGATGCCACGTGATCGACTTGTGCGCCAGGGTCGGCCGCACATTCTGGGCGGCGGCGGGCGGGCCCGGGTGCGCTCCGGCGGCACCGGTGTGCCGTGGGTGGGCTTCCGGTTCTTCCTGGGTGAACGGGAGTTGAACGGTGCCCCCGCGCCGCACCGTCGATGGCAGGCTGAGCAGCATGGACGGGCATGATCAGGTGCGGTCGGTGCGGTGGGACAGGGTGGCCGGCGCGGTCCGGGCCCTCGGCTCGGTACGGGGGCTGCGGACGTGGCGGTGGGCGTGGCGGCGGCGCCGGGCGGACGCGCTGGGGCTGCCGCGGCGCGGCCCGGAGCGGGCGCGGGTGCCGGGCGCGGCGGTGCGCATGGAGCCGCAGCCGGGCGGCGGGGTGATCCATTTCGCGCGTTCGTCGCTGCGGGTGCGGGTGGCGGCGGGCGGCGCGGTGTTCTGCGGCTGGGACGGCGCGGCGCCGGAGCCGTCGTACGCGCTGGCCGGCGGGTGCCCGGAGCCGGACGCCCGGGTGGTGCTGGAGCCCGATACGGAGGGCGGCTGGCGGGTGGTGGCGGAGCGGGTGACGGTGACGGTCTCGCGGCACGGCGCGGTGGACGTCCGGACGCCGGGCGGCGTGGTGCTGCGGCGGGAGCTGCCGCCGCGCTGGTGGGACCGGGTGCCAGGGGACGACGGTGACATGCCGGGCGAGCGGCCCGTGGACTCGCGGTGGGTGCAGCGTGCGGAGGTGGCGGCCGACGCGCGGTTCTTCGGGCTGGGCGGCCGGTCGGCGGGGCCGCGGCTGCGCGCAGGAACGTACCGGCTGTGGAACACCGACCCGGGCGGCGCGTTCGTGCCGGGCGACGATCCGCTGTCCGTCACGATGCCGGTGCAGTTCGTGGTGGCGGACGCCGGTACGCATCTGGTCTTCCACGACAACTCCTGGGACGGCGCGGTGACGCTGCGCGAGGGCGTGGAGGGGGCCGGGTCCGGGCACGACCGGCCGGGCTGCGCCGAGCTGCGGATGGACGGCGGCCCGTTGCGCTACTGGATCCTGGTCGGCACACCGGCCCGTGTCCTGCAGTGCTGGACGGCGCTGACCGGGGCGCCCGCGCTGCCGCCCGGGTGGGCGCTGGGCCCGCAGCACGCCCGGTGGGGTTTCGGCAGCCAGGCGGAGGTGCGGCGGGTGGTCTCCGGCTATCAGGAGCGCGGGCTGCCGCTGTCCGCCGTGCACCTGGACATCGACCACTTCGACGGCCACCGCGTCTTCACCGTGGACCGCACGGCGTTCCCCGACCTGCCCGGCCTGGCGCGCGAGCTGCGCTCGGAGGGCGTGCGGCTGGTGTCCATCGTCGATCCCGGGGTGAAGGCGGAGCCGGGCAACGCGGTGTACGAGGGCGGGGCGGCGGCCGACGCGTACGTACGGGACGCGCGGGGCCGGGAGGTGCGCGGGGTGGTGTGGCCGGGCGAGGCGGTCTTCCCGGACTTCACGGACGCGCGGGTGCGCAAGTGGTGGGGCGGGCTGTACGCGGAGCGGGTGGCGCAGGGCTTCTCCGGGGTGTGGCACGACATGAACGAGCCGGTGTCGTTCGCGGCGTTCGGCGATCCGTCGCTGCCGCGCTCGGCGCGGCACGCGCTGGAGGGCCGGGGCGGCGACCACCGGGAGGCGCACAACGTGTACGGGCTGGCGATGGCGCGCGCCGGGCACGACGGACTGCTGGAACAGCGTCCCGAGGAGCGGCCGTTTCTGTTCTCGCGCTCCGGGTGGGTGGGCATGCAGCGGTACGGGGGCACGTGGTCGGGTGATGTGGCGACCGGCTGGCCGGGGCTGCGGGCGTCGCTGTCGCTGGTGCTGGGGATGGGTCTGTGCGGCGTGCCGTACAGCGGTCCGGACGTCGGCGGGTTCTCGGGGGTGCCGTCGCCGGAGCTGTATCTGCGGTGGTTCCAGATGGCCGCTTTCCTGCCGCTGTTCCGTACGCACTCGGCGATGACCGCGGGGCGGCGGGAGCCGTGGGAGTACGGGCCGGAGGTGCTGGAGCACGCGCGGGCGGCGCTGCTGGAGCGGGTGCGGCTGCTGCCGTATTTCGTGACGCTGGCGCAGTTGGCGCGGCTGGCGGGGGCGCCGTACGTCCGTCCGGTGTGGTGGCACGCGCCGCGCGACCGGAAGCTGCGCGACTGCGAGGACGCCTTCCTGCTGGGGGACGCGCTGCTGGTGGCGCCCGTGCTGGGGCCCGGGGTGACGCGGCGGACGGTGCGGCTGCCGCGCGGCCGCTGGTACGACACGGCGAGCGGGCGCGCCTACGACGGCCCCGGGCAGGTGCTGGTGGACGCCCCGCTGTCCCGGATTCCGGTGCTGGCGCGCGCGGGCGCGGTGCTGCCGGTGGCGGGTGCGGACGGTGCCACGGAGCTGGAGGTGTGGGCGCCGAAGCCCGGCCGGCACGGCGGCGGCCTGGTCGTGCCGGACGCCGGGGACGGCTGGGAGCATCCGGAGGTCGAGCGCTACGAGACACGGCTGGAGGACGGACGGGTGGTGGTCGAGCGGCAAGGTGGCGGTGAGGTGGGCTACCGCGTACGGGTACGCGGTCTGCCCGACGGCACCTCATAGGCCGCTGTTTATTCATTGGTTGATCCGTCGGCCGATTACGTAGATTGCTGCGTTCGCACAGCGGAACCGGAGCGTACGACGGAAGGGCGGACACGATGGCCGATGGCGAAGACCGGGGGATCGGGTCGATCGCGGACCTGGTGACACCGATGGCGGTACGGGTCGCGGCGACGCTGCGGGTGGCCGATCATCTGGCGGGCGGGGTGCGGACGGCGCGGGAGCTGGCCGCGGTCACCGGGGCCGACGCCGGTGTACTGGAGCGGGTCCTGCGGCACCTGGTGACGGTGGACGTGTTCAGCCGGGACGCCCAGGGGCGGTACGGGCTGCTGCCGCGCGGCGAGGAGCTGCGCGACGGCCATCCGTCCGGCGTGCGGCGGCGGCTCGACGCGGAGACCGCGCTCGGCCGGGGCGATCTCGCGTTCGTGGCGCTGCTGCATTCCGTACGGACCGGGGAGGCCGCCTACCCCCGGCACTACGGCCGTTCCTTCTGGGAGGACCTGCGGGCGGACCCGAAGCGGACCGCCGACTACGACGCGGAGATGGGCGCCGACGCGACGGCGTGGGCCGAGGCCGTGGTGCCCGCCTTCGACTGGGGCACGCTCGGGCGGATCATGGATGTCGGTGGTGGCAACGGCACGCTGCTGGCTGCGCTGCTCACGGCGTACCCCGAGATGCGGGGCACCGTGTTCGACCAGCCGGAGACCGTACGGGCGGCGCGCGCCGCACTGGCCGCGGCCGGGCTGGCGGACCGCGGGGACGCCGTGGCGGGCGACTTCTTCGGGGCGCTGCCCTCCGGGGCGGACGGCTACGTCCTGTCGGCGATCCTGCACGACTGGGACGACGACGCGGCGCGCACGATCCTGCGGCGGTGCGCGGAGGCGGCGGGCGCGCACGGCCGGGTGCTGGTCGTGGAACGGGTCGGTGCGGACGGCGAGTCGGTGCACACCGGCATGGACCTGCGGATGCTGGTCTACTTCGGCGCGCGGGAGCGCGGGGTCGCGGAGCTGACGGAACTGGCGGCGGGGGCCGGGCTGCGGGTGGCCGGAGTGCATCAGGCGGGCGATCTGGCCGTGGTGGAGATGGTGGCTGCCTGACCGGGCCGTCCGGCCGGGTCCTTACACGCCGCGCGGTGCCGGTGGTAGACGAGTGGCATGACGAGACTCGCTGCCGCGCTGCGCGGCCTCACCGTCACCGCAGCCGCCGTCGCCCTGACCACCGCCGCCGTTCCGGAGGCGACCGGTACCGTACCGAAGGCCAGCACTGCCGTACGCGGCGCCGCGGAGACGGCGCCGCCGGAGTTCGTCGCGCTGCGCGACGTGGATCCGACGATCCGCCAGGAGATCCGCTACTTCACGCCGCACACCTTCATGGGCGTGCCGGTCACCGGCTACCGGCAGCCGATGTGCATCCTGACCCGGGACGCCGCCCGCGCTCTCCACCGCGCCCAGCTCTCCTTCCTCCGCCGCGGCTACACGCTCAAGGTGTACGACTGCTACCGGCCGCAGCGCGCCGTGAACCACTTCGTGGACTGGGCGAAGGACCTGAAGGACCAGCGGATGAAGGGCGAGTTCTATCCCCGGATCGACAAGTCGACCCTCTTTCGAGACGGCTATATCGCCGAGAAATCCGGGCACAGCCGCGGCAGCACCGTCGATCTGACACTGGTCCGCCTGCCGGGCCCGCCCACCCGTCCGTACATTCCGGGCGAGCCCCTGCGGAAGTGCTACGCGCCGAAGGCGCAGCGCTTCCCCGACAACTCGCTCGACATGGGAACCGGCTTCGACTGCTTCGACACCCTGGCGCACACCCTCGACCCCCGGGTGCAGGGCCGGCAACGCGCGAACCGCCTGCTGTTGAAGCAGGGCCTGGAGAACGCGGGATTCCGCAACTACGACAAGGAGTGGTGGCACTACACCTTCACGCCGGAGACCTTCCCTGACACATATTTCGACTTTCCGGTGTGGCGGCGGGCGCTGAGCGGTGGGCACTGAGCGAGGCACCGCAGAACCGGGGCGCGGAACCACCCCCGTCGGTCCCGCGCCCCGGCTCCGCCTTGGTGGACGCCGTACGGGTGCATCCGGTTCACACGGATTCGGGGGGAAAGGCATGATCCTTTCTGTGCGGTGGGGCGTGGGCGGGTGGGGCGGGGTTCCGTGGCGCGGCTGGGGCGTGGCAAACTCCTGACGGTGCGTCAGTTCGTGTTCTGAGATTGCCTGTTGCCGGGAGGTGCTCGTGGCACGTACGCGCAGGCCGGTGGTGCCGGGGTGGTTCACCGGGGGCGGGGACACGGATGGGGGCGGGCCGGGCGCCGAGAACTTTCGGCTGCTGGGGACCCGGTGCGGTGCCTGTGGGGCGGTGTTCTTCCCGCGGGTGGACTCCTTCTGCCGCAACCCGGGCTGCGCCGGTACGGAGCTGATGGAGGTGCCGCTGTCGCGGCGCGGCACGGTGTGGTCGTACACGGACGGGCGGTACCGGCCGCCGCCGCCGTACGTCTCGGACCCGGAGGTGCCGTGGCAGCCGTACACGCTGGTGGCGGTGGAGCTGGCGGCGGAGCGGATGGTCGTGCTGGGGCAGGCGGCGCCGGGGGTGACGGTCGCGGATCTGCGGGTGGGGATGCCGGTCGAGGTGGTTCCCGGGGTGCTCGGGGAGGACGCGGAGACGGTGTGGACGACGTGGTGGTGGCGGCCGGTGCCACAGGATGACCGGAGGCGGGCGTGACCGCTGATGTCGCGGTGCTCGGGACGGGGATGCACGCCTGGGGCAAGTGGGGCCGCAGTTTCGTCGAGTACGGGACGGTGGCGGCGCGGGCGGCGCTCGCCGACGCGGGCCTGGAGTGGGGCGATGTCCAGTCGGTCGTCGGAGCCGACACCGTGCGCGGCGGCTATCCCGGGTACGTGGCCGGCGCGACGTTCGCGCGGGCGCTGGGCTGGCAGGGCGCGCGGGTGACGAGCGTCTACGCGGCGTGCGCGTCCGGGGCGCAGGCGATCGCCGCGGCGCGGGCGCAGATTCTCGCGGGCCTGGCGGATGTGGTGCTGGTGGTGGGCGCGGACGCGGCGCCCAAGGGTTTCTTCGCCCCGGCGGGCGGCGACCGGCCCGACGACCCGGACTGGCTGCGCTTCCGGCTGCTGGGCGCGACCAACCCCGCGTATTTCGGGCTGTACGCGCGGCGCCGGATGGCGCTGTACGGGGACACGGCCGAGGATTTCGCGCGGGTGAAGGTGAAGAACGCGGCGGCGGGCGCGCTCAATCCGTACGCGCGCTACCGCAAGCCCGTGACGGCGGCGGAGGTCGCCGCGTCGCCCGTGGTCGCCGACCCGCTGCGGCTGCTGGACATCTGCGCCACGTCGGACGGCGCGGCGGCGCTGGTGCTGTGCGGTCCGGAGTACGCGCGCCGTCGCGGGGTGGCCGATCCCGTACGCATCCGGGCGGTCTCCACCGTGACGCCGCGCTATCCCCGTACGGACCTCGACCTGCCGGACATCGCGACCGATTCGGCCGCCGCCGTCCCGGAGCCGCCGGTCGCCTTCCGGCCCTCCATCGCCCGCGCCGCCTACGAGGAGGCGGGGCTCGGGCCGGACGATCTGTCGCTGGCGGAGGTGTACGACCTGTCCACCGCGCTGGAGCTCCAGTGGTACGAGGATCTGGGGCTGTGTGCCGAGGGCGAGGGCGCCAAGCTGCTGCGGGACGGGGCGACCGCGCTCGGCGGGCGGCTGCCGGTGAACCCGAGCGGCGGACTGGCGTCCTTCGGAGAAGCCGTGCCCGCGCAGGCAATCGCGCAGGTCTGCGAGCTGACCCGGCAACTGCGCGGGCAGGCGGGGGCGCGGCAGGTGCCGGGGGCGCGGGCGGGGATCGCGGTGAACCAGGGGCTGTTCGGGCATGGCTCGGCGGTGGTCGCGGTGCGGTGAGGGCGGACTCGGTGACGCGTGGGCGCGGACCGCTGCCCGACGGCTGCGCGGCCAGGCCGGGGCCCAGTAGGTGCCGGACGCGCGGGCATGGCTCGGCGGTGATCGCGCTGCGGTGACGGCAGCCCCCTGACGCGTGGGCGCGGGCCGTCCTCCGAACGTGCCGGAAGCGTGCGTGAACAGTGCGTGAATCGCGCTCCGGTGGTGTTTCCGGTGGGCATGCTGCTGCCGTGCCTGCCTGGACGGACCAGCTCCGATTCGCCTTCCAGCCCGTCGTGAACCTGGCGACCGGCTCGGTCGCCGCCCTGGAGATACTCGCCCGGCCCGAGCGCGGCGACGTGCTGACGGCGGCCCGGCGGTCCGCCGACCTGGATGCCGAGCTGGCCGGGCTCGGTGTACGGGCCGCCGGGCAGCAGGAGACGCTGCTGCCGCTGCACGTCAACGTGTTCGCGGCGACGCTTGCCGAGCAGCCGGGGCTGACCGCGCTGCGCAAGGCCGTACAGGACGTGGGCCGCCGGCCGTGGGAGATCACGGTGGACATCGGCGGGCCGTTCACGCACGTACCGCGGCGGGCGCTGCTGGACGCGGTGGCGGGGCTGCGGCAGGACGGCTACCGCATCTGCGCGGACGGGGTCGGTGACGGCGATCTGCCGCTACGGCTGCTCGGGGACCTCGGTCCCGACCTGGTGAAGCTGGACGCCTCGCTGTGCGCAGAGCCGGCCGAGGACCTGGGCGGGCGGGCCGCCGTGGCGGCGATGCGGCAGTTGTGCGAGGTGCTGGGGAGTCTGCTGGCGGTGGAGGGGGTGGAGACGGAGCGGCAGTACGCGGCGGTGCGCGCGGCGGGCGCGCAGCTGGCGCAGGGGTTCCTGTTCGCACCGCCCGCGCGGCGTGCGGCGGCCGATGTCTTCCTGCCGGAGCCGTCCGACGGGTACGGGCCCGTGCCGAGCGGGTACGCGGGCGGCGCGGCGGCGCTCCTGCCGCCGGCCGGGCCGCCGGTGACGCAGTTCCTGCAGCCCGCCGCGCTGCTGCCGATGTCCGCCTCGGCGGGCGCGGTGCACAGCCATCTGACGGGCTTCCCCGGCGTCTCCGGCGTGCTGCTGGTGGACCCGGACGGCGTGCCCGTACGGGCCATCGACCGCGACCGGTTCCTGCTGTCGCTGTCCGGCCGCTACGGTCACGCGCTGTACGCCGACCGCCCGGCGCTGCGGCTGGCCGACCGGCCGCGGACGGTGGGCGCCGACGCCACCGCCTGGGAGGTGCTGGACGTGGTGACGGACGGCGACCGGGACCGGACCGGGGACGATGTGGCGGTGGTGGACGAGCAGGGCCGGTGCGTGGGCGTCGTCCATCTCGCGGACATTCTGCGGGCGCTGGCCGAGAGCCGGGTGGAGGAGGCCGCGCGGCTCAACCCGCTGACCCGGCTGCCCGGTTCGGACGCGGTGAACGCCGAGGTGGACCGGCGGATCGCGGACGGCCGGGCGTTCGCCCTGAGCTGGCTGGACGTGGACCGGTTCAAGCAGGTCAACGACGGGGCCGGGTTCGCGGCGGGGGACGCGCTGATCCGCGCCGTGGGCCAGGCGCTGGCGCGTACGGCGGCGGAGCTGCCCACGGCGCGGGTGGGGCACATCGGCGGTGACGACTTCCTGGTGCTGGCCGGGCCGGACGAGCTGGAGCCGTTCGCGGCGGCGCTGCTGGACGTGCCGTGGTCGGCGGGCGGGCTGCCGGTGACGCTGTCGCTGGCGACGGTGGTGTGCGCGCCGGGCAGCGTGACCGGGCACGGGCCGGCCGCGGCGGCCCTGGCGCCGCTGAAGAAAGCGGCCAAGTCGTACGCGGGCGTGAGCAGTTGGGTGCTGGGGCGGCCCGGCACGCCGGGTCACGAGGTGCGCCGGGGGCGGCGGCGCGGCGACTGACGTCTCCCGCTCCCGGGTACCTTGACGCCCCGTCACCTGCGGTGAACACTTCCGGGTGTCCGTCGGAACACCGCCGCAGCCGGGGTCCCCGGCCGCGTGGCAGCGCTGCGCGCTGCCCGACTCCCCAGGGGCGGCTCCGGCGCACCGGCACGCTCGACGCGGACGCCGCGCGGGGCACGGCGGCCGAGCGCCCGCCGTCTCCCCGTGGCACGGGAAGTACCCACCCTGCACGGAGGACCGGGGGTTCGCTCCCCCGGGCCGGGGACAAGGAGCCAGCCATGTATTCCAACGGGGACATCTTCGTCGGCGAGGTCATCGGAACGGCCCTGCTGATCCTCTTCGGCGCCGGCGTGTGTGCCGCCGTCACCCTGCATTACTCCAAGGCGCGAGCGGCGGGCTGGGTGGTCATCGCGTTCGGGTGGGGCTTCGGCGTGCTCGCCGGTGCCTACACCGCGGCGCCGCTGTCCGGCGGGCACCTGAACCCGGCGGTGACGCTGGGCTCGGCGGTCGCGGGCGGTACGGAGTGGTCGAAGGTGCCGCTGTACATGGCGGCGCAGATGGTGGGCGCGCTGATCGGCGCCGTTCTGGCGTGGGCGCTGTACTACGCGCAGTTCGCGGCCAACGCGGAGGCGGACAAGGCGCAGCCCACGCTGGGGATCTTCTCGACCGCGCCGGAGGTACGCAACCCGGCCGCCAACCTGGTCACCGAGACCATCGCCACCATGGGGCTGGTGCTGCCGCTGCTGTTCTTCGGCCAGAACCAGGGCATCGGGATCGGGCAGGTGCCGGGCGCCGACGTGGGCGTCTACGGGTCCGGCATCAACGTCCTGCTCGTCGCGCTGCTCGTGGTCGGCATCGGCCTCTCGCTCGGCGGGCCCACCGGCTACGCCATCAATCCGGCCCGCGACCTCGGGCCGCGCATCGCCCACGCACTGCTGCCCATCCCCAACAAGGGCACCTCCGACTGGTCCTACGCCTGGATTCCGGTGGCCGGCCCGCTGCTCGGCGCGGTGCTCTCCGGCCTGGTGTTCAACGCGGTCTTCTGACCGGCCACGGCAGGCGGCCCGGACCGGCAACGACGAGTCAGGAGAGGCACATGACGGACGGCACCGCGCAGAAGTACGTCGCCGCGATCGACCAGGGCACGACCTCCAGCCGCTGCATCGTCTTCAACCAGGACGGCGCGGTCGTCGCCGTCGACCAGCGCGAGCACCGGCAGATCTTCCCCAAGCCCGGCTGGGTGGAGCACGACGCCGAGGAGATCTGGGCGAAGGTGCAGGCGGTGGTGGCGGGCGCGCTCGCCAAGGCGGGGCTGCGCGCCGACCAGCTGGCCGCGCTCGGCATCACCAACCAGCGCGAGACGACGGTGCTGTGGGACCGCGCCACCGGCAGGCCGGTGCACAACGCCATCGTCTGGCAGGACACCCGTACCGCGCGGCTCTGCCACGAGCTGGGCGGCACGGACGGCCAGGACC
Organism: Streptomyces rimosus; assembly: GCF_008704655.1. Taxonomy (NCBI): domain Bacteria; kingdom Bacillati; phylum Actinomycetota; class Actinomycetes; order Kitasatosporales; family Streptomycetaceae; genus Streptomyces; species Streptomyces rimosus. The sequence continues at coordinate 8,107,265 of NZ_CP023688.1, read as the reverse complement.
GCTTCCGCGCGGCCACCGGGCTGCCGCTGGCCAGCTACTTCTCCGGGCCCAAGGCGGCCTGGCTGCTGGACAGCGTGCCGGGTCTGCGGGCGCGGGCCGAGGCCGGGGAGATCGCCTTCGGGACGATCGACTCGTGGCTGATCTGGAAGCTGACGGGCGGTACGGACGGCGGGGTGCACGTCACCGACGTGACCAACGCCGGGCGCACCATGCTGATGAACCTCCACACGCTCCAGTGGGACACCTCGATCCTGTCCGCGATGCGGGTGCCGGAGGCGGTCCTGCCGGAGATCCGGTCCTCGGCGGAGGTGTACGGCACGGCGGTGGGCCAGCTGAACGGGGTGCCGGTGGCCGCGGCGCTGGGCGACCAGCAGGCGGCGGTGTTCGGGCAGACGTGTTACCGGGTCGGCGAGGCCAAGAACACCTACGGCACCGGATCGTTCCTGCTGCTGAACACCGGGCAGCGGCCGGTGCCCTCCAAGAGCGGGCTGCTGACGACGCTGGGCTACCAGCTCGGCGGGGAGGCCCCGGTCTACTGTCTGGAGGGCTCGATCGCCATCACCGGGGCGCTGGTGCAGTGGTTCCGGGACCAGCTGGGCATCATCGGGTCGGCGGACGAGATCGAGGATCTGGCAGCGCAGGTCCCGGACAACGGCGGCGCGTACATCGTCCCGGCGTTCTCCGGGCTGTTCGCGCCGTACTGGCGCTCCGACGCGCGCGGCGTAATCACCGGCCTGACCGGTTACGTCACCAAGGCCCACCTGGCCCGCGCGGTGCTGGAGGCCACCAGCTGGCAGACGCGCGAGGTGGTGGACGCCATGTACCAGGACTCGGGTGTGCAGATCACCGCGCTGAAGGTGGACGGCGGCATGACCGCCAACAACCTGCTGATGCAGCACCAGGCGGACGTGCTGGGCGTACCGGTGATCCGGCCGGTGGTCCCGGAGACGACGTGTCTGGGCGCGGCGTACGCGGCGGGCCTGGCCACCGGCGTGTGGCAGGACCTGGACGAGCTGACGGCGCACTGGAAGCGGGACACGGAGTGGACGCCGCGGATGGACGGGCCGACGCGGGAGCGCGAGTACGGCAACTGGCGCAAGGCGGTGGAGCGGAGCTTCGGGTGGCATGAGGGGGGTGCGGAGGGCGCGTAACGGGGTCCCCGCGTACCGGGGTCGCCGCGTGCCGGGGCCTGGCAGCCGCTGCCGGTGCCAGGCCCCCGCCGGTCAGCGGGACTCCGCCGGTCAGTAGGCGCGCGCCACGACGGCGACGTTGCCCGGCTGGTCGTCGCTCCCGGGGACCGAGCCGTCCGCGGCGACCAGGCAGCGTACGGACACGCCCCGCTCGGCCAGCTTCGCCTCACCCTCCGGGCCCAGCGCGGCCCAGGGGATGCGCGCCCAGCCGGTGCCGGCGGCCTCCACGGCTTCCTCGATCGTGGTCACCTCGGCGGTGCGGTCCTCGCGGTGTGCGCGGGACTGCGCCAGCAGCAGCGCCTGCTCGGCCTCCAGCACTCCGGGCAGCTTTCCGGGCAGCGCCTCGATCGCCGTCGGCTCCTTGCTGCCCGTGGCGCGGCGGACCAGTACGGCGGTGCCGTTCTCCAGGTCGCGGGGTCCGATCTCGATCCGTACGGGCACGCCCTTGAGCTCCCAGTCGACGGCGCGGCGGCCGAACGGCGTGTCCGTACGGTCGTCGACGTGGACGCGGACCCCGGCGGCCGTCAGCCGGTCGCCGATCCCGCGCGCCGTGGCCAGGACCTCCCCGTCGTCCCTGACGGCGACGACCACCGCCTGCACCGCGGCCAGGCGCGGCGGGACGCGCAGGCCGTCGTCGTCCCCGTGCGACATCACCAGCGCGCCGATCATGCGCGTCGTGGAGCCCCAGGAGGTCTGCCAGACGTACTCCTGCCGCCCGTCGCCCGTCAGGTAGCGCGTGCCGAAGGCCCTGGCGAAGTTCTGGCCGAGTTCGTGGCTGGTGGCCAGCTGGAGGGCTTTGCCGTCGCCCATCATCCCTTCCAAGGTGAGCGTGTTGACCGCGCCGGCGAACCGCTCCCCGGCCGTCTTGCGTCCCGGTACGACGTCCATGGCGAGGACGTTCTCCATGAAGTCGGCGTACACGTCCCGGTGGATGCGCGCGGCGTAGTCACGGGCGTCCTCGTAGGTGGCGTGCGCGGTGTGGCCCTCCTGCCACAGGAACTCCGTCGTGCGCAGGAACACGCGGGGGCGCAGTTCCCAGCGCACCACGTTCGCCCACTGGTTGATCAGCAGGGGGAGGTCGCGGTGGCTCTGCACCCACCGGGAGAAGGAGTCGTTGACGATCGTCTCGGAGGTGGGCCGGACGACGACGGGCTCCTCCAGCTCCTTGCCGCCGCCGTGGGTGACGACGGCCAGTTCGGGCGCGAAGCCCTCGACGTGCTCGGCCTCCTTGGTCAGGTAGGACTGCGGGATCAGCAGCGGGAAGTACGCGTTCTGCGCGCCCGCCTCCTTGATCCGGGCGTCCAGCTCCTGCTGCATCCGCTCCCACAGGCCGTAGCCGTACGGTCGGACGACCATGGTGCCCCGCACCGGCCCGTTCTCGGCCAGTTCCGCCTTGCCGATCAGATCCTGGTACCAGCGCGGGAAGTCGTCCGCGCGGGGCGTGAGAACGGGTGTTTTCGCCATGGCGCGCAGGGTAGGGCGCGCGCCCGTGCGCGCGCGACCGGAATTACGCCCTGTTCAAGCCTGTTCGGATCACCGGCGGCGCGCTACACAGCCACGTAGGAGCACGGCCCGTACCCCGGACGGCGGGGTACGGGCCGTGCTCGCATGCGGCGGCTCCGCTACGGAAGGGCCGGCTCGCGTTGGCGGGTGGTGAGGTGCATCGCGTGTTCCACGACGGCGATCAGCACGTCGCGCACGGAGTCCTTCTCGCGGGCGTCGCACAGCATCACCGGTACCTCGGCGTCCAGGTCCAGCGCTTCGCGCACCGTTTCCGCGGGGTAGCGGTCGGCGCCGTCGAAGCAGTTGACGGCGACCATGAACGCGATGCCGCGGCGTTCGAAGTAGTCGATGGCGGCGAAGGAGTCGGCCAGGCGGCGGGTGTCGGCCAGCACGACCGCGCCCAGCGCGCCGCGGGCCAGTTCGTCCCACAGGAACCAGAAGCGGTCCTGACCCGGTGTGCCAAAGAGGTAGAGCACCAGGTCCTCGCGGAGCGTGATGCGCCCGAAGTCCATGGCGACGGTGGTGGTCCGCTTGCCCTCCACGCCCACCAGGTCGTCGACCGGACGGCCCGCCTCGGTCAGCCGCTCCTCGGTACGCAGCGGTTTGATCTCGCTGACCGCGCCCACCAGGGTCGTCTTGCCCACCCCGAAGCCGCCCGCCACCAGGATCTTGAGGGTGACGGGGTCGGGGGCGTCGTGCTTGCGGCGTCGTTCAGAGCGCCCGAAGACCATGGCCGTCTTCTCCCGGTTCGCCGCTGGTGCTGATCTCTCGCATCTCTCGGTCCTTGCCGTTCGTGGGTCCGCGCGGCCCGCCCGGTGACGGGCCGGCGGCGCGCCGTCCTCCGGGTGCCGTCACAGCGCCCGGAGTCCGTCGATCACCTCGCGCAGGATCTTCTCGTCGGGCAGCTCGGCCGGTGGCACGGGCCGGCTCACATGGACCAGCTCCGCGTCCAGCAGATCGCCGATGAGGACCCGTACGACGCCGAGCGGCAGGTCGAGTTCGGCGGCCAGTTCCGCGACGGACAGCGGCGCGTCGCGGCACAGGCCGACGATGTCCACGTGCTCCGGCGACAGGGTCTGGTCGTCGAGTGGCTCCTCCTGCCGGTCCTCGGCGATCACCAGCGCGATCAGGTCGAGCCGCTCCTCGGCCTCGGTGCTGGTGCGCCCGCGGGTCATCGCGTAGGGGCGCACCACCGGGCCCGCGTCGTCGTCGTACCAACTGGTGTCCGGCCGCCCGGTCCGGGCCGGGCCGTCCGTGGTCATGGCGTCACCGTGCCGTCATCCTCCGGTCAGCCGCCGGCGGGCTGCCCGGCCCGGGGCGCGGTGCCCAGGTGGGCGCCCACCCGCTTGACGAGCAGCGTCATCTCGTACGCGACCAGGCCCACGTCGGAGTCGGCGTCGGCGAGGACGGCCAGACAGCTGCCGTCGCCCGCCGCGCTGACGAACAGAAACGCTTCCTCCAGCTCGACCAGTGTCTGCCGCACCCGGCCCGCCTCGAAGTGCCGGCCGACGCCCTTGGCGAGGCTGTGGAAGCCGGAGGCGACCGCCGCGAGGTGTTCGGCGTCCTCCCGGGTGAGGTCCTGGGACGCGCCGGTGGCCAGGCCGTCGCTGGAGAGGATGAGCGCCTTGCGGATGCTGCCCACCCGGTCGACCAGCTCGTCGAGGAGCCAGTTCAGCTCGCCCGACCCCTGCGGGCCCTTCGACTCGGCACTGGCCGCTGCTGCCTTCGGTGCGGTCATCGACCGTCCCCTCCCGATGTGGTTCCTGGTGCTGTGTCCGGGCTGCCGTCCCGCCCGTCGTCCTCGCCGCCCTCCCGGCGGCCGCGCTGCCAGCCGCGCTGGAGCGAGGCCATCCGGGCGCGCACGTCCTCGGCGTCCCGGTCGTCGGCGGGGCCGGCCGGAGCGCCGGGCCCGTCCTCGGCGGCCGGCTCCGCCTTGAGCTGGGGGGCGAGGCTGGCCTGCCGTACGCGGCGGGGCAGTCCGCCCGCCGTCGTCGCGGGCCGGCCGGCCGGGGCGCGGCCCGCGTCCGTCGTCGTACCGGTGTCCATGTCCGCATCCGTGTCGCCGTCGGTTTCCGCGTCGGAGCGTACGTCGGCACGTGCCGTCGCGTCGACCGGCCTGCCGTGGTCGGAGACCAGCACGGGCGGGCGGTGCCGGCGCGGCAGCGGCGCGGGTCCGTCGCCGCCGGGCGCCTGGTCGCGGGTCTGCTGGTGCTGTTCCGGGGCGCCGGGCGACGGTACGGGGGCGACCGGCGCCGCGCCGTCGCGGCGGGGCCGTGCCCGGCCGGTGCCGCGGAAGACGCTGTCCTCGTCGGTGCCGTCGGAGTCCGCCCGCCGTATGCGGTCGGCGGGGGTCAGCGGGGGCTGCGGTTCGGCGGGCCCGTCGATGACCTCGGGACGGCGGTTGTCCGGTTCGGGCAGCGGTACCGGCACCTGGGCCAGCGCGGCCAGTTTGCCGCCGGGCGCCTCGATCTCCCCGGTGCGGCGGCCGTCGATGCGCCGGCCGCCGGTGTCCGGGCCGTCCTCGCGCTCGCCCTCGGTCAGCAGGGCGGAGGGGATGAAGACGACGGCGGTGGTGCCGCCGTACGGGGAGGGCTGGAGCGAGACCCGTACGCCCTGGCGCTGGGCGAGGCGGCTGACCACGAACAGGCCGAGCCGGTCGGTGTCGGACAGTTCGAACTCGGGGGTTTCGGCGAGCCGCAGGTTGGCGTCGAGGAGCACGTCGGGGGCCATGCCCAGGCCCCGGTCGTGGATCTCCAGGGTGAAGCCGTTGGAGACCCGCTCGCCGACCACCTGGACCGCGGTGTGCGGGGGCGAGAAGACGGTGGCGTTCTCCAGGAGTTCGGCGATCAGGTGGGTGAGGTCGGAGACCGCGGGGCCCTGGACGGCCAGCCGCGGCAGCCGGCGCACCTCGATGCGCTCGTAGTCCTCCACCTCGGCGACCGCCGCGCGCACCACGTCCATCAGCTGGATGGGCTTGCGCCACTGCCGCGAGGGGGCGGCGCCGGAGAGGATCACCAGGCCCTCGGCGTGCCGCCGCATGCGGGTGGTGAGGTGGTCGAGGCGGAACAGGTCGGCCAGTTCCTCGGCGTTCTCGGTGCGCCGTTCCATGGCGTCCAGCAGGGTCAGCTGGCGGTGCAGCAGGACCTGGCTGCGGCGGGCGAGGTTGACGAAGACCTCGGAGACGCCGCGGCGCATGTCGGCCTGCTTGACGGCGGCCTCGACGGCGGCCCGCTGGAGGGTGTTGAGCGCCTGGCCGACCTGCTCGGTCTCGCTCTGGCCGAACTCCAGGCGCGGCGCCTCGGCCTCGACGTCGACCTGTTCGCCGGCGGCCAGGCGGCGCATGACGCTGGGCAGCCGGACGCCGGAGACCTCGTGGGCGGCCTTGCGCAGCCGGATCAGGTCCCGTACGTGCTTGCTGCCGATGCGGACGGAGACGATGACCGAGACCAGCAGGGCGACGAAGCCGAGGACGCCCGCGACGCCGGCCTTGAGCAGGACGCTCATGGCGACCGGCTCGACGCGTTCCTTGTAGCGGTCGCCGGCCTCCCGGCCCATGCGCTGGAGGTCGCCGAGGACCTTGCCGGCGGCGGAGTTCCAGCGTTCGGCGTTGACGGCGCGGGGGGCCGCGGCCGGGCCGGCGCCGATGATGCGGTCCTCGTAGGAGGTCAGTTCGACGCCGGGCGCCGAGCGCCAGTAGTCGGCGAAGGTGCTGCGCTCCTCGCCGGGCAGCAGGGGCAGGCTGGTGTCGTACAGCACGCGGCGTTCGGCGACCCGGTCGGAGAAGGCGCGCAGGCCCTCCTTGTCCATGGTGCCGGAGACCAGCGCCGCGGACATCAGCGCGTCCTCGCGGGCGACGGCCTCGCGGGCGCGGGTGACGTTGACCAGGGCGCGGCCCTGCTTGTCCATCTCCACGTTCTCCAGCGCGTGCAGGGCCGCGAGGAATTCGTAGTTGGGGTCGACGAGGTCGTTGTACGCCTCGAACGCCGCGTCGCGGGAGATGGTGTTGTCCTCGATCCGGGCGCGCAGCGAGGAGAGCCGGTTCAGGCCCCGAACGATGTCGTCCATCCGGGCTCCGGCGATGCCGTCGAGATCGTCGCGTACGGCCGGGTCGTCGGCGTTGTCGCGCAGCTTGGCGACGACCTTGTCGGTCTCGCGGGTGCGCTCGCGCAGGGCGGCCAGTGAGTTGGCGCCGCGCCGGTCGGCCAGGAAGACGAGACTTTGCCGGCGCTCCTGCTGGAGCGCCTGGACGGCGTCCTCGGCCGGGTAGCCCAGTTTGGCGACGACGTTGCCGACGCCGAGCAGCTGGTTGGCCTCGCGCCCCGTCAGGTACGTGGCGAAGGCCCACATGGCGGTGAGGGACACCAGCGGCACCAGCAGCAGCGCTGCGATCTTCCGAGTGATCGTCTTCCCTCGAAAGCTGCGCATGGCCTCCCCTACGTCAACCCCGGCGCACGGGGATGGTGTTCCGTCAACAAACGGCGCGAGCCTACTACTGACGAGGGACTGGGCCGAAGTCTTGTCCGGACACCGGATGCGCAGGTCAGGGGCGGATCGTCCGCAGTTGTCGGCTGATTCCCGGACAACCCGCCCGCACATGTGGCCTCGAACACCTCCCCGGCGCACGCGGGTGCGCCGGAGCGGTTGGCCGAAAATCACAGCGGCCGGGAACCTGGCGGCGTTCCCGTTCGTGACCATGGTGGGTGGTGGTGTCGGCGCGGGTGGGGCCACGGCGTGCGGACAGCAGACATGTGCCGGGTGAAAGCCGGGCAGGGACCTGGTGTGACAGGCGGGTACGTGCGGGTACGGGGAGAGTGACGCCGACGATGGATCACGAGGACGGTGGCGTCTACCTGGGCAGCAGGCGCCCGCTGTGGGTCGAGGAGCCGGTGGCCCGGCGCCGGATGCCCGATCCGGTCCGTACGGCCGCGGTGCGCGCCGTCATCATCGCGGCGGTGACGCTCATTCAGGCCATGGTGGCGTTCTTCTGCGCGATGGCCGGTGCCTGGTTCGCCTTCCCCGCGGTGCTCAGCACGGTCGCGAGCACGGTCGTGGCGACCTGGGCGGTGCTCGACGTATGGGTCACGCGCCAGGTGTGGGTGCAGCGCAACGGTGTGCGCTCGCAGCCGAGCAGCACGGCCAGAAGGCTGCGCCGGGAGCGCCGGCAGGCTCGGCGGGCGGCCCGGAGAGCCCGTGCGGCCCGGGAGGGCCCGTCGCGAGTCGGCGGCGCAGCCGCATGAACGGCCGCGGCCGGTCGACGGCGAACACGGCCGTGGTGCGCCCGTCCCGTTCGTAGACGGCCAGGAAGCCGCGGTCGCCGGGGTCGCCCTCGACGACGCGTACGGCGTCCTGCGGCCCGGGCCGGCCGGCGAGCTGGAGGCGCGCTCCGTACTGGTCCGACCAGAAGTACGGCAGCGCCTCGTGCCGCGCGACGGTGCGGCCCGCGAGCAGGTTGCGCACGGCGGTGTCGGGCTGTTCCGTGGCGCTAGTTGTATTGACCCGCTGGGTTGTTGACGCGACTGATGGGTGGTTGGCCGTCGAGTGCGGTGTGGCACCGGTGGCAGTTGAGGTGTGGAGGAAGTCCGTCAGGGCTTCGGTGCGTTCGGCGTTGCTGGAGTACGGGCGCACGTATGCCCATTCGTCGAGCAGGGTGCGATTTAGGCGCTCCACCTTGCCGTTCGTCTGCGGGCGATAGGGGCGCGTGCGCTTATGGACGATGCCGGCGGCGCTGAGAGGCTGGCCGAACAGGTGGGATCTGCAGCAGGAGCCGTTGTCCGTGAGGACGCGCTCGACGTTGATGCCGCGCGCTGCCAGAAGGAGGCCGCGGTCTCTTTGCGTTCGTCGGTCAGAACCTCGCTGTACGCGAGCCGGGAGTGATCGTCTACGGCTGTGTGGACGTGACTGCAGCCGATGACGGGACTGCCGCCCCTGTGCGCATCGGTGGTGGCCTGCCGATTGCCGGCGGCCTGCTGGCGGGGCATGATCCGATGTCCGCCGCCGTCGGGAATGTTGCCGAGCTTCTTGATGTCGACGTGGACCAGTTCGTCGGGACGCGATCGTTCGTAGCGGCGGATGATCTGACCGGTGGGCCGGTTCGTCCAGCGCAGCCGGTTCAGGCCGTGGCGGGTCAGGACGCGGTGGACCGTCGAGCTGGGTGAGCCCAGGTCGGGCCGATCCGTGCAGGGCTGAGCTTGCAGTCGCGCCGTAGTTCGCAGATGCGGTTCTCGACATCGGCAGGGGTTCGGTGCGGTGTCGTCAGGGGGCGACTGGAGCGGTCATGCAGACCCGGATCGCCTTCGGCTCGCCAGCGGCGGACCCCTGTGTGGGCTGTGGTGCGAGAGATGCCCATTTCTTCGGCGACCTGCGCGACGGGTCTGCCGGCACGGACCCGCTCGACGAGGAGCCGTCTGCCGTGGACGGTCAGCCGGGCATGGGGGTGGGGCACGGCAATCCTCCAGGGCGGTGCGGAATTTGATGCGGAGCCTGGGTTTGCGCCCGAGGCCGCCGATCTGGTGAAAGGCGGCCTCGGGCGGCAGAGGACGAGCCTTCGTGGGCGGCGAGCCAGGCCGGGGCCGTCTCCGGGGCCCCACGGGATCTATTCGGCCCAGGCCCGTTCCAGTAGGGCGCCGAAGGTGGCGGGCTCTCGCCCGATCAGCTCGGCCATCGTCGGGTCGACAGCGGTGAACTCGCCATTGCGCGCCGCGGCGAAGATGCTCAGCATCAGGTCGGCGACCGGAGCCGGGGCGCCGTGCGCCAGAGCCTGCTCACGGAAGACGTCGCCGGGGACGACGGTGCGGGTGATGGGCCGCCCGGTGACCTGGGACGCGAGTTCGGCGACGGTGTCGAAGTCGAGCGCCACCGGACCGGTGAGCGGCGGAGTGGGTCCCTCGAAGCGGCCCTCGTCGGCGAGGATCACTGCGGCGGCCTCGGCGAGGTCGTCGTGTCCGGTCCAGGCGACCGGGCCGTCGGCGGGCAGGGCGATGTCGCCGGTGTGCCGGGCGGACTCAAGGAACTGCAGGGCGCTGGCCGCGTAGAAGCCGTTGCGCAGCGCGGTCCAGGGCAGGCCGGTGGCGCGCAGCAGGTCCTCGGTTGCCGCGTGGTCGCGGCACGGCTGGAAGCGGGAGTCGTGGGCGGCGCCCATCTGGCTGGTGTAGAGGATGCGGCCGGCGCCGGCCTGCACGGCGGCGTCGATGGCCGCGCGGTGGCCGCTGACGCACTCCTCGCCCGTGCGGTCGAGCGAGACGAGGAGCAGCTGCTCGGCCCCCTCGAAGGCGTGCACGAGCGAGGCGGGGTCGTCGAAGCTGCCCTGGCGGACGCGGACGCCGCGGTCGGCGAGGTCCTTCGCCGTGCGGGGGTCGCGGACGCTGACGCCGACGCGGTCGGCGGGGACGCGCTCCAGCAGGCGCTCGACGGTGCGGCGGCCGAGCTTGCCGGTGGCTCCGGTCACGATGATCATGGGGTCTCCCAATGCTGCTTCCAGTGGAATCACTATAACGATAACACTGGAAATATCGATGGAATCAAATCTCCGATACCATCGGTTCATGGCTATGCGCGACACCACCGACAGCCCCCGCAACCGCATCGTCGAAGCGGCCGTCGACCTCCTGGAAAAGGGCGGGCCGGACGCGGTGAGCACCCGCGCGGTCGCCGCCGCGGCCGGCATGCAACCACCGGCGATCTACCGCCTCTTCGGCGACAAGGAGGGACTCCTCGAGGCCGTCGCCGAGCACGGCTACACCCAGTTCCTCCAGAGCAAACGCGACCAGCTCGACCCCGACCCGCAGGACCCGGTGGAGGAGCTGCGCCGCGGCTGGGACATGGTGGTGGAATTCGGCATCTCCCGCCCCGAGCTGTTCGCGGTGATGAACCAGGCCACCGGCCGGGGATCGGAGGCAGCACACCGCGCGGGCCTGGAGATCCTCCGTGGGCGGGTGCGCCGGCTGGCGGCCGGCGGGTGGCTACGGGTCGACGAGGAGCTGGCCGCCCAGATCATCCAGGCAACCGGCCGGGGCGCGGTCACCACCTGGCACTCCACCCCCGCGGAGCGCCGCAATCCGGCACTGTTGACCGTCCTGCGCGAATCCATGGTCGCGGCCATCACCCGCGCCGAACCGACACTCCCCGCCGCGGAGTCCGGTCCCGCCGCAGCGGCCCGCGCACTGCGCGCCGCCCTCCCCGACAACGCCGATGTCCTGAGCGACGCCGAGCAGCGCCTGCTGCGCGAGTGGCTCACCCGCCTGGCGGCGGACGGTGACGCGCCTTGATCACGTCTCCGCCGCCCACCGTCGACAACGCTCGTGGTCAATACAGCTAGTCCAGTGCTCGGTTAGTCCAGTGCTCGGTTCGGATGCCCGCGCAGCGGGCCACATCGCCCGCGGCGACGACCTGCGGCACCGTCCGTCACACCGCCCGCGTCGCACACCACCCCGCCCTCCAGGCTCATCCCGGACACGGCCGGCCAGTCGGTGGCAGGGCGCACCCCGATACCGACGATCACGAGGTCCGCGTCCAGCAGCCGCCCATCGGCGAGTTCCACGGCCCGGACGCGGCCCGTGCCGCCGTCGCGCAGCCCGGCGACTCCGGTGCCGCACAGCTGCCGCGCCCCGTGATCCGCGTGCAGGTCCGCGCAGATCCGCGCCAGTTCGGTGCCGAGCTGGGGCGCCGGCGGCAGCGGCGCGGCCTCGACCACCGTCACGGGCAGGCCGAGCGCGGCGCAGGACGAGGCGGCCTCGGCGCCGATGAAGCCGCCACCGATGACGACCACGCGGGGCGTGCCGTCGTGCAGGGCGGTGCGCAGTGCGTAAGCGTCGTCGTAGGTGCGCAGTACGTGTACGCCGGCGAGCGGCGGCCCCGGGAGGGTGCTCGGGACGGCTCCGGTGGCGATGACGACGCCGTCGGTGCGCGGGGCGCGGACCGTACGGCCGTCGTCGACGGTGACCGTGCGGCCCGCGGTGTCCAGTGCGGTGGCCCGGGTGCCGAGGTGTCATTCGGCGGCGAGGGCGTCCTCCTCGTCCCCGTCGCACAGCCGGAGGTCTTCCAACTCCGTTGATGTGGGCGGGCGTCGAGCGAGGAAGCTTTTGGACAGTGGCGGCCGGTCGTACGGGCGGTGGCGCTCGGCTCCGACGATCACCAGCCGGCCGTCGAAGCCTTCGGCGCGCAGCGCCCGCGCCGCGTACAGTCCGGCGAGGGAGGCGCCGACGACGGTGACGCCCTCATGCGTAGGCGTCTTCCCGTACGTCGGTCCCCCGCGCGGCGGGCCGGACATGGATCATGCCGTCCGCCTCGGTGACCTCGTGGGTGCGCACGGGGCGGCGCGCCGGGAGGCAGCTGGGCCGTCCGGTGCGCAGGTCGAACAGGGCGGCGTGCAGCGGGCATTCGACCTGGCAGTCCTCCACCCAGCCCTCGGAGAGTGAGGCGTCCTGGTGGCTGCACCGGTCGTCGAGGGCGTAGAGGGCGCCGTCGCTGCGGAAGACGGCGATGGCGGGTGTGGTGGCGTCGATCTCGATCCGTACGGCCCCGCCTTCGGGCAGGTCCTCGGTGCGGCAGACGGGAATCATCTGGCCCCCTCAGCGGTGATCGGTATCATGGCGTTCTGAATAACGCATCGCGTAGCGCAGTGCGCAACAGAATCCAGTCCGGGGAGTGTGCCGTCAAGGGGCCGCCGACGCTTCTTGTCCGGGCCCCCGCCGACGCGCCCCGCCGGGGCAACGGGTGGTGACGCCAGAACCCATGCCGAAGACGACCGAGGCGGCCGACGACCGGTCCGAGGAGAAGCGGGGAGCGGCCGGATCCGTCCAGTCCGTGGACCGCGCGGTGAGCGTCCTGGAGATCCTGGCCCGCCTCGGCGAGGCCGGAGTCACCGAGATCGCCGAGGAGTTGGGGGTGCACAAGTCCACCGCCTTCCGCATCCTGGGCGTCCTGGAGCACCGCGGACTCGTGGAGCAGGAGCACGAGCGCGGCAAGTACTACCTGGGCGCGGGGGTGCTGCGGCTGGCCGGCGCCGCCGCCATCCGGCTGGACATCTCGCAGGAGGGCCAGCCGGTGTGCCGGGCGCTCGCCGACGACACCGGGGAGACCGCCAACATCGCCGTCCTGGACGGGGACGCGGCGGTCAACATCATGCAGGCGCGCGGCGCCGCGGCGGTCACCGCGTACAACTGGCTGGGCCGGCGGACGCCCCTGCACGCCACCGCGAGCGGCAAGGTGCTGCTCGCACACCTGCCGCGGGAGCGCCGCGAGCGCCTGGTCGAACGCAAGCTGCCCCGCTTCACGCCGAACACCCTGACCGTGCCGGGCGAACTGCGCCGTCAGCTGACCGCCGCGGCCGAGGAGGGTTACGCCTGTTCCTGCGAGGAACTGGAGGTCGGGCTGAACGCGGTGGCGGCGCCGGTGCGGGCGCACGACGGCGCGGTGATCGGCGCGATCGGCGTGTCCGGACCGGCGTACCGGATGGCGCAGGCGCTGCTTCCGGACCTGGCCGGGCGGGCGGTGAAGGCGGCCGCCGAGCTGTCCCGGCGGATGGGTTTCGCGGGGTGAGAGGCCGGCCGGGCGTCCGCCGCCCGGCCGGGGTTCGGACACCGGCTCCGCGGCTACCCGGTCACCCCTTGACGGATCGCCCACGGACTTCCAGCATGTCTCTCATGGCGCAACGTAGCGCGCCATGAGCAACACAGGGGATTCCCAGGGGCGTTGCCCGGCCTCCCGCGGCTCCCTGCGCCTCCCCCGGTTCCCCTTTCGTCCCGTGCGGTCGCCTGCCTCCCGCCGGTCCCGTACGTCGCGCCATCCCCCATAACGGCATCCGTGCCGGCTCCACACACCCGCCCCTGCCCCGCAGGCGCTGTTTAGGAGTGAGTCATGCCGCACGAAGCACGCGCCGTCGTCGCCGCCAAGAAGGGCGCGCCCGTCGAGGTGCTGCCGATCCTCGTCCCCGATCCCGGACCGGGGGAAGTCCTCGTCACCGTGCAGGCATGCGGGGTGTGCCACACCGATCTGCACTACCGCGAGGGCGCGGGCGGCGACGCCTTCCCCTACCCGCTCGGCCACGAGGCCGCCGGCGTCGTCGAGGCCACCGGCCCCGGCGTCACCGGCCTCGCGCCGGGCGACTATGTGGTGCTCGCCTGGCGCGCGCCCTGCGGCCGGTGCCGCTCCTGCCGCCGCGGCCGCCCCTGGTACTGCTTCGACTCGCAGACCGCGGACCGGCCCATGACCCTGCTGGACGGCACCGCCCTGACCCCGGCGCTGGGCATCGGCGCGTTCGCGGACAAGGCCCTGGTCGCCGCCGGGCAGGCGGTCAGGGCCGATCCGGCGGCCCGCCCCGAGGCCGCGGGCCTGATCGGCTGCGGGGTGATGGCCGGGTACGGGGCCGCCGTGCACACCGGGGGCGTGGGCAGCGGCGACACCGTGGCGGTGATCGGCTGCGGCGGCGTGGGCAGCGCCGCCATCGCCGGGGCGTCCCGGGCCGGGGCGCGCCGGGTGATCGCCGTGGACATCGACGACGGCAAGCTGGACGCCGCCGAGCGCTTCGGCGCCACCGACACCGTCAACTCCCGTGGCACCGACCCGGTCGAGGCGGTACGCGCGCTGACCGGCGGGCACGGCGCGGATGTCGTGATCGACGCGGTGGGCCGTCCGGAGACGTTCCGGCAGGGCTTCTACATGCGGGACCTGGCGGGCACCCTGGTCCAGGTCGGTGTCCCGGAGCCGGACCTGAGCATCGAACTGCCGCTGCTCGACGTGTTCGCGCGCGGCGGGTCCCTGAAGTCCTCCTGGTACGGCGACTGTCTGCCCAGCCGGGATTTCCCGGTCCTGATCGACCTGCATCTGAGCGGCAAGCTCAACCTGGACGCGTTCGTCTCCGAGACCGTCGGGCTGGAGGACGTGGAGGAGGCGTTCGCGCGGATGCGGCGCGGTGAGGTGCTGCGTTCGGTGGTGGTCCTGTGACCGGCGCGGGCGGCCCGGCGCGCCGCCGTATCGTGATCATCGGCGCGGGCATCGTCGGCTGCGCGCTCGCCGACGAGCTGACGGCGCGTGGCGCCCTGGACGTCACCGTGCTGGAGCAGGGCCCGCTGCACGCCCCCGGCGGCTCCACCTCGCACGCGCCCGGCCTGGTCTTCCGTACCAACGCGTCGAAAACGCTCAGCGACTTCGCCACGTACACCGTCGAGAAGTTCACCGCGCTCACCGAGGACGGACGGCCGTGCTTCGACGCGGTCGGCGGGCTGGAGCTCGCCGCCACCGAGGAGCAGTGGGCCGAACTGCACCGCAAGGCGGGGCTGGCCGCCTCCTGGGGCATCGAGGGCGAGCTGGTCGACGCGCGCCGGTGCGCCCGGCTGTGGCCGATGCTGGACGCCGCGAAGGTGCTGGGCGGGTTCCACACCCCCGGCGACGGGCTGGCCAGGGCGCTGCCCGCGGCCCGCGCGCAGACCGCACGGGCGCGGACCCGGGGTGCCCGCTTCCTGGAGCGGCACACCGTCACGGGCATCGAACGGGAGGCGGACCGGGTGACGGCGGTCGTCACCGACCGGGGCGCCTTCCCCGCCGACGTGGTGATCTCGGCGGCGGGCTTCTGGGGCCCGGTGATCGGGACGATGGCGGGCGTGTCCGTACCGCTGCTGCCGCTGGCCCACCAGTACGCGCAGACCTCCGTGCTTGCCGGTCCGGACGGCCGGCGGCCCATCCTGCGCTTCCAGGAGCGCGACCTGTACTTCCGCGAACATGGGGAAGCCAGTGCTGACGGCACGGGCCGGATCGGCATCGGGTCGTACGCCCACCGTCCGCTGCCCGTCGACCCGGCCGCCGTGCCCGCCTTCGACGACGCGCCGGTCATGCCCTCCTCCCTTCCCTTCACGTCCGACGACTTCGCCCCGAGCTGGGAGGACAGCCGCCGGCTGCTGCCCGCCCTGCGGGAGGCGCGGATCGAGGAGGGCTTCAACGGGGTCTTCTCCTTCACCCCCGACGGCATGCCGCTGCTCGGCGAGGTGCCCGGGCTGCGCGGCTTCTGGCTGGCCGAGGCGGTGTGGGTGACGCACTCGGCGGGCGTGGCGAAGGCGGTGGCCGAATGGCTCACCGAGGGGCGGACCGCCACCGACGTGCACGAGTGCGCCGTCTCCCGCTTCGAGGAGGCCCAGCTCTCCCCCGCCTATGTCGCCGAGCGCGGCAAGCAGCAGTTCGCCGAGGTCTACGACGTGATCCACCCGCTCCAGCCGCTGCGCCGCCCGCGCCCGCTGCGTGTGAGCCCCTTCCACGAGCGGCAGCGGGAGCTGGGCGCGTACTTCCTCGAAGGCGCGGGCTGGGAGCGCCCGCAGTGGTACGAGGCCAACGCGCCCTTGATGGACGGCCTGGCGCTGCCGGAGCGGGACGCCTGGTCCGCGCGCCACTGGTCGCCCATCGCCGTGGCCGAGGCGCACGCCACCCGTGAGCGGGTCGCGCTGTACGACATGACACCGCTGCGGCGCCTGGAGGTCAGCGGGCCGGGCGCGCTGGACTTCCTCCAGCATCTGACCACCAACCAGCTCGCGAAGAAGCCGGGCTCGGTGACGTACACCCTGATGCTGGACGACGCGGGCGGCATCCGCAGCGATCTGACCGTGGCCCGGCTGGCGGCCGACCGCTTCCAGGTCGGCGTCAACAGCGGCATGGACCTCGACCACCTGACCCGGCACGCCCCCGACGGCGTGCGGGTCCGCGACCTCACGCCCGGCACCTGCTGCATCGGCGTCTGGGGCCCCCGCGCCCGCGATCTCGTCCAGCCGCTGACCCGTACCGACTTCGGGCACCGCGCGTTCGGCTACTTCAAGGCGCGGCAGGCGTTCATCGGCGAGGTGCCGGTGACCGCGCTGCGGTTGTCGTACGTCGGCGAGCTGGGCTGGGAGCTGTACACGAGCGCGGACCTGGGCCTGCGTCTGTGGGACACGCTCTGGGCGGCCGGGCAGCGGTACGGCGTGATCGCGGCCGGGCGCGGCGCGTTCGACAGCCTCCGCCTGGAGAAGGGATACCGCGCCTGGGGGAAGGACATGACCACCGAGCACGACCCGTACGAAGCGGGCCTGGGCTGGGCCGTCCGGAGGGACAAGGGCGACTTCGTGGGGCGCGCGGCCCTGGAGAGGCGGTCGGCGGACACCGCGCGGCGCAGGCTGGTGTGCCTGACGCTGGACGATCCGGCGGCGGTGGTACTGGGCAAGGAGCCGGTGTTCGTGGACGGCGTGCCCGCCGGCTATGTGACGAGCGCCGCTTACGGCTGCTCCGTCGGGCGGACGGTCGCCTACGCATGGCTGCCCCCGCGGGCCGCGGTGCCCGGGACCGCCGTGCACATCGAGTACTTCGGGGAGAAGGCCGCGGCGACGGTGGCCACCGAGCCGCTGTTCGACCCGGCGATGGAACGTATCCGCAGGTAGCCCGCAGCCCGTCGGGTGTTCCCACCGACCCGGGAGGTCCGCTTGTCCCCCACCTATGACGTGATCGTGCTGGGCCTCGGCGGCATGGGCAGCGCCGCGGCCCACCACCTGGCCGCGCGCGGCGCCCGCGTACTGGGCCTGGAGAAGTTCGGGCCGGTGCACACGCACGGCTCCAGCCACGGCGGCTCGCGCATCACGCGCCAGTCGTACTTCGAGGACCCGGCGTACGTACCGCTGCTGCTGCGCGCTCACGAGCTGTACGAGGAACTGGAGCGCGCCACCGGGCGGCGGATCGCCACGCTGTGCGGCGGGGTGATGCTCGGGCGGCCGGAGAGCCGTACCGTCGCCGGGTCGCTGCGCTCCGCCCGCACCTGGGACCTGCCGCACGAGATGCTGGACGCGCGGGAGGTCCGGCGCCGCTTCCCGACGCTGACGCCGGCCGCCGGCGAGGTCGCGCTGTACGAGGCCCGCGCCGGGTTCCTGCGCCCGGAGAACACCGTGGCCGCACAGCTCCAGCTCGCCACCCAGGGCGGTGCCGACCTGCGTTTCCAGGAGCCGGTCACCCGGTGGGAGGCGCTGCCGGGCGGCCGGGGCGTGCGGGTGCACACACCTGAAGGCGCTTACACAGCGGGTCAGTTGGTGATCTGCCCCGGTGCCTGGGCGCCGGAGCTGCTGTCCGGTCTCGGGGTGGCGTTCTCCGTGGAGCGCCAGATCATGCACTGGTTCGAGCCCGCGGGCGGCACCGGCCCGTACGTCCCGGAGCGGCACCCCATCTACATCTGGGAGGACGCCGCGGGCGTACAGATCTACGGCTTTCCCGCGATCGACGGGCCGGGGCGCGGCGCGAAGGTGGCGTTCTTCCGCCGGGGAACGGTCTGCACGCCGGAGACCATCGACCGGACCGTGTACGAGGACGAGGTGCGGGCGATGGCCGGGCAGGCGGCGCGGCTGCTGCCGTCGCTGCCGGGCCGCCACCTGAAGTCCGTCACCTGTATGTACACCAACACCCCCGACGAGCACTTCGTCCTCGCCCGGCATCCCGCGCACCCCGACGCCGTGACCGTGGCCTGCGGCTTCTCCGGGCACGGCTTCAAGTTCGTGCCGGTGGTGGGCGAGATCCTCGCCGATCTGGCGCTGGGCGGGGACACCGCGCACCCGGTCGGCCTGTTCGCGCCCGAGCGCCTGCTCGCCGCCACCCCGGCCACCACCCCTTCCTCTCCCGCACCGTCCGCCCCAGGAGGCGTCCGATGACCCTCGCCCCCGAGACCGCCGGGGACACCCCGGCCGCCGGCCTCACCGCCACCCTGCCCGGCGCCTTCTACACCGACCCGGAAACCTTCCGCCGGGAACAGCGGCACATCTTCGAGTCCCGGTGGTTCTGCGCGGTACGCGCCGCCGACCTGCCACGGCCGGGCGCCTTCCGTACGGTGCAGGTCGGCCGGGAGAGCGTGCTCGTCGTCCGCAACCGGCGCGGCGGCTTCGGCGCGTACCTCAACGTGTGCCGCCACCGGGGCGCCCGGCTGTGCACCGAGGAGTCCGGCGAGGTGCGGCGCAACCTCCAGTGCCCGTACCACGCCTGGACCTACGACCTGGACGGGCGGCTGGTGGCCGCGCCCAACCTCCAGCGGATGCCGGACGTGGACCGCTCCGAGCGCGGGCTGCTGCCGGTCGGGCTGCGGGAGTGGCTGGGGTACGTGTGGGTGTGCCTGGCCGACGAGCCGCCGTCGTTCGAGGAGACGGTGACCGGCGCGGTCGGCGAGCGGCTGGGCGGCGTCGAGGCGATCGAGCGGTACGGGATGGCGGGGCTGGACCTCGGGCGGCGCGTCACCTACGACGTGCGCGCCAACTGGAAGCTGATCGTCGAGAACTTCATGGAGTGCTATCACTGCGCCACCATCCACCCCGAACTGACCGACATGATCCCGGAGTTCGCGGACGGGTACGCCGCGCAGTACTACGTCGGGCACGGCGCGGCGTTCGCGGAGGAGGCCGAGGGGTTCACCGTCGACGGCAGCGGCGGCTTCGCCCGGATCGCGGGGATCGAGGAGAGCCAGGACCGCCGCTACTACGCCATCACCATACGCCCGCAGGTCTTCCTCAACCTGGTGCCCGACCACGTCATCGTGCACCGGATGTTCCCGCTGGCCGCGGACCGCACGGTGGTGGAGTGCGACTGGCTGTACGCCCCCGAGGTGGTGGCCTCGGGGGCCGACCTGTCGCGGTCGGTGGAGCTCTTCCACCGGGTCAACACGCAGGACTTCGCGGCCTGCGAGCGGACCCAGCCCGCGATGGACTCGCGGGCCTACCGGGCCGGCGGGGTGCTCGTCCCGAGCGAGCACCACATCGCCGGCTTCCACCGGTGGGTCATTCGGCTGCTGTCGGAGGCTCCGGATGCTCCCGAGCCTCCTGGTTCTCCTGAGGCTCAGGGGACTCCGGCCGGTCCTGCGCCCGCTCGTCCTCGGGACGGCGGTACATCCGCGTCGCCGTGATCTGCCCGTGCACCGGCTCCGCATCCGGGTCCTGCTGCGGCAGACCGGGGCGCAAGTGCTCCTCGACGCTGATGTACTTCAGCCCGGCCCGCAGGTCCGCGTCGTTGCGCAGGCGGATGACCAGCGGGAACTCGGCAAGTGCGGTGGTGTCGAAGAGGCCGGTGGTGTAGAGCAGCTGGACGCCCAGCGCGTCGGCGACGGCGCGCTGGAGCTCCAGCAGATACGTCGCGTTGGCACGGCCGATGGGGTTGTCCAGGAACAGCGTGCCGGCGTGCCGCTGCTTGTCGCGGCCGCGGTCGTTGCTGCGCAGCGCCGCCATGGTGCAGTACAGGGCGATGGCCGCGGTCAGCAGCTGGCCGCCGGAGAACACGTCGCCCATCTGCCCGACCGGGACGCGCTCGGCGCGCAGCACCGCGTCCGGCTTGAGGATCTCCACCGCCACGCCGCGCGGCTGGAGCGCCGCGCTGACACCGCGCAGCAGCAGGGACATGCCGTCCCGGCGCAGATCGCTGTTCTTCTTGACCGCCGAGCGGGTGGCCTCGTCGATCACCTCGCCCAGCCGCTCGGTGAGCGTGGCCTGGTCCGGGTCGTCGAAGCGGATGCGCAGGAACTCCTGCCCGGACCACTCCCCCAGGCCCCCGGGCAGCTGGGAGAGCCGCTGGGCGGAGCGGAGCGTCGCCAGCGACGATTCCACCAGGCCGCGCAGCCGGTCCACGATGCTGTCGCGGTTGCGCTCCAGCTGCTCCAGCTCGTCGGTGAGCACCCGCAGGCGGGGCGCGAAGGCGTCGGCCCACTTGGCGGCGTGGTCGGGCAGCGCCGCCGCGGGCAGTTCGCGGATCTGCTGCCGGGCGGGCGTGCGGACCTGCTCGTACTTGGTGGAGTTGGCGTGGCGCACGAGCACGTCGCTGGCCTCGCGGACCGCCGACTCGGCCGCCGACAGATCGCTCGCGCAGCCGCGCAGCGAACGGCGGGACTCGGCAGCGGCCTGCCGCGCGTCCTCCAGGCGCCCGGCGTACGGCTCGGGGCGCTCGCCCTCGTCCTCCTGGGTATCGCGCAGCAGATCGCGCAGCATGGCGGCGATCTCGTCGAAGCCGGTGGCGGCGTCCTCGGCGGCGCGGTGGGCGCGCAGCAGCTCGGTGTGGGTGGCGCGGGCGGTCTCCAGCGCGTCGTCGGCGGTGGCCAGTTCGGCGTTCGCGGTGCGCAGCAGTTCCTTGGCGCGGTCCGCGTCGGCGGGGATCATGTCCTCGGGCAGCTCGGTGTGCGCCTCACCGTCGGCCGGGGCGAGCCGCTCGGCCTCGCCGCGCAGGCGGCCGAGCTGTTCGCTGGCGGCCGAGGCGCGCGACTCCAGCCGGGAGACCAGGGCCTCGGCGCGGGCGGCGGCGGCCTGCCGGGACGGGCCGTCGGCGGCGTCCGGACTCTCCAGGAGCTGTTCGGCGCGCGTGCGCACCTTGTTGGTGAGACGGTTCAGCTCGGCCAGCGCGGCGCTCTCGTCGCCTTCCGCGCGGGCCTGTTCGGCGCGCAGGTCGGCGCCGACGCCCACCTTTTCGTAGAGCTGGGAGGCGGCGCGGTACGCCTCGCGGAGCGCGGGCAGGGAGGCGGCGGCGGGCTCGGTGCCGTCCTCGCCGATGTCGTCGGGCACGCCCGCGATCTCGGCGCGCTCGGCGCGCAGCGCGTGGGCCGTGCGCCGGGCGTCGTCGGCGGCGCGCTGGGCGGTGCGGCGGTCCTCGTCGGCGGCCCGCGCCCGGTCCACGCACTCCTCGGCGCGTGCTTCCAACTCGGCACTCTCGTCGGCGAGTTCACGCAGCCGGGCCTGCCAGTTGGCGCGCTCGCGCAGCCGGTGGGCCAGCCCGGCGAGGGCGTCGGCGACCCGGCGGGCGCGCTGCGCGGCCTCCTGCCGCTGGTCGCGCACGCGCGCGGCTTCGGCGGCCTCCTCGTCGGCCTCGGCCCGTACCGCACGCACCTCGGCCAGCTCGGCGGCGGCGGTGTCCGCGGCCGTACGGGCTTCCTCGGCGGCGGTGGCCAGTTCGGCGAGGCGGCCGGGCGGACAGCCCGTACGCCAGGAGGAGAGGCGGGCGGCCAGCGCGCGGTCACCGGCCAGCCGGGCGGCCAGGGCGCGGATCTCCTCGTCGCGCTCTATGGCGCGCGCCCGCAGCGCCTGGCGCTCCTCGTCGGCGGCGGACTCGTCGTGCATGGCCGGGTTCGGCGGGACGAGGAAGACTCCGCTGTCCTGGGCGTCCGGCGCGGGGGTGGGTGCGAGGAGGGCCGCGGCGGTGCCGACGGCGACGGTGGAGCGGGGCAGCAGCGCGGCCTGCGCGAGCACGTCCCGGGCCCGTGCGTGGGTCTCCGGGTCGGTGATGATCACGCCGTCGACCAGCTCGGGGCGGGCTGCCAGCACGCGGTTGTGGTCGGCGGGGTCGACGGACTGGGCCAGATAGCGCCAGCCGGGCAGCGCGGGGACGCCGTGCTCGCCCAGGTACTCGACGGCGGCCAGCACATCGGGACCCGGCGGCAGCAGGCCGCCGTCGCCCAGCGCGCCGAGGATGCGGGCGTCATCGGCGGCGGCGGTGCGCAGGTCGAAGAGCTGGCGCTCGGCGGAGGCCACGCTCTCGTCGAGCAGTTCGCGCAGGTCGTCGGCGTTGCGGTCGAGTTCTTCGGCGGTCAGGGGGCCCTCGGAGGCGGGGCGGCGGACGCGGGATTCCTCCGCGGTGTCCGCGGGCTGTCCCGAACGGGGGCCGGGCACGCCCGCCTTGGGCACCGCCTGCGGCAGTCCCAGCAGGTCGGCGAGCCGCTGCTCGGCGCCGATCGACTCGGCGGCCCGGCGCTCGGCCTCGTACGCCCGCTCCGCGGCCTGGGCGGCGTCCTCGGCGCGGGCCGCGGCCAGTTCGGCGGCGGCGAGCCGGGTGGCGGCCTCCCGGGCCCGGTCGGCGGCGCCGGTCGCGGCCTCGCGCGCCGCGTCCCAGCCCTCGACCGTGGATTTCTCCGCGTCCGCGGCGGCGAGCGCGGCGCGGGCCGGGTCGGCGTCCGGCGCCGAGTCGTCGAGCCAGCCGGCCTTGACGGCCTCGGCGGTCTCCTGCTCGACCTCGGCGAGCCGCTGCTTGAGGTGTTCGGCCTCACTGCGGGCGCGCTGGGCGTGGGTGGCGGCGGCGGTGGCGTCGCGGTGCGCGGTGTCGCTGGTCTCCTGGAGGGCGGCGGAGCGTTCCTCCTGCTCGTTGGCGATGCCCTCGCTGACGTCGGCGGCGGCCTGGAGGGCGCGCACCAGCTCACCGGCGGCCTTCGAACGGGCGGCGAGCGCGGGGGCCGCGTCCCGCTCGGCCTCGCGGATCGCGGCGGCGACACGGGTGGCCCGGTCGGCGGCGACGCGGTGGCGCAGCACCGTTTCGGCGGCCTGCCAGGCGGAGTGCAGCGTACGGGCGTCGTTCAGCTCGCGGCGCTGGGCCGCGGCGCCCTTCTCGGCGGCGGCCAGCGCGAGCGAGGCGTGCCGGTAGGCGATCTCGGCGGAGATCAGGGCGCGGCGCTCGCGCACCCGCTCGGCGTCGGTGACCGCGTGCGCGGCGGTGGCGACCTGCTCGGCGAACTCGGCGGCCCGGCCGCGCTCCTCGGTGCCGCGGGCGTGCAGCCGCTGGGCGAGGGTACGGGTGCGGCGTTCGGCGCCGGCGTGCACGTCACGGGCGGTCTCGCGCTGCTCGGCGGCGTCCGCGATGCGGGACAGCAGGTCCAGCGAGCCGGCGGTGAAGTCGCGCTCGGCGGTCAGCTCGGCGCGGCGGCCCAGCTTGTGCGCGAAGCCGTGCACGAGGTCGGCGAGCCCGTCGGTGTCGCGGGTGTCGGTGACCGCGCGCAGCAGCAGGTCGGTGAAGTCGGAGTCGTTCTTGACCGCGAAGAGGCCGGCCGCCTCGCCCTCGTCGGCGTTCATCTCCCGCTGGTAGCGGAAGAGTTCGGGGTCCAGGCCCAGTTCGCCGAGGTGCTCGTTCCACCGCTCGTGGATCTCGACCCAGGAGACGTCCAGGTTGGGGTAGTTCTTGCCGGCCTCGACCAGGGCGTCGCGGAAGCCCTTCATCGTACGGCGGCGGCCCCGGGCCCCCGAGGCGCCCTCCGCCGGCTCACCGCGCGGCCGTACGACGGTGGCCTCGGCGACCGGCAGCGAGTCCAGGCTCATGCCGGGGCCGGGCCGGAAGCTGTACCACGCCTCGGCGAACTTGCGCGGGTCGTTGGAGACCTGCCGGCCGCGCCACTCGCTGACCTTGCCGACCACGATGGACTCGCCGGTGAGGGTGTGCTGCCACTCCAGGGCGACATGGCCGCAGTCGTCGGCGAGCAGGAACTTGCGCAGCACGCCGGAGCTGGCGCCGCCGAGCGTGTTGCGGTGGCCCGGCAGCATCACCGAGAAGATCAGCTTGAGCAGGACGGACTTGCCGCCGCCGTTCTCCAGGAAGAGGACGCCGGCGGGGGCGGGCCGGCGCGGCGGGCCGACCGGCTCGTCCTCGAAGAAGTCCGCCTGCGCCGGGGCCGGATCGGGCACCGGTGCGCCGACTCCCCGCAGGTCCAGCACGGTGTCGGCGTAGCGCGCACCGGCGGGCCCGATGGAGTAGAGGCGGACCCGGGACAGCTCGTACATGGCGGCGGACTCTCGTTGTGTGGGCGGACGGTGGTCGGTGGACGGGAGGTCGGTGGGGCCGGTGCGCCCGGCCCCGGGCGGTCAGGAGGAGTGGAAGGGCAGTCCCGCGTCGGAGACCAGCTCCAGGTCGTCGGTGTCCTCGGCGGGCAGCAGGGTGGCGCCGCCGTCGCTGACGGGGACCACGCCCAGCTCCAGCAGCTCGGCCATGGCGGCGCTGCCCGCCATGTCGCGCACCTGGAGCTGGTAGCGGGCGGTGGTGCGGTAGGCGCCGCCGGCGTCGTCGCCGGTGCGCTGGAGGAAGCCGGAGTCGACGAGGAAGGCGACGGCCTTGGCGATGATGCCGGTGGTCGAACCGGCGAGCCGTCGCGCGTCCTTGGTGGCACCGGTCGCGCTGCGCCGCGCGTACGTCCGCCAGGCGGCTTCGAGGCCGGGCGCGTCGGTGGCCGGGTCGGTGTTCTCGCCCTGCTCCTCGGCGCGCTCCTCCAGGCGGCGGCACGCCTGCCGGACGAAGGCGTCCACGCCGTTGACGGTGATACGGCCGATGTAGCCGTCGTCGGCGAGGTCCTCGGGGCGGGGGAAGGCCAGCGCGGCGACGGCGAGGTGGGCCAGGCCGTGCAGGAAGCGGTCGGCGGAGTCGGCGGAGGCGCGGCGGGCGTAGTCGCCCATCCGTACGGCGAAGACGGAGTCCTCGTCGGCGGTGACGGCCATGCCGACGCGCGGCGACACCTCCAGGACGACCAGGCCGAGCCCGGTGGCGACGGCGTCGGCCAGGCGCGCGAACGCGGGCTCGTCGCGATACCTGCGGAGCAGTTCGCCGTATTCGGCGTCGCGGGCGGGCAGCAGCTTGGGCTGGAGCCCGAAGGAGACGAGGCGGGCGGCGTCCGCGGCGTCGGCGGGCGTCACGGGTGCGGGGCCCGCGGGCTCGGCCGGGCCGGGTCCGGGCGCGGACCAGGCCGGATGGTCCGCCGCGCCGGTCAGGTCCCCCTGCGCCGGGGCCTCGGCGCCGTCCCCAGCACCGGTTCCGTACTCACTCACGCCCGTACCTCCAAGACAACTTCCTTGTGACGCCCTGCCGTTGACGTCCTGTGCGCGCTCCGCCCGGCCGGCATCACGCCACCTCCGAGCGGTCCGCCGCCATGCCCGCCGCGTCCAGCAGGGCCTTGCCGACGATCAGGTCGGCGCCGCCGAACTCCGGGTCGTCGAGCACGGTGCCGTCGTCGACAGCGAAGAGCAGCTGCTGCTCACCCTGGCGGTAGGCGGTGCCGACCGGCGGGCTCGCCGCGTGCACCGCCATCAGGGCGACCAGATACGGCAGGTCGGGGTCGCTGCGGCGGGCCTCGGCCAGCAGGCCGGACAGCCGGCGCGGCGCGTCGGCGGGCAGGTCGAGCAGCGCGGTGGCCGCTTCGAGCTGCTCCTCGGAGAAGCGGCTGTCGTCCGGGGTGGCGATCAGGTCGGGCTCGGGCATCTCGGCGCCGAGGTGCTCGCGCTCGACGGGCGGCTGGAACAGCAGGCCGACGAGGTCGCCGAGCCGTACGGAAGTGCCCGTACGAAAGCCGGTGCCGCGCGCGAAGAAGGCGTCGGTGACCCGGATCGCCTGCTCCACGGGCAGCGGCAGCACCGGGGCGACCAACTGGCCGTACAGGTCGAGGCCGGAGCGGCCCGCGGGCGGCGCGAACGCCTGGCGGTCCTGCTCGGCGCGGAAGAGCGGGCCGGCCTCCAGCAGCCGGGACTGGAGCTGGGTGTGCCGGCGGATGCAGTCCTTGACGATGTCGACCAGCTCGGCGGCGCGGCGCTTGTGCTCGTGGTCCTCGGCCTCGTCGCGGGCCTTGCGGATGTTGGTGAGGATGGCGTTCTCGTGGCGGTAGCGCTCGGCGACATGGTCGAGGGCTTCGGTGATCATGTCGGGGACGGCGCGCAGCCAGTCCACCGCGCGGACGTTGCGCCGGGTGGCGTCGAGGGTGCGGCGCAGCGTTTCGGCGTACTGCACGGTGCGGTAGCGGGCCTGCTCGGCGGCGAGCTGGGCGTCCGCCAGCCGGCCGCGGCTGATCAGCACCTCCAGCTTGACCTCGGCGGCGATCTGGGCGCTCGTCACGTCCGTGTCCAGCGCGCCGACCAGGACGTTGACGGCCTCGTCGGTCGTACGGAGGTAGACACCGCCGCCGGGCCCGGGGACCTCCTCGATGAGCTTGAAGTCGTAGTCGCGGCGGACGTACTCGCCCTCGGGGCCGAAGGTGCCGTACACGGCGCGGAAGCCGCGGTCGACGCTGCCGACGTTGATGAGGTTCTCCAGCACCCAGCGGGCGACGCGCTCGTGCTCGGCGGCGGGGCGGTGCGGGGCCTGCGCGGCGACGCGCGGCAGCAGCCTGGCCACTATCTGCTCGTGGTCGGCGCCGGTGTCGAAGTCCATGTGCAGGGTGACCAGGTCGATGGCGGCGAGCGCCACCTCCGCCATCGCATACACCCCGTACTCGCCGGCGAGGTTGGCCTTGCGCGTGTCCAGGTCGTGCAGCGGGGCCGTGCACGCGAGGGCGCGCAGCCGGCGGGCCAGGCCCTCGTCGGCGGCCGGGCCCGGCGCGGGCCGGGTGGCGCCTTCGGGCCGGGCCGGGCCGTTGAGCTGGGACGCAGCGGTCCCCGGAGCAGGAAAAGTCACGTCGCACAGAGTAGGCGCTCACACTGACAACGGACGAAACGGCACGGGCTCCGGCGTCAGTGCGTGGCGCCGCCGACGACCTTGATGTCCGTATTTGTGCGCGCGGCGGTGGCAGCGATCACACGCAGCCCCTCGGCGACGGCGCTCACCGGGAGTGAGGGCAGCGACCGGCCGGTGACCTGTCCGGGCGCGTACGGCACGTGCACGAAGCCGCCGCGCAGCGTGGGCCGCTCGATGGCGATCAGGTGCATCAGGTCGTAGAAGACGTGGTTGCAGACGAAGGTGCCGGCGGTGTTGGAGACCGAGGCGGGCAGTCCCGCCTCGCGCACGGCGGCCACGCACGCCTTGACGGGCAGCGCCGCGAAGTACGCGGCGGGGCCGCCGGGGACGACCGGCTCGTCGATGGGCTGGGCGCCGGAGACGTCGGGGATGCGGGCGTCGTCGATGTTGACGGCGATCCGTTCCACGGTCAGGTCGGGGCGCCCGCCCGCCTGTCCGACGCACAGCACCAGGTCGGGGTCGTGCGCCGCGACGGCCTCGCGGAGCGCGGTGCGCGAGCGCCCGAAGACGCAGGGCAGTTCGACGGCGGCCATCTCCAGCCCGTCGGGCGGGGTGGCGGCGGCGTCGCGCACCGCCTCCCAGGAGGGGTTGGTGCGCTCGCCGTCGAAGGGTTCGAATCCGGTGAGCAGGACTCGGGTCGTCCGCGTCATGGGCTGTTCCTGTGGTTCGTGTGTGCGCGCCTGCCAGGAGGTGCGCGCGGTACGGGCGGGGCGGGAGGAGGACGTCAGAAGGCGAACAGGGCCATGACCACGATGTTGCAGCCGAGCAGGATGCCCGCGGTGGGGAGTTGGGCCTTGATCGGGCCGTACTGGTCCTTCAGTTCCAGCAGGGCCGCCGGGACGATGTTGAAGTTGGCCGCCATCGGGGTCACCAGCGTGCCGCAGAACCCGGCGAGCATGCCGATGGCCAGGACGGCGGGCGCGCTGCCGTGGAAGTGCTCGATGAGCACCGGCCAGCCGACGGCCGCGGTCATCACCGGGAAGGCGGCGAACGCGTTGCCCATGATCACGGTGAACAGGGCCATGCCGACGCAGTAGACGATGACCGCGACGTACAGGGAGTCCTTCGGCAGGATCGAGGTGGTCACCTTGCCGACCTGGGTGCCGACGCCGGAGAGCTGGAAGATGGTGCCCAGGGTGGCGAGCAGCTGCGGCAGCAGCATCGCCCAGCCCATCGCCTCCAGCATGGAGCGCCCGGCCTGCACGGGCACCGCTATCCGCTTCTCGCGCAGCATGATCATGCCGACGACGAGGGCGACGACGGCGCCGATGCCGAGCCCGAGGATGGTCTCGCTGCCCTCCTGGAGGATCGGCTCACCGCCGATCGAGAGCTTCTTGACGACGACCGCACACAGCAGCGCGACGACCGGGATGGCCAGCGCGGGCACGAACAGCTTGTTGCCCAGCTTCAGGGCGCTCGCCTCGCGCTGCTCGGGCGTGGTGGTGCGCGGCGTGCCGCGCCCGGTGAACCCGAAGCCGGCCAGCACGATCATGACCAGTACGGCCGCGCCCAGCGGTTCGGCGGGGGCCTTCTTCTCGACCACCCAGCTGCTGTAGATGAAGCCGGCGCCGAGCAGGCCCCAGAAGGCGGTGGTGCCGAAGCGCTTGGGGTTGCTGCGGTCGGTGAGCATCTGGGAGGCCATCACCAGGAAGCTCAGGCCGACGAGCCAGTAGAACCACTCTGCCTTGATCACTTGGCTGCTCCCTCGACGGCGACGGGCTCGATGTTCGCGGCGACCAGCTCGCGTTCCAGGTGCCGGTCCAGGCGCAGCAGCCGCCAGCCGTGCACGGCCAGGGCGCACAGCGCGGTCGGTATGGCCCACAGCGCCAGGTGCAGCGGCTCCAGATGGGTGTTGTACGTGGTGTTGACGAAGCTGGTGATCAGCAGGATGGAGCCGACCGCGAGGAAGACGTCCTCGCCGAAGAACAGCCCCACGTTGTCCGCGCTGGCGGAGAACGAGCGGATCTTCTCCCGGGACTTCTCGGTCAGCCGCCCGTGCTTGCGCTCGGCGGCGCCCTCGGCCATCGGCACGGCCAGCGGGCGCACGGTCTGCGCGTGCCCGAAGACATGGGTCAGGCCGACGGCCGCGCCGATCTGCCGCATGCCCAGGTACAGGGCGAGGAAGCGGCCGGTGGTGAGCTTGGCGAAGCGGGCGATCAGCCGGCGGGCCTGCTCCTGGAGGCCGTAGCGCTCCAGGAGGCCGATCACCGGCAGCGTGATCGCGAAGATCGTCACCGCCCGGCTGCTCGCGAAGCCGGAGCCGAAGGCCGCCAGGACCTCCCGCGGCGACAGGCCGCCGAGCAGGCCGGTGACGATGCCCGCCACGCCCACGACGAGCAGGGCATTGCGTTTGGTGGCGAAGCCGACCACGACCACGAGCACGCCGAGAAGCACGATCATGGGTCCGCCTTCCGCATACGGGACCTCACGCGGACCGTGAGGAGGATGCGAGGAGGCTAGGTTATTGTTCAACGATCCGACAAGGGGTTGACAGGAGCGAAATACGAGGCGTCCGAGCGCCCTATCGAGCGGCGATGCGCTGGGCGTACGCCCCTGACAACTGGGCCCGCGAATCCTCCAGATAGGACTCCAGCAGCCGCTCCGCCTCCGCCGCTTCACCCGCCTCGAGCGCTTCGATGATCTGCCGGTTGCGGGTCAGGTACGGCGCGTGGAAGCGGCGGGGATCGTCCATGACGTGGAAGACCAGACGCAGTTCCGCGAGCACGCCGCGCATCAGCTCATCCATCCGCGGGCTGCCCGCCAGACCCACCACCGCCTGGTGGAAGCGCAGGTTCGCGGTGCCCAGGTCGCGCCAGGCGCGCTCCTCGAAGGCGGTCTCGCCGGCCAGCACGGCGGCCTCCATCGCGCCCACCGGGTACGGCGGCTCGCCCAGGCTGCGGACCGCGGCGCACTCCACGAGCGTACGGACGCGGTAGATGTCGTCCAGGTCGGCCACCGTCACGATGCGCACGAAGACCCCGCGGTTGAGCTGGTGCACCAGCAGGCGTTCGTGCGTGAGCAGCCGGAACGCCTCGCGCAGGGTGTTGCGGGAGACCCCCAGGGCCCCGCCGATGCTCTCCTCGGACAGCCGCGCGCCGGGCGGGAAGTAGCCCTCGGTGATGCGGTCCCGGAGAATGTCGGCGACCCGCTCCGCGGTGCTGGAGCGCCCCAGCAGCACCCGGTCCCCCGCCAGCTCCGAGACCTCGGCGAGCCGCCGCTGATCGTCCTTCGCCACCTTGCCCGCCATCGCCGTCCCCGCCTTCCGCCCCGGTGTGCACCCCGTGTGCCGTGAGCGGCAGTCAATCCCAGATGGCAGAACGAGACAACACACCTCTTGTCGGATCGTTGAACAATCGCCTACGTTGGCCCCATCGCCGGTCGGCCCGAAGTGCCCTCAGGGGGAGAGTCACTACGGATACGGGCCGACCGGTCCCCTCAGTCAGTGACCCGCCGCCCGTGCGCCAGCGCGCGGCCGCTTCCGGAACGGACGTACGACTTACATGAGCGACCCGGTGACCGCCCCCCTCGTCGACCTCAACGCCGATCTCGGGGAAGGCTTCGGACGCTGGCAGCTCACCGACGACGAGGCACTGCTGTCCGTCGTCACCAGCGCCAACGTGGCCTGCGGCTTCCACGCCGGGGACCCGAGCACCATGCGCCGGGTCTGCGAGCTGGCCGCCGGGCGCGGCGTCGTCGTCGGCGCCCAGGTCTCCTACCGCGACCTCGCGGGCTTCGGGCGGCGCGCCATGGACGTGCCGCCGCGCGAGCTGGCCGACGAGATCGCGTACCAGATCGGCGCGTTGGAGGTCTTCGCGCGCGCCGCCGGAACCCGGGTCGGCTACGTCAAGCCGCACGGCGCGCTCTACAACCGCTGCGTGCACGACGAGGCGCAGTCCGCCGCCGTCCTGGAGGGCGTACGCACCGCCGGCACCCCCCTGCCCATCCTCGGCCTGCCCGGCTCCCAGCTGCACGAGGCGGCCCGCCGCGTCGGCCTGCCGGTCATCGGCGAGGCGTTCGCCGACCGCGCCTACACCCCTGAGGGGACGCTGGTCTCGCGCCGCGAACCGGGCGCCGTCATCCACGACCCCGACGAGGTCGTCAAGCGCGCGCTGGGCATGGCGACGGAGGGCACGGTGACGGCCATCGACGGCAGCACCGTACGGATCGAAGCGCGCTCCCTGTGCCTGCACGGCGACACCCCCGGCGCGGCGGACCTCGCCCGGCGGGTGCGCGACGAGCTGACCGCGGCCGGCGTGCGGATCGGCAGCTTCGCATGAGCACCGGCAACGCCGCCCGTACCCGGCTGCCGCTGCGCCCGCTGCCGGTCGGCGACCACGGGCTGCTGGTCGAGCTGGACGACGCGGCGGCCGTCGAGGCGTTCCACGCCGAGCTGCTGCGCCGCGCCGCCGCCGGCACCCTGCCCGCGGTCCGCGAGATCGTCCCGGCCGCGCGCACGGTCCTGCTCGACGGCCTGGCCGACCCCGGGCGGCTGGCCGCCGAACTGCCCGGCTGGGACGTCCCGCCGGCGACCGCCGACGACCGCCCGGCCGTCGAGATCCCGGTGCGCTACGACGGCCCGGACCTCGCCGACGTGGCCGCCCTGTGGGACACCACTCCCGAGGACGTGGTGCGCATCCACTCCGGTACGGAGTTCCATGTGGCCTTCTGCGGGTTCGCGCCCGGCTTCGGCTATCTGACGGGCCTGCCCGAGCGCCACCACGTGCCGCGCCGGGCCACGCCGCGCACCAAGGTCCCGGTCGGCTCGGTCGCGCTGGCGGGCCCGTACACCGGCGTCTATCCGCGCTCCTCCCCCGGCGGCTGGCAGCTCATCGGCACCAGCGATGTCGAGCTGTGGGACCCGGACCGCGAACCGGCGGCGCTGTTCTCCCCCGGCACCCGCGTCCGCTTCATCCCGGTTTCGACGGAATCCCAGGAGGCCCGATGACCGACCGCGCCTTCTGTGTCATACGCGCCGGCGCCCTGACCACCGTCCAGGACCTCGGCCGCGCCGGACACGCCCACCTCGGTGTGCCGCGCGCGGGCGCCCTGGACGAGCCGGCCCACCGGCTGGCCAACCGCCTCGTGGGCAACCCCGAAACGGCCGCGACCCTGGAGACGACCCTGACCGGCTGTGCCGTACGGGTCCGCACGGCCACCGCCGTCGCGGTGACCGGCGCCCCGTGCCCCGTCACGGTGGACGGCCGTCCCGCCCCCTGGGGCGCGCCGGTCCCGGTCCCGGCGGGCGCGGTGATCGACACCGGTCCCGCCACCGCCGGGCTCCGCTCGTACCTCGCCTTCGCCGGCGGCGTCGCGGCGGAGCCGGTGCTCGGCAGCCGCGCCGCCGACCTGCTGTCCGGGCTCGGTCCCGCGCCGCTGTCCGACGGCTGCGTGCTGCCGCTCGGCGACCCGTACGGACCGCCTGCGCGCGTGGACGCCGTCGTACGCGCGAGCCTGCCGACCACGGAGCTGGTACTGCCGTGCGTCCTGGGACCGCGCGACGACTGGTTCACCGAAGCGGGCCTGCGCACCCTGGCCACCGGGCGCTTCCGGGTGTCCTCGGCGAGCAACCGTATCGGGCTGCGTACGGAGGGCCCGCCCCTGGAGCGGTTCAAGGACGGCGAACTGCCCAGCGAGGGCATGCCGCTGGGGGCGCTCCAGGTGCCGCCGAACGGCCTGCCGGTGCTGTTCCTCAACGACCATCCGACGACCGGCGGTTACCCGGTCGTCGGCGTCGTACCGGAGCGGTTCCTCGCCGCGGCGGCGCAGGCCGCACCGGGCACGCCGGTCCGTTTCGTGCCCCGCCGCCCCCGCGCCACCGCCTGAGCCGGGCGGGGAGCCGGAGAGCTACGTCCCGGGCTCCCCGTAGCCCCCGCCCCCCGGCGTCCGGATCACCAGGACGTCCCCGGCGCCGATCTCCGCCACGTCGCAGCCCTGGAGCACTTCCTCCGTGCCGTCCGCCCGGCGGACCAGGTTGGCGCCGGTCGCGCCGGGCCCGCCGCCCGCCATGCCGTACGGCGGCACCCGCCGGTGGTTGGTCAGCAGCGCCACCGTCACCGGCTCCAGGAAGCGCAGCCGGCGTTCGGCGCCCCGGCCGCCGCGCCAGCGCCCGTCGCCGCCGCTGTCCTCCCGTACGGCGAAGCTCTCGACCCGTACGGGATAGCGCCACTCCAGCACCTCGGGGTCGGTCAGCCGGGAGTTGGTCATATGGGTCTGCACGGCGTCCGCGCCGTCGAAGCCGTCGCCCGCGCCCGAGCCGCTGGCGACCGTCTCGTAGTACTGCACCCGGTCGTTGCCGAAGGTGAGGTTGTTCATCGTGCCCGAGCCCTCGGCCTGGACGCCGAGCGCGGCGTAGAGCGCGCCGGTGACCGCCTGCGAGGTCTCCACGTTGCCCGCGACGGTGGCCGCGGGATATTCGGGCGCCAGCATCGAGCCGGGCGGGATGCGGACCTCCACCGGCTTCAGGCAGCCGCTGTTGAGCGGGATGTCCTCGGCGACGAGCGTGCGGAAGACGTAGAGCACCGCGGCCATCACCACCGAACTGGGCGCGTTCGCGTTGCCGGGCAGCTGCGGCGAGGTTCCGGCGAAGTCCAATACCGCGCTGCGCGCTTCGCGGTCCACGGTGAGCGCAACCTGGATCACCGCGCCGCCGTCGGTCTCGTAGCGGTACGCCCCGTCCTCCAGTCGCGCGATGATGCGGCGTACCGATTCCTCGGCGTTGTCCTGGACGTGTCCCATGTAGGCGCGCACCACGTCGAGCCCGAACTCGCCGATCATCTTGCGCAGCTCGCGGATGCCCTTCTCGTTGGCGGCGATCTGGGCGCGCAGGTCGGCGATGTTGGCGTCCGGGGCCCGCGAGGGGTACGGCCCGGCGGCGAGCAGGGCGCGCGTCTCCTCCTCGCGCAGCTTCCCGTCCCGTACCAGCAGCCAGTTGTCGAAGAGGACGCCCTCCTCCTGGATGGTGCGGCTGAAGGCGGGCATGGAGCCCGGGGTGATGCCGCCGATCTCGGCGTGGTGGCCGCGCGAGGCGACCAGGAACAGCAGCTCCCGCCCCGCCTCGTCGAAGACGGGGGTGACGACGGTGACGTCCGGCAGGTGCGTACCGCCGTGGTACGGGTCGTTGACCGCGTACACATCGCCCGGCCGCAGGTCGCCCGTGCCGCGCCGCCGCTTGAGCACCTCCTTGATGGACTCCCCCATCGACCCGAGATGCACGGGAATGTGCGGGGCGTTGGCGATGAGGTTGCCCTCGTGATCGAAGAGGGCACAGGAAAAGTCCAGCCGCTCCTTGATGTTGACCGAGTGGGCGGTGTTCTCCAGGCGCACGCCCATCTGCTCGGCGATCGCCATGAAGAGGCTGTTGAAGACCTCCAGCATGACCGGGTCGGCGTCGGTGCCGACCGCGGGGCCGCCCGCGCGCGGCCGGGTCCGGGTCAGCAGCAGATGGCCGCGCTCGCCCGCGCGCGCCTGCCAGCCCGGGTCGAGGACCGTCGTCGCGTCGTCCTCGGCGATGATCGCGGGGCCGGTGAGCGTGTCACCGGGACGCAGGTCGTCGCGGGCGTACAGCGCGGTGTCCTGCCGGCGCCCCTGCGCGAACATCTGTACGCGCGCGACCGGCGCCAGCTCCCCGGCCCGCTCCCCCGTCGGCATCTCGTGCCCGGCCGTGCCGCCCGGCGCGCCGACCGCCTCGACCGAGACCGCCTCGGCGATCAGCGGCTTGTCCATGGTGAAGGCGTAGCGCGCGCGGTGCGCCCCGACGAACTCGGCGGCCATCGCCCGCGGCGTGTCCAGCGCCACGGCCAGGGCGGAGTCCGTGCCCGCGTAGCGCAGCATGACGCGGGCCCGGGTGGTGATGCTCTCCTCCGGCACGCCGTCGGCGAGCAGGTCGCGGCGCGTCCGCCCGGCGAGCAGGTCGCACACGCCGTGCACCTCGGCGACGGCCGTGGCGCCCGACTCCGGGTCGATCTCCACTTCGACGGCCTGCTCGCGCATGGCCGTCGCGTCGGCGACCCCGATGCCGTACGCGGACAGCACCCCGGCCAGCGGCGGTACGACGACCGTGCCGATGCCCAGCGCGTCGGCGACCGCGCACGCGTGCTGGCCGCCCGCACCGCCGAAGCTGGTGAGGACGTAGCGCGTGACGTCGTAACCACGCTGCACGGAGATCTTCTTGACCGCGTTGGCCATGTTCAGCACGGCGATGTCCAGGAACCCGGCGGCGACCTCCTCGGGGCCGCGCCGGTCGCCGGTGGCCTCGGCCGCCTCCTCGGCCAGCCGGACGAAACGCTCCCGTACCGTCGCGGCGTCCAGCGGCTGGTCGCCGTCCGGGCCGAACACCGCGGGGAAGTGCGCCGGCTGGACGCGGCCGAGCATCACGTTGGCGTCCGTGACGGTCAGCGGGCCGCCGCGGCGGTAGCAGGCGGGCCCCGGCACCGCACCGGCGGAGTCGGGGCCGACCCGGTAGCGCCGCCCGTCGAAGTGCAGGACGGAGCCGCCGCCCGCCGCGACGGTGTGGATGTTCATCATGGGCGCCCGCATCCGTACGCCCGCGACCTCGCTGCCGAAGATCCGCTCGAAGGAGCCCGCGTAGTGCGACACGTCGGTGGAGGTGCCGCCCATGTCGAAGCCGATCACCCGGTCGTAGCCGTCGTCCGCCTCGGCGGAGGAGCGGGCCATGCCGACCACGCCGCCCGCGGGGCCGGAGAGCACCGCGTCCTTGCCGCGGAAGTGCGCCGCCTCCCGCAGCCCGCCGTTGGACTGCATGAACATCAGCCGCACGCCCGGGAGTTGGCGCGCGATACCGTCCACGTACCGGCCGAGGATCGGCGACAGATAGGCGTCCACCACCGTGGTGTCGCCGCGCGGCACCAGCTTCATCAGCGGGCTGACCTCGTGGGAGCAGCTGACCTGCGTGAAGCCCGCCTCCTTGGCGAGGGCGGCCACCGCCTTCTCGTGGTCCGCGTGGCGGTAGCCGTGCAGGAGCACCACCGCCGCGCTCCGCAGCCCGTCGGCGTACGCCCGGGCCAGCTCCGCCCGTACCGCGTCCGTCTCCAGCGGCCGTACCACCGCGCCCCGCGCGTCCACCCGCTCCGGGACCTCGATCACCCGCTCGTACAGCGCATCGGGCAGCACGATGCGGCGGTCGAAGATCCGCGGCCGGTTCTGGTAGGCGATGCGCAGCGCGTCCCGGAAGCCCTCGGTGGTCACCAGCACGGTCGGCTCGCCCGTGCGCTCCAGCAGGGCGTTGGTCGCCACGGTGGTGCCCATCTTGACGACGGCGATCCGCTCGGCGGGTACCGGTGCGCCGGGCGCCAGGCCCAGCATCATCCGGATGCCGGCCACGGCGGCGTCCTCGGCCTCGCCCGGGCGGTGCGAGAGCAGTTTGCCGGTGACCAGTCTTCCGTCGGGCCGCCGGCCCACCACATCCGTGAACGTGCCGCCCCGGTCGATCCAGAACTCCCAGCGTCCCGTCATACCGCCATTGTGGCAGCGGACTTGGCAGGTCCGGCGATTTCCACGCGCCCGCGTGCCCGCCCGGTCCGGCGCGGTGGCGCGCCCGGCACCGGCGGCAGCCTCCGGCGTAATTCATCTCATCTCTTTTACGCCCCCTTGACTTTCCGCGGAAACGTCACTTCAGCAGTGTTTCCATCACTCCATACTAATTCCATAAACAGCGCCATGACCTGCTGCTTTTCCTCGAAAGAGTGCCGCTGCCCGGATTCCTTTTACTCGCTCTTGGTTTCCTGGGACCGTCGGTTCCACGACACCCCAACGGCTCGCGACCGGCGAGTCCGGGAGGCGGGAGAAGCATGCAGTACGGCAGCGTCTTGCGCGAGGCGGTCCGATCGCCTCGTACGACACCGCTCATCGGCATCTACGACATGTATTCGGCTTCCATCGCGGCACAGCACTACGACGGGATGTTCGTCTCGGGGTTCGGCTTCGCCGCTTCCCATTACGGTCTGCCCGACATCGGGTTCATCGCCTGGCCCGACATGGTGCAGTTCGTGGAACGGCTGCGCCTGGCCTTTCCGGCCCACCATCTGCTCGTGGACATCGACGACGGCTATGTGGACCACGAGGTCGCCTGCCACGTGGTCCAGCGCCTGGAGCGCTGCGGCGCCTCCGGAGTGATCCTGGAGGACCAGCGCAGACCGCGCCGGTGCGGTCACGCGGAAGGCAAGCTGATCCTCCCCCTGGAGGAATACCTGGACAAGCTCAACCTGGTGCTCAGCAGCCGCAAGGACCTGGTCGTGGTGGCGCGTACGGACGCCACGGAGGAGTCGGAGATCGTCCGGCGGGCGGCGGCGCTCGCCGAGACCGACGCGGACGTGGTCCTCGTGGACGGGGTGCGCAGCGTGGAGTGGATCGCGAAGATCCGGTCCGTGGTGGGCGGCAAACCCCTGCTGTTCAACCAGATCGCGGGCGGCAAATCACCCCGCCTCTCGCTCACCGAACTGACCGAACTCGGCGTGGACGTGGCGATCTACAGCACCCCGTGCCTGTTCGCCGCGCACGGCGCCATCGAAGGCGCACTGGTCGACCTGAAGGCGGCCGACGGACGGCTGCCGGACACGGGCCACACCGGCAGCGTCGAACTGGCGGCGGCCACCGAGCTGTTGGAGCGCAACATCAGCCGGCGTCGGGCGCACCGCGAACCGACTCCCGTCTGAGACGAGGCTCCCGAATGGCACCGAACCCCTCCCGGGGCGGCGCCGGACGGCTCCGGGACCGTGCCCAGCGGTCCCGGGCCGTGCGCCCGTCCACCCTGGCCCTCGCCGTCGCGGTGGTCACGGGTGTCCTGTGGGGCGGCAGCGCCGCCCAGGCCGCCCAGTCCCCGCCGCACCCGCCCGAGAAGCCGTGCGCCTCCCCCGACGATGACGAGGACGAGCCGCCTCCGCAGCCCCGCGGCGGCACGTCCGTCGGCCTACTGGTGGTCGACAACTCCTCGGCGGACTCCTGGCTGGAGGTCGACCGGACGCTCAACACCCTGCTCGCCGGCAAGGGCACCGCGGGCAGCGACCACGACGGTGGCGGCGGCGCCATCGACGTACGGACCCGCGACGCGACCGGCCCCGGCGCCGACCCTGCTCGCGTCGGGCACCCGCCCTGGCAGACCGGTGACGATGAGTAAGGGGGCGCGAGCCCGCCCGGGGCGGGCGGACCGGCTGCGGCGGGCGGTCGACCCGTATGTCGCCGCCCTCCTCGGCACGGTCCTGCTCGCCACCGTGCTGCCCGCGTCCGGACGCGGCGCCGAGGCCGCCGGCAGCGCCGCCGACCTCGCCATCGGACTGCTGTTCTTCCTCTACGGAGCGCGGCTGTCCACCCGGGAAGCGGTGCTCGGGCTGCGGCAGTGGCGGCTGCACCTGCTGACCGGGGCGAGCACCTTCGTCCTGTTCCCGCTGCTCGGCCTGGCCGCCCACGCTCTCGTCCCGTTCCTCCTCACCGACCGGCTGTACGTGGGACTGCTCTTCCTGTGCGTTGTCCCCTCCACCGTCCAGTCCTCGATCGCCCTGACCTCCACGGCCCGGGGCAACGTCCCGGCCGCCATCTGCGCCGGCACGTACTCCAGCCTGGCCGGCATGGCCGCCACCCCGCTGCTCGCGGCCTGGCTGATCGGCTCGGCCCTCAGCTTCTCGGCGGCCGGGCTGGCGGCCATCGCCACCCAGCTCCTGCTGCCGTTCGCGGCCGGGCAGGTGCTGCGCCGCCGGGTCGGCGGCTTCCTCGCCCGGCACCGCAAACCGCTCGGTCTGCTGGACCGCGCCTCGATCCTGCTCGTCGTCTACACCGCGTTCAGCAAAGGCATGGCCCAGGGCATCTGGCACCAGGTCACCCCCGTCCGGCTGCTGGTCCTGCTGCTCCTGGCGGCGGGCCTGCTGGGCACGGCGCTCGTCACGACCTCGTACGCCGCGCGCCGGCTGGGGTTCCGCTGGGAGGACCGGATCACCATCGTCTTCTGCGGCTCGAACAAGAGCCTGGCCACCGGACTGCCCATGGCGGCGGTGCTGTTCGGCGGCGCGGCGGGCCCGGTGATCCTGCCGCTGATGCTCTACCACCAGCTCCAGCTGATGGTCTGCGCGGTCATCGCCGCCCGCTGGGCCCGACGGCCGGAGGCACCGGCCGTACCGGAACCGTCCCCACGGCTTCCGGTCCGCCCGGTCGGCCCGGAGGAGTCACTGGGGTGACGAGGGGCCGTACGGGCTCCGCCGCGGCGTCGTGCGCCGCGAGGAAGGCCGCGACCGCGGGCTGCCATCCGTACCCTTCCGCGCGCTGCCGGGCCGCCGCCCGGCGGTGCGCCTCGGGGCGGGCGAGGACGCGCAGCACCGCATCGGCATACGAGGCGCCGTCGTCGAGAGCGGTGTCGCCGCGGCCGACCAGGCTGGCGAGGGCCGAGGCGGCGCTGGCGACGACCGGAGTGCCGCAGGCCAGGGCCTCCAGGGCCGCCAGACCGAACGTTTCCGCCGGTCCGGGCGCCAGCGCCACGTCCGCGGCGGCCTGGAGGGCGGCGAGTTCGGCCGGATCGGCGAGGTGCCCCAGGAACACCACGGGCAGCCGCTCGACCCGCGCGCGGGCCGCCAGACGGGACCGCAGCGGCCCGTCCCCGGCCACCACCAGCGCCGCGTCCACACCCCGCCACCGCAGCTCCGCCAGGACGTCCAGCGCGCGTCCCGGCCGCTTCTCCGGCGACAGCCGCGAGCACAGCAGCAGGAGCACACCGGCCCCGCCCGCACACCTGCGCCGCAACTGCACGCTGCGCAGCCCTGGGTGACGGTACGTCAGGTCGACACCGAGCGGGGCACGTACGACATTGCGCGCACCGAGCCGGGCGAACTCGGCCGCGGCCCACTCCGTCGTGCAGACCACCCGGCTGTAGGCGTGCGCGGTCCGGAGGTTGACCCGGTCCGCGGCGGCGCGCGCCGGTCCGCGCGGGACACCCCAGGCCCGCAGCACGCCGTCCACACTTTCGTGGGACACCATCACCGCCGGGACACGGGCCCGCCGCGCCCACTCGCCGGTCCACCGCAGCGTCGTACGGTCCGAGACCTCCAGGCGGTCGGGGGCCAGCACCTCCAGGACGCGCCGTACGCGGCGCCGGTCGGCCAGTACGCGGTAGCCGCCCGTCCCGGGCAGCACCGGGCCGGGCAGGGTGATCACGCGGCCCTGGTCGGTGGTCTCGTCGCGCACGGCGGGGCCGGGGACGACCAGGACCGGTTCGTGGCCCGCGGCGCGGTAGCCGGCGCCCAGGGCGCGCAGAGCCGTGCGCAGCCCGCCCGACTCCGGGGTCACGAAGTTCGCGAGCCGTACGATGCGCAGCCCGGCGCCGGTGCAGCGGGCCTGATCGGGGACGTAGGCCGCGGACGTGGCCGGTCGCGCCGTCATACGGGCACCGCCGTCCGGCGCGCGAGCACGTCCTCGTAGTGGCCCAGCAGCTCGTCGCCGACCGCTTCCCACGTGCGGTGCTCGACCGCCGCACGGCCCGCGGCGCCCAGCCGTGCCCGTGCCGCCGGCTCCCCGGCCAGCAGCCCGACGGCGTCCCGCACCGCCTCCCCGTCGCCCGGCGGCACCAGCAGGCCCGTACGGCCGTGCTCGACGAGGTCCAGCGGGCCGCCCGCGGCCGGGGCCACGACGGGCACCCCGGCCGCCATCGCCTCCTGGACGGTCTGGCAGAACGTGTCGTGGCGGCCCGTGTGCACGAAGACGTCCAGCGAGGCCATCAGGCGGGCCAGCTCGTCACCCGTACGGCGCCCGAGGAAGCGCACCCCGGGCAGCGCGGTGCGCAGGCCGGGGCCGCTGGGCCCGTCCCCGATCACCACGGTGCGTACGCCGGGCAGCCGCGAGACCGGGGCCAGCAGGCGCACCTCCTTCTCCGGCGCGAGCCGCCCGACGTACCCGACCAGGAGCTGCCGGCCGGCGGCGAGCGAACTGCGCAGCACCTCGTCGCGCCGGGCGGGGTGGAACCGCGCGGAGTCCACCCCGCGCGGCCACAGCCGCAGCCGGGGTACGCCGTGCGCGGCGAGATCGCGCAGGGCGGAGCTGGACGGCGCCAGGGTGCGGTCGGCGGCGGCGTGCACGGCCCGCAGGCGCCGCCAGGCCGCGCCGCTGCCGGTGCCCAGGTAGGCGCGGGCGAAGCGGGCGAGATCGGTCTGGTAGACGGCGACGACGGGCACGCCGCGCCGGGCGGCGGCCGTCATGCCGCGCGCGCCGAGGACGAAGGGGCTCGCCAGGTGCACGACATCCGGGCCGTGCCCGTCCAGCGCGGCGGCCAGCCGGCGGCCGGGCAGCGCCACCCGGACCTGCGGATAGCCCGGCAGCGGCACCGAGGGCACCCGGACCACCGGGCAGGGGCCGTCCCGCCCGGCGTCCGGCGCCCCGTCGGCCCCGAGCGGGGCGACGACGAGCAGGTCGTGGCCGCGCCGCACCAGATACCGGGCGGTTTCCAGGGCACAGTGCGCGACGCCGTTGACGTCGGGCGGGAAGGACTCGGTGACGATGACAACACGCATGGACCTTTTGTCGGCCCGCCGGGCGTGGCCCCGGCCACGTGGATCTGTCCAGCCGGGGAACGTCCCATGAGCGTTGGAGCGCGCGCCGGGGCGGCGCCCGCTCAGACCGCCGGCGCGTCCGGCCCGAACCGGGCCCGTACCGCCGTCTGCACCTCGGCCTCCTCGGCCGGATCGGCGGCCAGCCGGCGCAGCTGCTCCACGACCCGGTCGTCACCGGTCGCCGCGTGGCGGGCGGCCAGCTCTCTGGTCGTCTCCTCGCAGTCCCACAGGCACTCGACGGCGAAGCCCGCGGGGAAGCCAGGGTCGGTGACGGCCAGCGCGGCAGCGGCGCGGCCCCGGAGGTGGGACGAGGAGGTCTCGCGGTAAATATGGCGCAATACAGGCGCCGCGCAGACCACGCCCAGGCGGCCCGCCCCGTCGACCAGCTCCCACAGCCCGTCCGCGTCCGGGCCCTCCATACGGACCGTACGGCGCAGCGCGGCCAGGACCAGGTCGGCGTCGGCGCGCCCGCCGCGGCGGGCCAGCATCGTGGCGCCGGCGGCGCCCAGGCGGTCCGGGCGCGGGGCCCACCGGCGGGCCCGCTCGACGGCGGCCACGGCGCGCATCCGCTCGA
This sequence comes from Streptomyces rimosus, assembly GCF_008704655.1. Classification (NCBI taxonomy): domain Bacteria; kingdom Bacillati; phylum Actinomycetota; class Actinomycetes; order Kitasatosporales; family Streptomycetaceae; genus Streptomyces; species Streptomyces rimosus. The sequence continues at coordinate 8,065,254 of NZ_CP023688.1, read as the reverse complement.
AGGCGGCGACCGCGGCCTCGGCGAGCGGCCTGCTGGAGAGGGGGTCGGCGGCCGCGGCCTCGATGAGATCGAGGGCCTCGGGGTCGCCGCGTTCGGCGAGGTGGCGCAGGGCGGCGGCGCGGGCGGCGTCCGGTCCCGTACGCGCGGCGCGCAGCAGCTCGGGGCGGTCCTCGGGGCCCGCGACGGCCGCCAGGCAGCGCGCGGCCGGCACCTGCCGCCACTCCTCGGGGTGCAGCTCCAGGCCCTGCTGGGCCCAGTCCAGGATCTCGGTGACGCTCCAGCCGGGACGCGGCACGCTGGGGCGCATCTGGCGCTGCCAGCGGTCGAAGCAGCCCTGCTCCTGGGCGGCGCGGATGCGCTCGCCGTAGCGGGGGTCGTCGGCCCACAGCCGCCACGGGCGGGGCTCGAAGGCGTCCCGGACGGCGGCGGCCAGCTCGGCGTCGCCCTCGGGGGTCTGCGGGAAGCGGGCGAGGACGGCGGGGGCGAGGGTCGCCAGGCCCGCGTCGTCGTCGCGCAGGGCCAGCTCGTCCAGGGCCCAGCGCCAGTTCGTACCGGCCGCGGCGTAGCTGCGCAGCAGCAGGAGGGCGGCGCCCCGGCCGTACGCGGCGAGGTGGCCGAGCACGGCGAGGGCGAGTCCGGTGCGCTCCTCGCCGGGGTCGGTGAGGTCGTCGGGGTGGAAAAGATGCCGTTCGATCTCTTCGAGGCCGCCGTCGAGCTGCATGTACAGGCGTGCGTAGTACAGGGAGCGGTTCTCGACCTGCCAGTCGCGGCGGGGGTCGCGCAGCACACTGTCGTTCAGTGCCGCGAGCGCCTCGGCCCGCGGCGCCGCGAGGGCATGCAGGGTCCCGTCGCCGCGGCCTCGCTGCAGGAGGCCGAGCAGGGTGCCACTGGGCGCTATGTCTGGATCGAACATGAGGTCAGCATCCGGTGCGGGGGACAGGCTGGCAACGGGATTTCCGCTGACCGGCATTCTTGCCGGTGACCACGGGTCGTATGCGTCGTTCCCACCATGGATCGGTGGAGCCCGAGCGCGCTACGGCGGCGGAAGCCTAGCCTGGAACGCTCCATTCCGCCGATTCGGCGGAGGGTTGCTCCAGGGAGGCCGGGGGCATATGCCGAGTGCACCACCGTATCGGGTAATGCCAAATCCCTTACGGGCGGTCGCTGCCTGTGCAACAGTCGTTACCGGCCCTTCCGTCAGACCTGGCCCCGGCGCCGCCTGATATCGGAGTACGTATGCCGTCCCACCTCTTCGCGGACCGTTCAGCCGCCCAGCCCCCCGAGCGCGACGTGGTCGAAGCGCTGATCACGCAAGCCCGCCGGCTGCGCGGCGGTCTGGACGCCGTACGCCGGGAGACTTCGGGGGACGGCGAGGAGCACCCGGACCCGCGGCTGCGCTGGCAGCGGGCGCTGTGCGACCTGGCCGTCCACCACCTCGACGACCTCGGCGGGCACCTGGACCAGCTCCGGGAGGGCCTGCCCGCCGACCCCGACGCCCTGCCGGACGAGGAGCCGCTGCCCGCGGCCCCGCCCGAGCCGGCGGACCACCCGGGCTCGCTGCTCAGCCGGGTCGGCAGCGCCGAGTGGAATCTGCTCACCGACGGGGTGAGCTGGTCGGACGAGCTGTTCGGGATCTTCGGCCGGGACCCGGCCGAGGGCCCGCTGACCCTGGACGAGCTGCCCTCCCTGGTCTTCGCCGAGGACCAGCAGCTGCTGACCACGATGGTCACGGACTGCCTGGTGGACGGCCGGCCGATCGACGGCGAGTTCCGCATCGTACGCGCCGACCAGTGCGTGCGTACGGTGCACATGGTGGGCGAGCCGGTGCTCGACGCGGACGGAAGCACCGCATGCATGTGGGCCGTGCTGCGGGACGTCAGCGAGCTGCGCCGGAGCCAGCGTGCGGTGCGCGAGACCCGTGACTCGCTGCAGCGCCAACGGCACCGGGCGCAGACCGAACACCGGCTTGCGGTCGAACTGCAGGAAGCCGTGCTGCCGCCGTGGCGCGGCTCCCTGCGGTTCCCGCAGGGCGGGCCGGTCGCACTCGACCTGGCCGCCCGCTACCTCCCTTCCGGCACCAGCGCCCTGATCGGCGGCGACTGGTACGACGCCCTGCAACTCCCGGACGGTAAGACGCTGTTGAGCGTCGGCGACCTCACCGGCCACGGCGCCACCGCCACCTCCGGCATGGCCATGGTGCTCGGCGCGCTGCGCGGTATGGCGGTGTCCGGTCAGGAGCCGGGCCCGCTGATGGGCTATCTGAACCAGCTGCTGGACAGCTCCGCGCAGCCCGCCCTGGGCAGCGCGGTGTGCTGCCGCTTCGACCCGGCCACCCGCCAACTGGTCTGGGCGCAGGCCGGGCATCCGGCGCCGCTGCTGTTCCGCGACGGCACCGGCAGCCCGCTGAGCCCGCCGGAGGGCGTGCTGCTCGGCGCCACGACGGGCGCCCACTACACCCAGCGGTGCGAACAGCTGGCGCCCGGCGATCTGCTGGTCCTGCACACCGACGGACTGGTGCCGCGCCGCTCGCACGGCCCGCTGGCCTCCCACGAAGGCTCCGAGCGCCTCCTGTCGCTGGCACCGCGGTTCGCCGCGGCCCGTAACGCGCAGGACTGCGTCCGTATCATCGCGGAAGAGTTCGGCGGCGCCGAGCGCGAGGACGACGCGTGCGTGCTGATCGCCAGGGTGAGCGGCTAGCGGAGCGGCGGCACCGTACGGAGTACGGGGCACCGGACGCCCGCCAGGGGCCCTGGGCATGAACAAGCTGGCTGGGCATGAACAAGCTGGGCATGGGCAACTACGCTTCAGGAGCGTTCCGTTCACGTACACGGGCACCGCGGGGTCCGGGCGGCCCGTGGACGTCACACCGGCATCAGATCCGCACGCTCTTGCCCGCCGGACCCAGTCCCGGCCCCAGCCCCTGGCCCTTGGCCCTGGGCATCACCCGCTGGATCTCCTCCCGCAGATCCTGGATCTTGGCGTAGTCGGAATACTGGTTGGTGAGCCGGTACATCTCGCGCAGCCGGTCCCAGGTGCGGTGGGAGGAGTTCTCCTTGATGGACACCAGCGCCAGCCGGGCGTAGCGGTCGGCCTGTTCGGGGTCGTTGCCGATGAAGCAGGCCGAGGCCATCGAGAGGTAGTCGAAGATCGTCGACCGCTGCCGGCCGGCGTCCCGCAGCCGCAGCGCCTGCTTGGCGTGCACCTGCGCGATCCTGGCCGCCTTCGGGTCGTGCTCGGCGAGCGTACGGAAGGCCAGCGCCTGCATGCCGTGCAGGTCCGCCTCGTCGAACATCTGCATCCAGCTCGGCGGCGGAACGTCTCCCCGGTCGGAGACGAACAGCTCCTCCGCCTCGCCCAGCGTGCGGCGCATGGCCTGGCCCTGGCCCTTGGCCGCCTGGGCCCATGCCTCGATCGTGTAGAGCATGGCGCGGGTGCGCGGCAGGGTCTCGCCGCCGGAGCCGGACTTGGCCAGCTTCATCAGGTCCAGGGCGTCGTCCGGACGTCCCAGGTGCACCATCTGGCGGGCCGCCCTGGAGAGCGCCTCGCCCGCGCGGGGCCGGTCGCCGCCCTCTCGTGCCGCGTGGGCCGCGATCACGAAGTACTTCTGGGCGGTGGGCTCCAGGCCCACGTCGTGGGACATCCAGCCGGCCAGCACGGCGAGGTTCGCCGCCACCCCCCACAGCCTGCGCTGCAGATGATCGGGGTGGCGGTAGGCGAGCATGCCGCCCACCTCGTTGAGCTGGCCCACCACGGCCTTGCGCTGGAGCCCGCCGCCGCGGGCCGCGTCCCAGGCGCGGAAGACCTCGACCGAGCGCTCCAGCGCGTCGATCTCCTGCGACCCCACGGGGGCCGCCTCGTAGCGGTCGAAGCCGATCTGGTCGATGGTGTGGTCGGCGAAGGGGTCGTCGAATCGGGGGGCGTCGGCTGCCAGCGCCGGGTCGGTGTGCAGCCAGTCGTGCATGGCGCTGCTGAGTGCGGAGCCCGCGGCGAGCGCCGCGCCCGCGCCCACCAAGCCGCGTCGGTTGAGCATGAGGTCCATTCCCGTGAATTCCGTGAGGACCGCCGCCGTCCGCTCGGGCGGCCACGGGAGGCCGTCCGTGGCCTGTTTCCGCCCCGCGCGCCCGGAACGATCGAATCCTAGGTCCTCGATGGTTACGACACGGCCGAGACGCTCGGTGAACAGGGCGGCGAGCACCTTGGGCACCGGGTCCCGCGGGGTCTCCCCCGTGTCGATCCAGCGCCGTACCCGCGAGGTGTCGGTCGCCAGCTGCGGATGCCCCATGGCGGCCGCCTGCCGGTTGACCAGTCTCGCGAGTTCGCCCTTGGACCAGCCGGCCAGGCCGAAAAGGTCCGCGAGACGGGTGTTCGGCTCCCTGTCCACGTCAAGCCCCCAGGTTCCTCGACTGGCTTGACAGTAACGGCCCGTCCCGGACGCTTGCGAGCATTCGCCAGGGTTCGCCAGGGTGCGCCAGATGGTCTGCCACCCGCGCCCGCGTGTTCCGTTAGGAGTGCAGCCCCCGGCCCGGTGTCGGTACCGCATTCCCCAGGGTGCGGACACCGGATCCGGGCCCTCGGGCCCGGCCATCCGGGCCGGGAGCCGCACCGCAACTCGTCGGCGCACGAAGGGATCAGTCTCACCCATGTACGCAGCATCGTCCGCCGTGAGCGCCCCGAACCGGCCGTACCGCCCGCAGCCTCCGGGAAGCGGGCCGTATCTGGATCCCTCCCAGTCTCCGGGGGCGGTGTCCGGCCTGGCCGGCGGAAGAAACCGGCGGACGCAGGGGGGAGGCCCCCAACCGCTCAGCGGGAGACTCGACTTGTCCGGCCCCCAGGGCGCCCAGCTGCGCGCCGCGGTCGCCTCCGTGCACCGCATCTGCCCCGAGTTCCATCCGGTCCAGGTGCTCCGCCGCAGCGGCAAGTCCGTCCTGCTGGTGGGCACCACCGGCCGCACGACCGCGGTCGCCAAGTGTTTACTGGACCACTCCCCCGCGTGGACCGAGCGGTTCCGGCACGAAATAGCTGCTTACCGGGCCTTCGTCCGCCACCGCCCGCCGGTACGCGTACCGAGGCTCATCGCCGCGGACCCGGACAACTGCACTCTGGTCGTCGAGCGGATGCCCGGCCGGATCGCCTGCATCCAACGGCATCCCACCGAAGCACCACCCCGCGCGGACGTCCGGGCCGCGCTCGGCGCGATCTGCCGGGTCAACCTCTGGCGGCCGCCGGCCGGGATGTTCGACATGCCGCTGGAGTACGGCAAGCGCATCGCGCACTTCCACGGTCTCGGCCTGCTGACCGACCGGGACCTGGGCGACCTGCAGAAGCTGCTGCACGGCCTGTCCCACACCCAGGGCCAGTTCTGCCACGGTGACGCGCTGCTGAACAACGTCCTGCTGTCCCCCGCCGGGCCGGTGCTGCTCGACTGGGACCACGCCGGCTGGTACCTGCCGGGCTACGACCTCGCCACCCTGTGGTCGGTGCTCGGTGACGCCCCCGTGGCGCGCCGCCAGATCAGCCAGCTCGCGCAGGCCGCCGGGCCGGCCGCGCGGGACGCCTTCCTGGTGAATCTGATGCTGGTGCTCACCCGCGAAATACGGCGTTACGAGACCGCCGTGCAGCGCACGATGCGCGAGCCCACGCCGACGGGCACGCCGGGGCCGGGACACCCCGGTGCGCTGGCGGCGGGTGAGGAGCAGCGGCTGCTGCTGCGCCGGCTGCACGACGACTGCCAGATGGCACGGCGCGCGGTACGGGCGGCGGTCGGCACCCGCTGATCCGTCAAGGGGGGTATGTGAGCGGCACGCCGCACCGGGCGTGCCGCTCACGTGTGTGCGGGCTCCGCCGCGTCCGCTCGTACGGGGTTGCGGCACACGCGCTGACATGCGAAACCCGTGGGGTCCACGGTGATTGACGGATCGTCGGCCAGGCGATAGCTGTATTCGGGTCCCCTCCCGCGCACGCCCGTACGCGCACCGTATGCACACCATCCGCCAGACGCCCCGGCTCGCCCGGTCGGCCCCAGGAGGCTGCATTGCGAGGATCCGACGAGAAGAGAACCCACCGCTCCAGAGCGCGCAGGGCCGCCACCGCCGTCGCGGCGGCGGCCTTGCTGGTGCCCCTGGTCTCCGCAGCGCCGTCCGGCACGGCCGGGCAGCCGCGCGCCGCGACGGCACAGCCCGCCGCCGACGCCCTCCAGCGGGCCTTCGCCGACGCCGCCGCGCAGTACGGCGTACCGCAGAACGTACTGCTGGCCGTCTCCTACCTGGAGTCGCGCTGGGACGGGCACGGCGGCGCGCCCAGCGTCTCCGGCGGCTACGGCCCGATGCACCTGACCGACGCCCGTACGGCGCTCGCCGAACGGCCGCACCACGGCGAGGGTGACGAGGACCCGCGCGGCGACGATTCCCGGGCCCGCAAGCGGGTGCGCGCCCAGTTGCCCGCCCCCGCCGCGCTCCCGGCCCGGCTGCGGACCCTGGACCGGGCGGCGCGGCTGACGGGGCTGCCCGCCGAGCGGCTGCGCCGCGATCCGGCGGCGAACATCCGCGGCGGCGCGGCGCTGCTGGCCGCGGAGCAGCGCCGTCTCGGCCCGCTCTCCGCCGACCCGGCGCGGTGGTACGGCTCCGTGGCGCGCTATTCGGGCGCGGACGACGCCCGTACCGCGGCCGGTTTCGCGGACGACGTGTACGACGTCCTGCGGCAGGGCCAGTCCCGTACGACCGACTCGGGCCAGCGGGTGACGCTGCCCGCTTCCCCCGGGCTGACGGCCGACCGGGCGCAGCTCGGGCGCCTGGGGCTGCGGTCCCCCGCCGCGCCCGCCGGGTCCCGGCTCGAATGCCCGTACACGGTCTCCTGCGTGTCCGTACCGGCGCCGTACGAGGAGTTCGGCGACGGTGACTACGGCAACCACGACAAGGCGGACCGCCCGCGGGACCAGCGGGTGGACGCCATCGTCATCCATGACACCGAGGGGTCGTGGGAGACGACGCTGAAGCTCATCAAGGACCCGACGTATGTGTCGTGGCACTACACGATCCGGTCGGCGGACGGGCTGATCGCCCAGCATGTGCCGACGAAGGACGTCGCCTGGCACGCGGGGAACTGGTATGTGAACGCGCACTCCGTAGGGATCGAGCACGAAGGTTTCCTCGCGGCTCCGGACGCCTGGTACACCGAGGCGATGTACCGGGCCTCGGCGCGGCTGGTGCGCTATCTGGCGCACAAGTACGGCCTGCCGCTGGACCGCCAGCACATCATCGGCCACGACAACGTGCCCGGCACGACACCGGCCACCATCAAGGGCATGCACACCGACCCCGGTCCGTACTGGGACTGGGCGCACTACTTCCGGCTGCTGGGCAGCCCGTTCGTCCGTACGGCGGGCCCCCGGGGCGGCCTGGTCACCATCCGTCCCGACTACGACCGCCACCGGCCCGTCTACACGGACTGCGTCAAGCCGGGCCAGCCGTGCGCGCCGCACGGCTCCACGGCGGTCCGCCTGCACACCGGGCCGAGCGAGAGCGCGCCGCTGGTCCAGGACATCGGCCTGCGGCCGGACGGCGGCCCCTCGACGACCGGCGTGAACGACACCGGCGCCCGCGCCACCACCGGCCAGCGGTACGCGGTCGCGGAGCGCCGCGGCGAGTGGACCGCCATCTGGTACCTCGGCCAGAAGGCGTGGTTCCACAACCCGGCGAAACAGCCCACCGCGGTCGACGCGAAGGGCTTGGTGATCACCCCGAAGGCCGGCCGGACGGACATCCCGGTCTACGGCCGCGCCTACCCCGAACAGGCCGCCTACCCGGCAGGCGTCCCCGTACAGGCCGTCACCCCGCTCCCGTACAAACTCCTGGCGGGCCAGCGCTACGCGGTCGGCAACCGGGTGCGCGGCGAGTACTTCTACGCCCCGACGTACGACGTGTCCAAGCACGCGGTCGTCCGCGGCAAGGACGTGTACTACGAGATCCAGGTGGGGCACCGGGTGGGGTATGTGCGGGCGGCGGATGTGGAGGTGCGGTCCTCGGACGGGTAACGGGGGTGGTGGCGCGAGGTACGCCGCCCTTCAGGACAGGGCGGCGTACAGCGGGACGTCAGCCGGGCGCCGTGCCGGGAACCGGTGCGCCGGACGGCTCACCCCTGCTGGAACATCTCCGCCGGCAGCGGCTTCAGCAGGGCGTAGAGGTCGTCCGTGATCGGGCGGTCCCAGCTGGCGATGGTGACCAGGACGCCGTCGCTGCGGTCGAACTGGGCGCAGGAGATGCGGCCCTCGGAGCACTTGATGCGCTTGACGATCAGCAGGTTGTCGTCGTGCATGACCGGGGTGTCCTCGGTCTCGACGACGGTGACCGGCTCGTCGTTGCCGAGGGCGGCGAGCAGCTGGGCCACCTCGAAGGGGACCTGGTCGTCCGCGAGGTCGCGGGCCGGTGAGCCCTCCGGGAGATTGCCGATGATCATCGCGGGGCCGCGCCCGCCGAACAGGTCGTAGCGCAGGAAGACCCCCTGGCAGCTGCCGTCGGGGGCGGGCAGCAGCCCGGCCCCGAGGTTGCCGGGCCAGTCCCCGGGGTCCATGGCGAGGACGTCGAAGTCAGGCCCGGCGGGCGTGGCTGCGCTGCGGCGGCGGAGGAAGGACATACCGCCATCGTACGTGGCCGCCGGGGGCCGGCGGGCCCGGCGTCAACGCCGCGGCGGCCCGTCCGGCACGGTGGCCGGGTCGGCCGTCTCCAGGAGCCGCGGCAGCCCCGCGTAGTCCGTGCCCATCTTGCGGCAGACGCTGGACAGCAGGCGGGTGACGACCGTCTCCGGGGTGGCCAGCTCCTCGGCGATACGGCCGGTGTCCCAGCCCAGGGCGAGCCGTTCGGCGGCCACCCGCTCCTGGGAGGTGAGCGCGTCGGTGCCGGTGCTGTGGAGCTGCAGCGGGCGCAGGCCGGCCGCGGACAGTTCGTCGCGGGCGCGCTCCGCCAGCGCGTCGGCGCCGCAGTGGACGGCGCCCTCCAGCCCGCGGTACAGGCGCTCGGCGGCGTCCTGCGGCAGGCCGGCCCGGCGCAGGGCGGCGCCGTGGTCGACCAGGGCTTCGGCGAGTGCGTACCCGGCGGGCGAGTGCTCCAGTTCCCGTACGGCCTCGGCGAGCAGTTTCAGGGCCCGGCCGCCGCCGATCACGTTGGCGGCGCAGTGCAGCGCCTCGCCGATCGCCGTGGCGGTGCCGAACCTGCGGGCGCGGCGTACGCCTTCCTCGGCCAGCTCGATGGCGTGCGGGCTGTCGGTGAGCGCGGTGGCGCGGGCGAGGAGCAGCTGCCAGGGGCACCAGGCGGGGTTGCGCATGCCGCGGGCGTCCAGGCGCCTGCCGACCGCCTTGAGGTGGTGTTCGGCGTGCCGGTGCAGGCCGCGGGCCAGCAGCAGTTCGCTGTAGACCGTACGGGAGTCGGGGTAGACCACGGCGTTGGGCACCACTTCGCCGTAGCCGAAGTGGTCGGCGATCTCCTGGGCCTCTTCGATGCGGCCGCGGGCGAGCAGGATCTCGATGAGGATGCCGATGGCGTACCACTGGGCGGGTACCGCGCCGCCGACCCGCTCGGCGATCCGCAGCCCTTCGCGGACCAGCGCCTCGGCCTCGACGAGCGCGCCGCGGCGGTAGCGGATGTAGCCGAGCAGGGCGTGGCCGAAGGCCAGGTGGGCGCCGCGCCAGCCCTTGCGTTCGCACTCGGCCATGCCGCGGGTGAACAGTTCCTCGGCGCGGCCTGGCTGGTCGCAGTACATGAACGTCATGGCGACGGCGACCGGGACCTCGAAGCCGCGGTTGTCCTCCGTCCAGCTCAGCCCGCCGACCAGGGCGTCTTCGGCGTAGCGCAGGGCGGTGGCGGCGGGCTCGCCGTGCACCACGCAGTCCCAGGCGCGCAGGCCGAGGATGTAGCGCTCGGCGGGGCCGTCGCCGGTCAGGTGGTCGGCGAGCCGGGCCAGCCTGCGGGAGCGGGCAGCGGAGTCCGGTTCGTCGGCCCGGAAGGCGCTCCATACGAAGTTCTCGGCCTGCATGCGCAGCCGGGTGGCGGGGAGGCTGGTGCGCCGGGCTTCCTCGGCGGCCACCGCCGCGGCCTCGGCCACCTGGTCGGTGTGGGCGAGGGCCTGGGCCAGCCGGTAGGTGATGGCCTCGCGCAGCTCGGGCTCGACGTCCGGTTCGGCCAGCGCTTCGCGCAGGTAGTTGACGGTGACCTCGGGCGCGGCGAGGAAGGTGGCGGCGCCCAGTTCGAACAGGACGGCGGCGCGGTCCTCGGGCGAGGGCGGTTCGCGCAGGGCGCGGGTCAGGAAGCGGCGGGCGGCGTCGGGGGCTCCGGCGCGTACGTATTCCTGCGCGGCCTGGCGCAGCCGCTGGACGACCCAGTCGTCGCCCTCGCAGGGCACCTCCAGCAGGTGCCGCGCGGCGACCGTCGGCCCGAGCCCGGCTTCCACCACGGCTTCGGCGGCGACGTTGTGCATGCCGACGCGCAGTGCTGTCGGGATCGCCCGGTGGACGGCGGTGGCGATGAGCGGGTGGGCGAACTGCAGGATGCCGTCCGGGCCCTCGTCGGGCGCCAGGATGCGCGCCTCGCGCAGCTGGGCGACGACGTCCACCCCGGACTCGCTGCCGAGCGCGGCGACTCCGGCGGTGACCTCGGGGGTGGCCGAGGTGCCCAGGACGGCGACGGCCCAGGCGAGGCGGACGGCGGCGCCGCCGAGCCGGTCCAGCCGCTCGACCAGGCCCTTGCCCTTGACGGCCGAGCCCAGTTCGCGCAGCGCCGGCAGGTCGTCCCGGCAGCCCTTGAGGCCGCGCTCGCGCAGTCCGGCGGCGAGTTCCACGGCTTCGAAGGGGTTGCCGTCGGTGACCGCCCAGCATTCGGTGCAGAACTTCTCCTCGGCCTCGTCGCCCACCGCGTCGCGGATGATGCTGCTGACCGCGTCGCAGGTGAGCGGGGTGAGGACGTAGGGCCGGGAGGCGTGGCGTTCGGCGGGCTTGCGGAAGGCGGCGGCGCTGCGCGGCAGTTCGTCGGGCCGGTAGGCGACCACCACGAGCATCGGCAGGTCCTCGGCGCGTGGCGCGAAGGCGGTCAGCCAGCTCAGCGACTCCTGGTCGGCCCACTGCGCGTCGTCCATCACCAGTACGGTGGGGGCCTGCTGTACGGCCAGGCGGGTCACCAGCCAGTCCAGGCCGTCGCGTACGCCGGTGGGGTCGGGTGAGCTGCCGCCCGCGTCGGCCACCAGGCCGAGGGCCGGGGCGACGATGTCGTACCAGCTGCCCAGGACGGTGCGGCAGGTGGCCTCGTCGTATCCGGCCAGGACCGGCTGCACGAGCTGGCGTACGACGTGGAAGGCCATGCCGTGTTCCTGCTCGTTGCCGCGTGCGGAGAGCACGGTGCAGCCGTGGGCCGCGGCGCGGGCGCGTACCTCGGCGAGCAGCGCGGTCTTGCCCATCCCGGCGGATCCGGCGAAGGAGAGCAGGCCGCCGCGCTGGGCGGCCACCGGGCCGCCGGCGGTGCCGCGGAGCCGGGACAACGCCCGTTCCAGCGCGTCCAGTTCGGTGTTGCGTTCGAGCAACTCCCGCCGTACGTCGCGTACGTGTTCCCAGCCGTGATTCATGACCGAATCCGTTCGCCGCGCTGCGTCTCCCGCCCGCCGCGAGTGCGGGCCCGTCCGGCCGCACTCTGCCTGCGATAGCGCAGAGCGTACGCCCATACGGACCCGCGGTAACCAGGATGAGTGACTTGTCGCGCGCCGCGGGCCGGAGCGTGCTACGCGCGCCCGTGAATAGCCGTTCCGGCGCGCCCGATCCACCCGTAAGCAGCCACTCTTACGGGTGAATCGGTTGCGAGAGCGGGCAGTTGCGCCGCCGGGGTGCGCATCAGTGGTGCACCGGCGCGAGCGCTCCTTCGCCGCGCAGCCGGGCTAGCAGGTTGCGGGCGGCCCGCTCGCCCGAGCAGACACTGCTGTTGGTGGTCGAGTGCCCCAGGTGGTCGCCGCCGGCGAGCTGGACGCGGCCGCGGGGGTCGAATCCGGCCGCGAACCGTGCGATGGCGCGGTAGTCGCCCGGCCGCCGGCCGATCAGGCACGGCGAGACGCGCCAGACGTGCGTCATCGTGGTGTGGCGCTCCAGCTCGGGCAGGACCCCCAGCCGCCGGACGCCCGCCAGGACGTGGTCCACCACCTTGTCGTCCCCCAGGTCCCAGTTACGGTCCGACCACGCGCCGCGCAGATGCGTCATCACCAGCCCGGTCCCGTCCGGCACACGCTGCGGGGAGAGGTTGTGCTCCAGGACGAACGCGCAGAGGTCGTGGTGTTCTACGCGGGACGCCTGCACCAGCATCGCCCGCTCCCGCGTGGGCCGGTCGAGCCCGAAGGCGACGTGGATGCTGCGGGCGTACGGCGCGTCGTCCAGGAACTCCCGCTGGTCGTGCGTGAGTTGCGCGTACAGCGGCGGTACTTGCGGTGGCGGCACGGCCAGTACGCAGGCCGCCGCCGTCTCGATGCGCTCCGGCTCGCCCGGCCGCTGCCAGGTGACGGCCACCTCGTCCCCGCGGTCCTCGACCGAGGTGACGTGGGCGCGGTACTCGACGGTCAGCTGCCGGGCCAGCCCTTTGGGCAGGAAGCCGACGCCCTCCTTGGACGTGAAGAAGCCGCCGCCGCACAGGATCACGTCGATGAAGACGAACGGCATCGCGGCGGAGACCTCTTCGGGCTCGCCCAGGCAGAGCCCCGAGACGAGCGGGTCGAGCAGGTACTCCAGCGTCTCGGGCCGCAGGCCGCGGCGGGTGGCGTACTGGGTCACGGACTCGAAGTCGGCGGCGGCCATCGGCGACATGTCGTGCGGGGTCAGCAGCGGGCGCATCCGCCGGTAGTCGCGCAGCAGCTTGCCCACGTCGCCGAGGGGGAAGCTGGTCAGCAGGCCGCCGGTGGCCAGCTGGCGGCGCGATCCCAGGCGCACCCGGCGGACCTGCCCGTCGCGTACCAGCCCGAAGAGGTCCGAGCCGGGCACGACCTCGCCCGCCAGGCCGGCCGCGGCGATCAGGCGTATCAGTTCGCGGTAACTGTGGATGAGGATGGTCGCCGCCCGGTTGACGGCGAATCCGGAGACCTCGACGGTGGCCATCCGGCCGCCGATCATCTCCGGCCCGGCACTCTCCAGGACGACGGCGTCGCAGCCGGCCTCCTGGAGCCGGAAGGCCGCGGACAGGCCGGCGATACCGCCGCCCACCACGACGACACGGGGCTGTGCACTCACACTGGTTCACCCTTCCTGCCGGTGCCGGGCCGGGCTGCCACGGGGCGCCCCGGCGCCGGTACCGGAACGTTGCGACAAGAGCGAGAGGCCGAGGGGCCCGCCGGGAACGGGCCCCTCGGTAACCGCGGGCGGGGTGGCGTCACCGCCGCCTCACGCCGCGGGGCTCAGCTGGTCCCACCACCACGCCACCGTGCGCAGCGGCAGCGGTTCGAGACTCCCATCACTGGGCGAGTCCGCCCAGACGCCGAAGGCGGGCGCCGGGTCGGGGGCGGCGCCCGGGTCGTCCCGGTAGCGGGGACTGACGGCGCTGTAGTCCAGGTTGCCGCGGATGAAGTGGTCGAGCTGGCCGAGGTAGCAGCGCACCTCGGGGGTGGCCCGCCGGGCGATCCGCTCCCGCAGCGCGAGATAGAGGCACATCAGCCGGTCGTGCAGCGCCGCCGCCCGGGTCATGGCCTCCTGGGGCGGCACGCGCAGTTCGTGTTCCAGGATGCCGACGAGGTTCGACTCCAGCGACTGCTCCTTGACCTCGCGGTGGTAGGAGTAGACGTCGTTGGCGAAGGTGACCAGGGCGGACGCGACCTGGGTCAGCGCTCGTATTCGGGGTGTCTCCGACTCCTCGCTGGGCAGCGAGGTGCCCTCCGCCATCTCGATGACGGCGATGGACGCCTTGGTGCCGCGGTCCCGCGGGCCGATGACGAAGTACTCCTCCAGGCTCGGCACGGTGCCCGACGCCCGCTGGCCCATGCCGACGCACGCGGCGAGAAACCATTCGGCAACGCCGTCGACCCACCGCCGTACGACCGTGCCGGTGGCGTGCCGCCGGTAGCGGTACGAGACCTCGCCGAACGCCACGGTGTAGGGGTCGGCCTTGCCGCCGTCGGTGGTCTCGGGGTGGTCGGCACCGTGGATGACCTGGACGGCCATCGGGAGGAAACGTTCCGGGTGCCGGCTGAAGAGCCCGCCGTCCAGATAGACGTCGTCCAGCAGCAGGCCCAGGCAGGACCAGTCGGCGCCGATCTGCAGCAGCCGGCTGCTGCCGTCGGGGGCGATCCGGCACGCCCACTCGGCCGTGCGGTTGGCCAGGACCTGGGCATGGTGGAAGTCGTTGTCGCAGAAGCCGAACCGCGCCATCCACTCCACGACGCGCCGCTCGATGCCGGCGGTCTCGTGGTGCGGCGCCGCCGGGATGGGGCAGTACAGCTGGGGGATGACGACGGTGGCGCGCACCGCCATGGCGTCGTCCGCGTCACGCCCCGGGCCGGCGCCCGTTAACGGGTCGTGACCCCAGCGGTCGGCCGGTAGCTCGGATTCGGGGACGCCGTAGCCTGTTGCCTGCATGGTTCTCTCTCCATGATCACGGTGCTTCAGATGGCACGGCCGGCGCTGGGCCGTCCGGTCCGCGGCGTGAGGCGCAGACCATGGGCAGCGGGCCCGGGCTCAGCACGGCCGCCGGGACCGGTCGTACGGTCCTGGGGGACGGCGGGCGCAGGCGCCAGCGCGCGGCGATGGCGGCAAGGACGAGCACGGCTTCGGTCATCGCGAAGTGGTCGCCGATGCACTTGCGGTTGCCGGCGGCGAACGGGAGCATCGCACCGCCCGGAACGCCCCCTGCCCGTTCCGGCAACCATCGGTCGGGGTCGAAACGCTGGGGGTCGGGGAAGGCCACCGGGTCCTGGTGGAGCACGTACGCGCTGTACAGGACGGTGCTTCCCGGTGCCAGCCGGTGGCCGGCCAGCGTGGTCTCGGTGGTGGTCACCCGGGTCAGGGCCCAGCCCGGCGGGTACATGCGCAGGGCTTCGGTGACCACGCGCCGGGCGTGGCCGAGCCGGGGCAGATCGTCCGGCGCGGGCGGCCGGCCGGCGAGCACGGAGTCCACCTCGGCGTGCAGCCGGCGTTCTTCCTCGGGGTGGGCCGCCAGGAGGTGGAGCGTCCAGGCGAGGGCCAGCGCGGTGGTCTCGATGCCGGCCACGAGGAAGGTCATCAACTGGTCGTGCGCCTCTTGGTCGGTGAGCGGTTCCTGATCGTGGGGTGCCTCCTGGGGGGTGGGCGCGGCGGTGGCGTGGGGGCAGTCCTGGGCAAGGCCTTCGGGTACGGCGCGGCCGTCCGGTCCGGGGGCGTCGTCCGTGGCTCCCAGGAGGGTGTCGAGCAGGTCGCCGTGCCGGGCGGTGCTGCCGCGGCGTTCGGCGATGATCCCGTCGATGATGTGGTGCAGCCGGGCGAGAGCCCGGTCGAAGCGGCGGTTGCCGGGCGTGGGGAGTCTGTAGAGCGGGCCGAGCGGGACGACCGCGCGCAGCAGGACGCCGCGCATGACGGTCGACAGGCAGGCGCGTACCTCGGCGGCGAGGCCCGGGTCGAGGGACGTGGACATCAGCACGCCGGTGGTGACCCGGGCCGAGAGGTCCATCATCGCGTCGGTGACGTCCAGCGTCTGTCCGGGCCGCCACTTTCCGACGGCGGCGTCGATCTCGGCGCTCATCACCTGCGCGTAGTCGGCGATCCGGGACGGGCGGAAGCAGGGCTGGGCCAGCCGGCGCTGCCTGCGGTGCACGTCCTGGGTGCAGGTGACCAGCCCGTTGCCGAGCACCATGCGCATGGTGTCGTAGAGCGGACCGCCCTTGTCGTACGTGCGCGGGTCCATGAGGATCTGCTGCACCAGCGCCGGGTCGCAGGCGAGCCACACGCGCTGCGGTCCGAGGCGGATCGCGACCAGGTCGCCGTGCGCGGGCAGCGAGGCGAGGAAGTCCAGCGGGCGCCGCCACAGCGGGAGCGCGTGTCCCAGCAGCGGTACGCCGCCGGGTGCCGTCGACACGGTCCAGCTGTGCGGGGCGGGACCGCGGGCCGCGCGGACGCCCGCCGCACCACGTATACCCATCGGGAATCCCCTCGTCGGGCCGGGGTTCCGGCCACCGCGGAACGGCGTCCGGATACCGGAACGGACAGGTAGGTGAATCGGACCATTACCTACCCGGGCCACCCTGGAGGTCCCGTGGTCACACCTTCTTGAGGGGGCGCGTCGGAGCGGGATTCAGCTCACCGGTGCGCATACGCTGAAACGGTCCGCCGTGCGCCGGAGCCGCTCCCATGGCGGCAGTAACGATTTGCCTCCGAGGTGAGCGCCCTGGGGCGGACAACCGTTCGCGCGAAGGAGGTGGCGGGCCGGACCCGTCCCCGGCAAACTCGCCGCTCGGTGCCGTGGTGACGCGTGGCGGGTGCCGGTGGTATAGGCCCCCGTCCCGGTGACACCGGTCCGTGTACCGGCGGGCGCCCCCGGCAGGACCCGCCCGGCGGCGTCCGCGGGAGCTCACCGGCGCCCCGCGCCGCGCCGCGGGAACGGCCCGCGGAACCGGGCTGATTTTTCCACCTTTCCGATCACCGCCTCTTCGTACCCTCCACCTCTTCTTGAGTTCATTCGCACCCGGTACCCGTCCCCTTGTGTCCGGCCTATTCGTTCCGCAATGTATGCCTGACTCTCCTGTGGAACAGCCGGTACGACGCATCGGCCGGCGCTTCTTCAAGCCCGTTGGCATCCCCGACTCCCCCGCGTCCGACCGGCCGCAGGCCGCACCGGAATGCGAAAGGGAATACTTCCGCCCGGAACTCTCCGCGGACCTGCTGGACCGGCTCGGCGCGGAACTGGACCGGATCAAGGCGACGTTGTGGTCGCAGCAGCACGGCGAAGCCGAATGCGGCGCGGGGCCCCGGCGGTGCTGAAGGCGGCCAGCGCAGCCTGACCGCCAGGGCCCCGACGCCGCCGCCCAGCCCGCAGGGAAGTTGCCGTGTACGATCCTCCCACCCTCCACCTGCTGATGCCGTCCTCCGCTGACGGGTACCGGATCCCCGCCCAAGTCACCACCGAGCCCGACCTGACGGCCGCCTTCGGCCTCGCCGACGGACCGCTCTTCCGCGACCAGCCGGCCCACGAGAGCCTGGCCGACGCCTACGGCCACGACGTGCCGATGCGGGTCCCCGACGACCTCGACGCCGAGCTGGCGCAGCTGCTGGACACCGCCGAACAGCCCGCCGTCGTCGATGAGCTGCCGGCCGACGGGCCGCACAGCCACCGCAAGCCGACCCTCCTGCACCCCGCCCGCGCCGCCAAGGAGGGCGGCACCCGGTCCTGGCGCCGCACCCTCAGCGTGGTCACCGTCGCCCTCACGTCCGTGATCGTGGTGGCGGTCGGCCTGCTCGCCGCGGTGGCGTCCTACCCACCGCTGCGGGCGCTGGCCGGGGAGGCCACGTCGCCGCGCATCGCGCAGCTGTGGCCGCTGCTGGTCTACGGGCCGTGGATGGCCGCCATCCTGTCCATCCTGCGGGCCCGCACCCACCGGCGGCGCACCGCCCACTCCTGGTGCGTGGTGATCTTCTTCGCCGCCGTGGCCACGGTGCTGTGCATCGCCAAGGCCCCCACCACCCCGGCGGGCATCACGGTGGCGGGCCTGCCGCCGGTCACCGCGCTGCTCTGTTTCCACCAGCTCATCCGCCAGCTCGAACCCGGCCCTTCGGTGACGCCCGCCACCCGGCACGCGTACTCGAACCGCGGCGCGCACCGCCACCGTTCCGGCCGCTGAGATCCGGCGGCCTCCCTGCGGCCCCGTCGGCCGGCCCCACAGGGAGGCCGCCGGGCCGCGGCGGTCCCGTTCCGCATCCGGCCCGTTTTCCGGGGCCATCGCCCCGGGCGGCGGACGAATATCCCCGATCCATGGCCGCCGTTTTTCCGGAAGTGCCATTTCCGGAAAAGCTGTTGATCGCCGCACAGGTGAACCGTCAGGGGGATTTTCCGGCGCCGCCGGGCGCATTCGGCGGCGTTTTTCCGCGGCGGCGTACGCAGGTGTGCCGCGACCCCGCCGGGGTATACCCCGAATGCGCCCGGCCGTCCGAAGGAATTTCTTCAGCAGAAACGTTGCTTGACCTTATCGAGCGTATCCGGGAATTCCCTTGTTCGTTGGTGGAGGTGATGTGGCCTTGCGTCCGTGCCCCCGACGAAGGAGTGAGTAGCGATGGCCGTGAGCTGGGCGAAAAGGATCGCCGTCACGGAACCCGCCCCGAAACCCGTCCGCTACGCCCGCTATCTGGCGCCCCACTGGCAGGGGCTGCTCCGGGTGGACAGTGAGAACGGCATCGGCATCGTTCCGGCGGTCGCGTTCTTCGGCGTACTCGCCACGGTTCTCTTCGGCGCGGGCGGCGCGGCCGTGGCGCTGCTGGTCGGCGCGGCCGTGGAGCGCGACCATATGGCGCGCACCTGGCTGACGTTCGACCTCGTGGCGGCCGTGGCGCTGTCCCTCTCGTACTGGCTCGTCGGCCGGTACGGCCTGCGGTTCTACGACACCGACCCGGCCACCAACGACCTGTGGCGGAGCATCACCGTCGCCAACACCGCCTGGCGTTCGCTGCCCCGGGCGCACCGCGCGGCCCAGAAGCCCCGGCTGCGCGCCGTGAACACCGCCGCCCGCATCCTGCTGGCCGATCCGGCGGACACCCGCACCCACCAGATGCTCCACGCCCACGCGGACGTCCTGCGGCACCTGGCGACCACCGTCCTGGCCGATCCCCACCAGGGCCAGCCCGCGGAGCCCGCCACCGCGTACGCGACCCGGGCCGCCGACGCGGGGCTGCGCGCCGAGCACGGCGTCCCGCTGTCGACCTCGCTGGAGCGGGCACCGACCATCCCCAATCAGCAGTGAGGCGCGGCCTGCCGCGCGGGTGACGGCCGCCGTCGCGGCGTGCTGTTCCGGTCGTTGCTGATGCGGGCGGCCGGATCGGCGGAAGGCGCCTGCCGGGAATCCGGCCTTGTGGGCGGTGCGTACCCGGGCCACGGCCGGGACCTGACCTTGGCCGGGTCTGATGGCCGTACCGTCGCGCCCTCGGGAACGGGCTCATAGGGTGAGAACGCCGGAATCGGAAATTCTTCCGAACGTTCCCAGGAGGTTCCCGTGAGCGTCAGCGCCAAGGGCACGTACCTGATCAAGAACGCGAACAGCGGTCTGTACCTGACCGTCAAGGGCCACGCCAAACAGTCCCCCGCGGACATCGTCCAGGACCGGCTGCAGGACTGGCCGCAGCGGGCGGCCCAGGCGTGGCGGCTGGAGTCCGCGCCGGGCGGCGAGCGCACCTTCCGGATCCAGAACCAGCACAGCGGCGGGTACCTCCAGGTCCGCAGGTGGAGCAAGGACAAGGGCGCGCCCCTGGTCCAGGAGCACCTGGAGGAGAACACCCCGGCGTACCGGAGCCAGTCGTGGCAGCTCACCGACGAGGACCCGTACCGCATCTCCAACCTGCACAGCGGCCTGTGGGTGAAGGTCCGCGACCACTCCGCCGCCGCGGGCGCGGTGATCGAGCAGTCGACGGAGAGCACGGGCACCTACCGGGGCGCCGAGCAGTGGACCTTCGAGCCGGTCGAGCCGCGCGGCGGCGACCCGGTCTTCGACGCGCTGTCCGGACTCCTGGTGGAGCCGGGCGGCGGCATCGTCTCCACGGTCACCCATGTCTTCAAGGCGTCGCTGGAGGCCGCCGGCGGAGTCTTCGGCACGTTCGCCAAGTACGTGCCGGGCGACACCACGCCCTTCGTACGGTTCGAGGGCTTCCGCGGCGACGAGGTCATCCGGTTCTCCTCGCGCAACCGCGTCGAGGCGGGGCCGCGCAAGATCAGTACACAGTTCCCGCACCTGCCCAAGGAGTTCCACGGCGGCTTCGACTTCGTCACCCGGGCCCCGCGGCACCGCGAACACACCTACCTGGGTGTGAAGGGCGATCTGACCATCGCCTTCTCCGACAAGGGCAACGGCGGCATCGACCGGTCCGAGGAGTACTTCCCGTCCCGCGAACTGGAGCCGTACGGGCGGGTCCTGGAGGCGGCGCCCGCCCGCCCCGACGACTCGCAGTACCTGCTCTTCTGCGAACAGGCCACGGTGCTGATCGACGGCCGGTTCCGCGCGCCGGACCTGCGCGAGGTGCAGCCGATGCCGCTGGGCCAGCTGCCCAAGGGCTGGGAGAAGCCGGACGCGGTCGCCTCCGCGACGGTGGGCGACGAGGTGCACTTCTTCGCCGTCAAGGGCACCGAGTACACCGTCTTCACCCTGCGCGATCTCGTCCAGGGACCCGCGCCGGTGCTGAACGCCTATCCGTTCCTGCTGGGGCTGTGGGCGTAACGGGGCCGCGCACGGCCGGGTGGCCGGCGGCCGTCTCCGCCGGCCACCCGGCGCCGTAACCTGCGTCCATGACCACCGGCACCGATTCCTCAGCGGCACCGCCCGCCACCCTCGACCTCTGGAAGGCCGGGCTGCGTTCGGTACCCGCCGAGATCTGGACAAGGACCGGGCTACGGACACTGATCCTCGCCGACAACGACCTGGCCTCCGTACCATCCGACATCGCCCGTCTGCGGAATCTGCACACCCTCGATCTCGGCCACAACGCCCTGACCCGGCTACCCGAGCAGATCGGAGACCTCACCGGACTCACCCGCTGCCTCTACCTCCACGACAACCGCCTCACCGAACTCCCCGCCACCCTCGGCAGACTGAACCGCCTCGGCTACCTCAACATCGGCGAGAACCCGCTGGGCCAACTGCCCGAGTCCCTGGGCGCCATGACCGGGCTGCACGAACTCCGCGCCCAGCACGCCGCCCTGACCGGGCTCCCCACTTCCCTCGGCCGCCTCGCGGGCCTGCGGGAACTGTGGCTGCGCGGCAACCAGCTGACCGGCCTGCCCGCCACCGTGAGCGGCCTCCACGCTCTACGAGAGCTGGAACTACGGGAAAACGCCCTGCCCGAGATACCGGACGCCCTGCGCGGCCTCCCCCTGCTGCGCCGGCTCGACCTGCGCGGCAACAAGCTGCACGACGTACCGCACTGGCTGGCCGACCTGCCGGCCTTGGAGAAGCTGGACCTGCGCTGGAACTCCGTGGACCACGACGCGGCGCCGCTACGAGCGCTGCGGGAACGCGGCTGCGTCGTCCTGGCGTGAGGCTCCGGGGGCGACCTCAGGTGAGATCGAACTCCCCGTCACGCGCCCCGAGGACGAACCCCCGCCACTCGGCAGGCGTGAAGACCAGCGCGGGCACCTCCGGCGTACGCCGGTTGCGCATGGCGATCCAGCCCTCGACGAAGGCGACCTGAACGTCCCCCGCCCCCTGACTGCTCGACTGCCACGCGGCCCCCGTCAGATCCAGTTCCGGCCCGGCCCCGCCCGCGACCCGCTGCTCAACCATGCCCTCACTCACGCCACCGCTCCTTCCGGCCCTTGCGATCCCCCTGGTTCGACGTCGCGGTCAGCCTAGCCACCGGGGGCGATGGCGGACAGGGGGCGGTGAGGCGGGGGCGGCTCAGGGCCGGACCCGTAAGGCCCGGCCCTGAGCATGTGCGTCACGACTGTGCGACGGCTTCCAGTGGGCTGAGGGCGGCTGCCCGGCGGGCGGGGACCGCTGCGGCCAGCGTGCCGATGGCCAGGGACACCAGGCAGACGAGGAGCAGCGTGCCCCAGGGCAGTGCGGGGCCTGCTTCGTCGCCGTACGCACGTACCCGCGGAGCGGCCCCTCCGGACCGGCAG
Source organism: Streptomyces rimosus (assembly GCF_008704655.1). NCBI lineage: Bacteria > Bacillati > Actinomycetota > Actinomycetes > Kitasatosporales > Streptomycetaceae > Streptomyces > Streptomyces rimosus. The sequence continues at coordinate 8,043,469 of NZ_CP023688.1, read as the reverse complement.
CGATCACGCCTGCGCAGTCGGCCGAACGGCGATCTCCCCGACATCAACCCCCTCGGGCTGTTCGATGGCATAGCCGATGGCGGAGGCGACAGCGGAGGGCGGCATGGCGATCTCGTCGCGCTGTTGGATCAGCGCGGCCGCGACCTCCGGGCCGGCGCCCTTGCCGACGCCCTCGGTGTGGGTGAAGCCGGGCGAGACGAGGGTGACGCGCAGGTCGGGTCCGGCTTCCTGGCGCAGGCCCTCGGTGAGGACCTTCACCGCCGTCTTGGTGGCCGCGTAGACCGCCTGCGGGGATTTGACGACGTAGGCCGCGGTGGAGCCGACATTGACGAACTGGCCGGAGCGCTGCCGGCGGAAGACGGGCAGGGCCGCCCCGATGCCGTTGAGGAGGCCGGTGATGTGGGTGGAGACCATGGCGTCCCAGTCGTCCTGGCGCAGCTCGTCGAACGGCGAGACGGCCATCGTGCCCGCGTTGGAGACGAGGACGTCGAGCCGTCCGTACCGGTCGAGGGCCGTGTCCGTCAGACGCTGGAGGTCTTCGCGGCGCGTGACGTCGACGATGACGCCCTCGGCGGCGCCGCCCCTCGCCGTGATGCCGTCCACGACAGTGTTCAGCCTGTCCTCGCGCCGGGCCCCGAGCACGAGCCGGGCGCCCCTTTCGGCGAGGTGGGCCGCGGTCGCCTCCCCGATGCCACTGCTGGCACCGGTGATCGCGATGACTTTGCCCTGAATACCCGACATGATCGGCTTCCTTTCACGGGTGCGCGCAGGTCAGCACGGTGACCTACAGTAAAAGCGGGGATGTCCCCGCTTAACTCCACACTAAGTGGGGGCTCCCCCACTTAACAAGCCCGAGAGGCTTCCGAGAGAGGACGGCGAGCACTGATGACCGACGGAGCGCCGCGGCCGATGCGGGCCGACGCACGGCGCAACAGGGAGAAGATCCTCACGGCCGCGGTACGCGTGTTCACGACAGAAGGGCTGGACGCGCACCTGGAACGCATCGCCAAGGAGGCGGGCGTGGGCAGTGCGACCCTGTACCGCAACTTCCCCACCCGCGAAGCCCTGGTCGAGGCCGTCTACCGCAACGAGGTGGCCCACCTGTGCGACGCCGCCCCCGCCCTCCTCGCACAGAAGCCGCCGACCGAGGCCCTGCGCGCGTGGACCCGCCTCTTCCTGGACTACGTGACCGCCAAATACGGCATGATCGACGCCCTGCGCGCCATCGCCGCGCAGGGAAGCAACCCCTATGGCCACAGCCGGGAAATGATCCAGGCCGCCATCGCCTCACTCATGGACGCCTGCACGGCCGCAGGCGAAATCCGTACCGATATCCGGCCCACCGACCTCAGCGCCGCCCTGGAAGGCATCGCCCTCACCTCGGCAGGCACCGAACACCGCCAGCAAGCGGAGCGCCTGCTCGACCTCACGCTGGATGGCCTTATGGTCCGGCGTTGAGAATTCGCGCGTGGGTCCGTCCCATCGCCAACGGGCCCATTGCACAGACCAAAGACGCGGCAGTGACCCGTTCCCGCACGCAGGCATGCGTCGCCGTACGGGAACGGGCCACACCGCACAACGAGGCTCGAAGAGCACGAGCGTTTCGACAACCGTGGCGGCCATTTTCGTAGCCATGGCGGCCATTTCCGTGCTGCTTCTTCGAAAACGGCCGTGTTACTTCCGTACGCGGAGTGACCGGCCACCTGGGCGAGTGACTTGACCGGAGCAGCCGGCGCAATGGGCCTGCCGTATCCGCACCGGGGCCTTCTGCTCGAAAGCAGGCGGCGCCCTGGCTCCTTGCGGTGTGCGAGCCGATCCGGACCTGTGCCCGTTGCTCCTGGAGTCTCGATGACACGCCTCTTCCTTCGCGCCGGCCGGGCCGTCCCGGCGGCCTGCACGCTCGCGCTGACCACGGGACTGGCCGCGCAGCCGGCCCACGCCTCCCCTCTCGACCATCGCGCACCCACCGCAACAGCGGGCCGGGCAGCCGGGCCGGGCGCACTGCCCGACCTGCCGACGAAAGCCGAGGCCCTGGAGCGGCTCGACTCACTGAAGGTCGACAAGAGCAGAGGCAAGTTCACCGCTTACGACCGCAAGGACTTCGGCATCTGGGGCGAGCACACCGTGAACGGCAAGAAGTGCACCGTTTTCGATGCCGTCGTCCACCGCGACCGCCTCAGCGGCACCCCCAACGGATGCAAGATCGCGGGCGGCACCTGGCCCAACCCCTACAACGCCACCGGCACCATCACATCCGAACGGGTCAGCGTCGATCACATCGTCGCGCTGCGCGACGCCTTCGAATCCGGCGCGAACAAGTGGGGCAAGCCCAGGAAGCGTCAGTTCGGCAACGACCTGTCCCGGCCCCAGCTGCTCGTGGTGGCCCAGGCGGACAACAGCAGCAAGGGCAACAAGAGCCCGGGCGAGTGGCTGGTGCCGAACAACTACGGCGGTTTCGCCTGCGATTACGCGCGCGCCTACGTCCAGGTCAAATACCACTACGGCCTGAGCATCCTGGAGACCGACCCGAAGAACACCAAAATCAAAAAGCAGATCCACGACAAAACCGCACTGCAGAAGGCTTTGAACACCTGCCCCTAGAAGCGGGCAGTGCAACATCGCTCCAGCGAGGCTCGTGGCAGCACGGGCGCGGTGTCCAAATGCTCTGTGCCGTCGCCATGGATGACGACTACAACGTCCTGTACGCCGTGGACGACAGCAGTAACGACAACACCAGAATCCTCATCGCCTCCGTCTTGCGCGCCCGGCCCAACAACTAGGGCGTGTCCGGCAGGTCGTCTTGCCAGGTGATCATCCTTGGGGGTCATGCGCCTCCGCCGCTCGGCTGAGCGGTGCTGCCTCGTTGGAAGGATGTGCCGGCAGGAGCTGTTGGCAAGCATGGAGCGGTGACTGAGCAAGGGAATTTCGCACCAGCTTCCGCTCTCGGATCCCCGTCATTGGACGTGCCGCGCTGGGCGCGGATCGCGGCGCACACGGTGCCGTTCACCATTCTGCCCTCGGGGCTGTGGCGGATGGGCGTGATGCTGGCCGTGCCGGGCTTCGGCACGGCCGAGGCGCGGGAGCAGGGTGCTGGGCTTGATCTGTATCTGATCGTGCTCTTCGCGGTCTCTGAGGGGCTCGGATTGCTCACCTTGGGGTTGATCCAGCCGTGGGGGGAGGTGGTGCCGCGATGGATCCCGTTGCTGGGCGGACGCCCGGTGCGCCCGCTCGCCGCAGTGGTCCCGGCCATGCTGGGTGCCCTCGCCTCGATGGGCGTCGTGTACTACTTCTTCCTCAGCATCCTCTTCGGCGGGTTTCCTCCCGGCCACACGGTGACCGAAGAAGCCGTCCTGACGGCGTGCTACCTGCCGTTGCTCGCCTGGGGGCCGCTGCTGGGGCTGGTGACCTACGCCTACTACCGGCGCCGCACCGGCCGGTGAGAGCCCAACGGGTCACGGGCGGAGCCAGCGGCGAAGTGCGGCGACCGTGACGGTGCCGTGGAAGACGTAGGCCCTCTTGTCGTAACGAGTGTCCATGGCCCGGGAGTTTTTGATCTGTGCCGACGCCGCAGGTAGCGACGGTTGCGGCGGGAGCTGTACGCCTTGTCGCCGCTCAGATGGTCGGGGCAGGTCCGCGGACGGCCGCCTGCGGGGCGGTGCTGCGCAGGCCGGATGCGTGTACGTGGTTTCCGCGGCGCCTTCCTGCGGGCGCCGGCGGCGTGCTGGTGGGCTCGGCAGACGGTGGAGTCCACACTGACCATCGACCAGTCAATGCGGCCCTCCGCCAGCACGGCCCGGAGCATGCGTTCCCAAGTGCCGTCTGCTGACCACCGCCGATGCCTCTCGTACACGGTCTTCCAATTCCCGAACCGGGTCGGCAAGTCTCGCCACGGAATCCCGCCGCGCAGCCGGAAGAGGATTCCGTTGACGACTCGGCGGTGACTCTTCCACCGCCTGCCCCACCCCACCATGACCGGAACGATCCACACCTGGATCCGTCATCGACCTGCCGGATACCCCCTAGCACCCGAGCCATCGTGAGCACCCCAACCAGGCACAGGCCCCCTCAACCAGTAGGCGGTTCGCCACCCACCACCCACATCGAGAAGAACTGCGAGCCGCCCCCGTACGCGTGCCCCAGCGCCCGCCGCGCGCCGGGGACCTGGCGTTCCCCCGCCTCCCCGCGGACCTGAAGTGCCGCCTCCGCGAAGCGGATCATGCCGGAGGCGCCGATGGGGTTGGCGGAGAGTACGCCGCCGGAGGGGTTGACGGGGAGGTCGCCGTCGAGTTCTGTTGCGCCGGATTCGGTGAGTTTCCAGCCCTCGCCAGGGGCGGCGAAGCCCAGGTTCTCCAGCCACATCGGCTCGTACCAGCTGAACGGTACGTACATCTCGACCGCGTCGATCTCCCGGCGCGGATCGGTGATCCCGGCCTGTCGGTAGACCGCCGCCGCGCAGTCCTTGCCCGCCTGCGGGGAGACGAAGTCCTTGCCCGCGAAGAGGGTGGGTTCGCTGCGCATCGCGCCGCCGTGCACCCATGCGGCGGGGCGGGGCGCCCGCCGCGCGCCCGCGCGGTCGGTGAGCACCATGGCGCAGGCGCCGTCGGAGGACGGGCAGGTCTCGGAGTAGCGGACGGGGTCCCAGAGCATCGGGGACGCCTGGACCTTCTCCAGGGTGATGTCGTGTTCGTGGAGGTGGGCGTAGGGGTTCTTCAGCGCGTTGCGGCGGTCCTTGTACGCGACGAGGGAGCCGATCGTGGCGGGCGCGCCCGTACGGCGTATGTAGGCGCGTACGTGCGGGGCGAAGAAGCCGCCCGCCCCGGCCAGCAGCGGCTGCTGGAACGGCACCGGCAGCGACAGTCCCCACATCGCGTTGGACTCGGACTGCTTCTCGAAGGCGAGGGTCAGTACGGTGCGGTGCACGCGGGCGGCGACGAGGTCGGCCGCGACCAGGGCGGTGGAGCCGCCGACCGAGCCGGCGGTGTGCACCCGCAGGAGCGGTTTGCCGACCGCGCCGAGCGCGTCGGCGAGGTACAGCTCGGGCATCATCACGCCCTCGAAGAAGTCGGGGGCCTTGCCGATGACCACCGCGTCAATGTCCTGCCATGCCAACTCGGCGTCTCGCAGAGCCCGGTGGGCGGCCTCGCGGACGAGTCCGGCCATGGAGACGTCGCGGCGTGCCGCGACGTGCCGGGTCTGGCCGATGCCGACGACGGCGACGGGTTCTTTGGCGGTCGCGGCCCTCGGTGTTCCTCCGGTCCTGCTCATCGCGGGTCCCCTTCCAGTACGGCGACCAGGTTCTGCTGGAGGCAGGGCCCCGAGGTGGCGTGGGCCAGCGCCCGTCGCGAGTCGCCGCGCCGGATGCGCTGCGCGGCCTCGCCGATGCGGAGCAGTCCGGTGGCCATCATGGGGTTGGCGGCGAGGGCCCCGCCGGACGGGTTGATCCGTACTCCGTCGTCCAGCCGCAGCGCCCGGCGGAGGATCACCTCCTGGGAGGTGAAGGGCGCGTGCAGTTCGGCGGTGTCCACGGGCCGTTCGAAGACTCCGGCGCGTTCCGCGGCCAGCCGGGCGGACGGTGAGTCGGTGAGGTCCCGTACGCCGAGTCCGTGGGCTTCGGTGCGGTGGTCCATGCCGCGGATCCAGGCGGGCCGGTCGCACAGCCGCCGCGCGGTGTCCCCGGCCGCGAGGATCACGGCGGCGGCACCGTCGGTGACGGGCGGGCAGTCGCCGGTGTGCAGTGGCCGGACGGCGTACGGGCCGTGCGGCACGGAGCCCGTGAGCTGGGCGTACGGGTTGGCCGCCGCGTCGGCGCGGCTGCGTGCCGCGACCCCGGCCAGCGCCGCTTCGTCCGTGGCGCCCGCGTCGATGAGGGCCTGGGCCTGGAGGGCGGCCAGGGCGACCGGGTCGGGCCACAGGGGTGCGACGTAGTACGGGTCGAGCTGGCGGGTGAGCACGTCGCGCACCTCGCCGGACGAGGACTTGCCGTACGCGTACACGAGCGCGGTATCGGCGTCGCCGGTCAGCAGCTTGACCCATGCCTCGTACAGCGCCCAGGCGCCGTCCATCTCGACGTGCGACTCGGCGATGGGCGGCCAGGCGCCGACGCTGTCCAGTGCCATGGTGAAGGAGAAGGCCCGCCCGGCGAGGTAGTCCGACGATCCGGAGCAGGTGAAGTCGATCTCCCCGGCCCGCAGTCCGGCCTGGCCGAGTACGTCCTGGAGGACCGGCAGCAGCAGTTCGGCCTCGGAGACCTCGGCGGAGTCGCGGGTGTGGCGGCTCTGCGCGAAGGCGACGACCGCGACCTCGCGCGCGGGCGGTGCGGCCGGGACCGGCGGCGTCCCGGCGGGATCGGGGGTCGCGGACATCAGATCAGCTCCTTGTAGCTGTCGTAGTCGGCGTCGGGTTCGCCGGTGGGCCGGTAGTGGTCCGGGTAGCGGCTGCCGTCGCGCCATACCGGCTCGACGCGCAGGCCCATCCGTACCCGGTCGTACGGGATGCCGCCGATGCGCGCGTGCAGGGCCAGGTCCGCGCCGTCCAGGGCGATGTGCGCGTACACGTACGGCACCTCGATGTCGAGGTTCTTCGCCTTGATGTTGACGATGCAGAAGGTGGTGACCGTCCCCCTGGGGCCGACCTCCACCTGGTCGCGGGTGGCGACGCCGCAGGTGGGGCAGGCGCCGCGGGGCGGTACGTACACCTTGCGGCAGGACGGGCAGCGCTCGCCGACCGTCCGGCGCTCGGCGAGGGCGGCGAGATAGCGGGACTGGGCGCGGCCGGGCGTGTAGGTGTAGTCGAGGCGGGCAGGGGCGGTGATACCGGTGACGGGGTCGGCGAACTCGCCGCTGTGCGGGACCGGTTCCACAGACCCGCCGCTTTCCGGGGCCGGTTCCGCGGACTCGCTCCTGTGCGGGACCGGTTCCGCGGACGCCCTCCTGCGCGGGGCCGATTCCGTGGACTCGCCGCTGCGCGGCACGGCCTCCCCATCCGCACCGCCCTCGTACGGCTCGAAGCACGCGATGTCCGTGATCGCCCCCGTGCGCTCCCCCGCCCACCGCACGCGCACCCGCATCCCGGTGTGCACCGCGTCCGGACCGGCCGCGTCCAGGGCGTGCAGCAGCGCCGTGTCCGCGCCGTCGAGGCGCACCAGTATCCAGGCGAACGGTGTGTCCAGCGGCTGGCCGCGGCGCGGGGCCGGGTTCCAGGCCCAGGTGGTGACGGTGCCGGTGGTGCCGACCTCGACGAGGTCGCGTATCTCCTCGGCGGTGGCCGGGTCGTACTCGACGGGCGGCACCAGTACCCGCCCGTCCGCGGTCCGCACCCCGAGGACGGTCCGCTCGCGCAGCCCGGTGAGGAAGGCGCTCTGTACGGGCCCGAGCGACCGGGTGAAGGGGAACTCCACGACGAGCGGGGCCGACAGCGCCTCTGGAGTACCGGAGATCGGTGGCATTCGGGCTCCTCGCTTCCGTACGGGTCGGGCGGGGCGGCGATCAAGTGCGGGGCTCAGGCGCGCCGGAAGACCGGCGGGCGCTTCTCGGCGAAGGCCCGGGAGCCCTCCTTGGCGTCGGCGGTGCCGAAGATGGGCCAGCCGCGTTCCAGTTCGGCCTTCAGCCCGTCCTCCTCGGTCATCCCGGCGGTCTCGTAGACGGACGCCTTGACCGCCTCGACGGCAAGCGGGCCGCACGCGTTGATCCGTTCGGCGATCTCCAGCGCCGTGCCGAGCGCGTCACCGTCCGGTACGACATGGCCGATCAGGCCGATACAGGCGGCCTCCTCGGCGGTGTACGGGCGCCCGGTGAGCAGCATCTCCAGGGCGTGGGTGCGCGGGATCTGGCGCGGGAGGCGGACCGTCGAGCCGCCGATGGGGAACAGTCCGCGCCGCACCTCGAACAGCCCGAACGTGGCGCTCTGCCCGGCCACCCGGATGTCGGTGCCCTGGAGGATCTCCGTACCGCCGGCGACGCAGGCGCCCTCGACGGCGGCGATCACGGGCTTGCGCGGGCGGTGGTGGCGCAGCATGGCCTTCCAGTGGAGGTCCGGGTCGGCCGCCAGGCGCTCGCGGTACGGTTCGCCGTCCATGCCGCGGCCGGCCAGCGCCTTGAGGTCCATGCCGGAGCAGAAGGCGCCGCCCGCGCCGGTGAGCACGATGGAGCGCACGCCGTCGTCCTCGTCGGCCTCGGTCCAGCCGTCGTACAGGCCCACCAGCATCGGCAGCGACAGCGCGTTCTTCGCCTCCGGCCGGTTGAGGGTGAGCACCAGGGTCGCGCCGTCGCGTGTCACCGTCAGATGTTCGGTCCCGCCCATGCGTCCTCCCGTCCGTACGGTCGCGTACCGGACCCGTCCGCCGCCGTCCGGCCGGAGCCGGTCCGCCGCGGAACGTAGAACAGGTTGCAGGAGCCCGGGGCCGACTTCAAGAGTTTTCTGACAGGCAGTCAGTTTCCGGTGTCCCGCCCCCTTCCCCCGTACGCCGCGCGGCGCTCTAATGACCGCGGACCGACGCCGCCGCCCGCCCTGGAGGAGACGTGGAATACAACCTCGCCGATCTGTTCGAGTCGGTCGTCGACACGGTTCCCGGCCGGGAGGCGCTGGTCCACCTGGATCATCCGGGTACGGGCGCGGAGCGGCGCCTGACGTACGCGGAGCTGGACCGCGCGGCCAACCGGCTCGCCCACCACCTGCGCGATCACGGGGTCACCCCGGGCTCGCACGTCGGCCTGCACCTCTACAACGGCGTCGAATACCTCCAGGCCCTCTACGCCTGCCTGAAGATCCGCGCCGTCCCCGTGAACGTCAACTACCGCTACGTAGAAGACGAGTTGGCCTACCTCTACCGGGACGCCGATCTGGTCGCGCTGGTCTTCGACGCGGAGTTCACCGGCCGGATCGCCGCCGTCCTGCCGCGTACGGAGCGGCTGCGCCATCTCGTACGGGTGGGCACCCCGCCGCCGGGCGCGCCGGAACCCGCCGTCGCGCCGGTGCCGTTCGAGCAGGCCGAGGCGTCCGGTTCGCCCGACCGGGACTTCGCGCCGCGCTCCGGCGGCGACCGGCTCGTCATCTACACCGGCGGCACCACCGGCATGCCGAAAGGCGTGATGTGGCGGCACGAGGACATCTTCTTCTCCGGCATGGGCGGCGGCGCGCCCACCGGCGAGCCGGTACGGCGCCCGGAGGAACTGGCCGAACGCGTCGCCGCGGGCGGCGAGGGCCTGGTCTTCTTCCCCACTCCCCCGCTGATGCACGGGACCTCCACCCTCACCGCGTTCATCGCCTTCCACTTCGGCCAGAAGGTCGTCCTGCACCGCAAGTACGTGCCGGAGGAGGTGCTGCGCACCATCGAGCGCGAGAAGGTGACCAGCGTCTCGCTGGTCGGCGACGCGATGCTGCGCCCCCTCGCGGACGCGCTGGCGGGCCCGCTGAAGGGCACCGACTGCTCCTCGCTGTTCAGCGTCAGCAGCTCCGGGGCGATCCTGTCGGAAACCGTACGGGCCCAGTTCAGCGCGCTGGTGCCGGGCGCCCTGCTGCTCAACAACTTCGGCTCGTCGGAGTCGGGCTTCAACGGCACCGCCACCGAGGACTCGGGGCCGGACAAGGGGTTCCGGTTACGCGTCAACGCGCACACGGCGGTGGTCGACCCGGCGTCCCCCGTGCACGCCCCGGTGGCGGCCGGCGAGGTCGGGCGGCTCGCGCTGCGCGGGCATGTACCGCTCGGCTACTACAACGACCCGCGCAAGACCGCCGAGACGTTCTTCGAGGCGGACGGCGAGCGGTGGGTGCTGCTCGGTGACATGGCCACCGTCGACGAGGCGGGTATCGTCACCGTCCTCGGGCGCGGCTCGCAGTGCATCAACTCCGGCGGCGAGAAGGTCTATCCGGAGGAGGTCGAGCAGGCGCTGAAGGCGCATCCTGATGTCTACGACGCGCTGGTGGCCGGGGTGCCGGACGCGCGCTGGGGCAGCCGGGTCGCCGCCGTCGTACAGCTGCGGGAGGGTGCCGGGCCGCTGGGCCTTGAGGCGGTGCAGGAGCACTGCCGGGCGCGGCTGGCCGGCTACAAGGTCCCCCGGTCCGTCGTCTTCACCGAGCGCATCCGGCGCTCCCCGAGCGGCAAGGCGGACTACCGGTGGGCGAAGGCGGTGGCGTCCGGCACGGGCACCCCGTAAGTCCGACGCCTCCGGCACGGACCGGGCTCCGGCCGCCGCCCCGACGGCGGCCGGAGCCCCTGACCGGCAGGTTCATCCGGTACGGCGGTGGAGATGGCGCGGCCCACACACCCGGGAACGGATGTGCGCCGCGCCGGGCCGGGGTATGACGGCGAGATTCTTGGCCATAAGGGTTCTCCTGGATGGGAAGAAGGGGACACCCGCACGGTTGCCCACACCGTGCGGCGGGACGTCAACCGGTCCCCACGCTTCACCCGCTTGGCACACGCCGCGCCGCCCGAATGCAGCAAGCCGGGGCCGGTGCCGGGGGCTGGGAAGTCGCCCGGCGGCCCCACTAGGCTGAAGCATGGACATCGATGGCGCGGAGCCCGGCGGCGGCCCTTCCGGTGAGTACGGCTCGTGTGTGCGCCTCGACCCGGAAGCGCGCGATCCCCGCTCCCGCCCGGACCCGCTGTGCGCCGCGGGCCCTGTGGTGCCCGTCCTGCTGCCGGGTGGGGTGACGGCCTGGCTGGTGACCCGGCATCAGGCCGGGAAGGCGGTGCTGGCGGACGGCCGCTTCGTCAAGGACATCGGGGCCTGGCGCGCCTGGCGCGGCGGCGAGGTCCCGCGCTCCTGGCCGCTGGCGCCGCTGCTGACCGTCGCGAACATGACCACCGCGACGGCGGGCGACCACACCCGGCTGCGCGCGCCGCTGGCCCGCGCGTTCACCGCGCGCCGCGTGGCGGGGCTGCGGCCGCGCGTCGAGGAGCTGGCCGGGGAGCTGCTGGACGGCCTCGCCGCCGAGGGGCCGGCGGGCCCCGTCGAGCTGCGGGCCCGCTTCGCCCACCCGCTGCCGATACGGGTCATCTGCGAGCTGTTCGGCGTGTCCGACGACCGCCGTCCCCGGCTGCAGTCGCTGTGCCAGGCCCTGTTCGCCGCCCCGGCGGGCCCGGCCGATGCCCTGGCCACCCACCGCGAGCTGCGGGCCGCGCTCGCCGATCTGCTCCGCGCCAAGCGCGAGGACCCCGGGGACGACCTGACGAGCGCGCTGGTGGCCCCCGGCCACGGCCTCAGCGGGAGCGAACTCGTCGACACGCTGTTGCTGATGATTGTCGCGGGCCATGAGACCACGGTGAACCTGCTGGTCAACGCGGTGTACGCGCTGCTGACCCACCCCGGTCAGCTCACTCTCGTACGCGGCGGGCAGGTGCCCTGGAGCGCGGTGGTCGAGGAGACGCTGCGCTGGGACCCGCCGGTCGCCAACTTCCCGTTCCGCTACGCGCTGTGCGACGTGGACCTGGCCGGCCGGACCATTCGCGCGGGCGATCCGGTGATGCTGTCGTACGCCGCCTTCGGCCGCGACCCGCGGCAGCACGGGCCCGGGGCCGACCGCTTCGACGTCACCCGGCCGCCCACCCGCCATCTGGCCTTCGGGCACGGCATCCACCACTGCCTCGGTGCGCCGCTCGCCCGCCTGGAGGCGGCGGTCGCCCTCCCCGCGCTGTTCGACCGCTTCCCCGGCCTCGCCCTGGACGACCCCGGGCAGCGTCCGCTCCGCCGCCCGTCCATGGTCTTCAACGGCCTGCGGGAGCTGCCGGTCGTCCTCGGCCCGCCCGGCGGTTCATGATGCCGGACGCGCCTCGTCCGCCCCGCACACCGACCGTACGGAACGGGCCAGCGCCACCGTGTGCAGGGTGTCGAGGCCCCGCTCGTGACGTACGTCAGCGGTGTCGTGCACCAGGGAACGGAGGCAGCGCGGCGATGTACGGGCCGCGCCGGAGGCGGCGATCGCCCGTACCAGAGCGTCGTTGACGCGGTTGATCTCCTTGCGCACCTCACCGAGATCCGGGCGCCGGGTGGGTGCCTGCGCCGGGTCGGCGGTCCAGCGGCGGTGCAGCGCGCGCTGCACGGTCTTGTTCGCCTCGATCTGGTCCCGGAAGATCCGCGCGGTCCGCCGCGGATCGGTGCCCAGCTCCGCGGCCTGCCGCGCCACGGCCTCCAGCACCTGCCGCTCGCGCACCGGATCGTCGACCGGGCTGCCGGTCCCCCACTTCGCCGCGGCCACCAGGTCGGCGGTGGCGAGGCGTTGGGCGGACAGGTCGGCGAGGGGGCGCAGGGCGTGCGTCTCGCGGGGTGCCGCCGGGGCCGCGCCGGCCGTCGGGGCGGCGGTGAGAAGAGCGGTGACGGCGGCGCCCGTGGTGAGCAGCCGGCGCAGAGAGGTACGTATGGTGCGTGCCACGATCGGCGCTCCTGTCCCCGGGGGTTGGCCAGGCCGATCGTACTGACGGATGCGGCCGGGGCGGGAGTGCTGGTATCTGCCGCACTCCCGCCCCGGCCTTGCATTCCGCTCCCTCTCAGTTCCCTCTCAGTGCCGCGCCTTCAGGATGCGGTGCTCGAAGCGGGCGAAAGCTTCCTCCTGCTTCCATTCGAGGGCGGCCTTGAGGTCCTTGGCGAGGAACCGTTTGCAGGCCGTGTGCGGCGGGCGCACGCCGGGGCGTTCCGTACGGCACGCGTTCGAAAGCTCGTAGTGGCGCGCCCCGTTGCCCCCGTCGGCCCACAGGCCGCGGCCCGGCAGGAAGGAGTGCTCCAGCGAGGCGCGGGCCAGGTCCTTCAGCTCGCGGTACCGCAGGCCGTACGTGGTGGCCGCATAGCGGTAGTCGGTGCTGATGTCGCTGCGCGAGACGCCCGGGTCGTCGGTGGCGAGCACGACCGGCACCCCGAAGCGCCGGTAGAGCGGGAACGGGTGGTCGGCGCCGGTGACGCCGAGGATCTGCCGGTTGCTCGTGAACGGCACCTCCACGGCGATGTCGCGCTTGGCCATGGTGCGCAGCAGTCCGGCCGCGTTGTCCTCGTGGGCCACGTCCACCCCGTGCCCGATGCGCTCCGCGTGCCCGGTGCGCACCGCCTCGTTGATGTGGAAGCGCAGGTCCTCGGGCTTGACCAGGCCGGGGACGAGTTCCCCGGCGTGCAGGGTGATGTGGGCGCGCGGGTAGACGCGGTGCAGGTAATCCAGCATCCGCATGTGGAGCCGGTAGTTGCGCAGCGCGTTCGCCTCGTCCTCCGGCTGTACGAGGTTGACCGCCACGTACCGGTGGTCGCGTTCGGCGAGGCGCATGGCGAGGGCCATCTGCGTGAAGACGCGTGCGGGCGTGCTGCCGCGCGACACCTGGGAGATGTACCGGATGGTCATCCGGCAGCCGGGGCCCGGCTTGTGGGTGCCGCAGCCCGCCGCCTTGCGGAACTCCGCGTTGCCCTTGTCGGCCTCGCGCCCCGCCTCGCGTACGAGCTTGTCCAGCTTTCCGCCGGCCACCAGCGCGTGGTGCATCCGGCTCAGTTCCGCCTGGTAGCCGACCTGGTCGGCGAGCTTCTTGGCGCCGGACGACGCGGGGGTGAGCATCGTCTCCAGGTAGAACTGGTTCTGCCGGGCCGCCGTGTTGGCCACATCGGCCAGCAGCGTGCCGTTGTGGCGCCAGGTGACCTCCCCGAACTTCCCGAAAGTGGCGAAGAAGTGGTCGTGCCCGGACTCGCCGGAAGCGGACGAGAAGTCCTGCATCGACCACGCGCGCAGGATCTGCCGGTGGAAGGCGCGGTCGGTGCGCGCCTGCGCGGCCGGGCGGGTGCCGGGCCCGCACGGGCCGGTCCTGGCCGTCATCGTCTTCGTCTCGATGCACAGCCCGTCGTCGCCGGCCAGCTTGATCAGCAGCTCGGTCGAGGCCGCGCCGGAGAGGTGGTTGTGGAGGTCGCCGCCCTTGGGCAGGTCACGGAAGAAGGAGCGCAGCGCGGCGGGCCGGTTCCTGATCGCGGTGAGGTAGGCGTCGACCCGGCGTTCGGTGCCGGTGGAGGCGGCGGCCGTACGCTCCGGGGCGGACGTGTCCGCGGTGGCCGTACCCGGACCGGGCGGGGCGGCGAGCGCGGGGGACGGCAGCAGTGACAGTACGGCCAGCAGGCCCGTACCCGCCGCGAGCGGGGCGGACCGGCGATGCCGTCGGCGAGGGCGAGTGTTGGTGATCACGCGCTCATCTTGGCCACTCCGGCGGCCTCCACGGCAACGGCAGGCGGGCCTGCGTCTCCTTGAGTGAACAGGAATCCGCCAACCTGCCGTGGCGGTGCCGTACGGCGGGGACGGGCCCGACGCCCCCGGGGTCCGGTTACCGCGACCGGACCCCGGGCCGCCGGTCACCTCACCCTGGTCATCACGGAGTCGTAGCCCCCGCCGCCCGGGTAGACCCACGCTCCGGAAAGGCTGTTCCCGTCCGCGGCGAAGGTGCCCCTGAAGTACGCGGGCGAGCCCTTCTCACCGCCCCAAATGGTCAGGGTGCCCCCCTCCAGCTCGTACACGTAATCGAACGTCTCCCCCTGGCTCCCGTAAAAACGGGACCTGATCTCGTCCCCCGGTGTTTCCGCCCCGAAGGGCAGTTCCCGGCCGATCACTTCCATGCCGGTGACGCACCGCCCGGACTGCGCCAGATCGACGTCCTGCACGAGGAAGTGGCCCCCGTCCAGCCACCGGTAGGTGACGGTGCCCTCCGTACCGCCCTCGACCCGCCAGTGGCCCACCAGCCGGTCCAGGGCCTTGACCTGCTCGTCCGGACCCACGCTCTGTTCCGTCATGCCGTCTCCGTCTCTCCGTCCGCGCCTGTCGCGGTGCCGCGGCGCGCCGTGACAGTGCGGGCTTCGCGCTCTGCCCGCCACGACGCCTTACGGCACATACGACCGGCGGTCCCTCGAAAAGGAATCGGCGCACAGATGTGACGTGGACCACTCGCCGACGGGTCATCCGTGGACGTCGTCGGGCGCCACGCTGTCCGGGAGCCCGAGGGCGGGCAGCAGGTCCGGCGCGAAGGTGGTGATCTCCGCGATCCGGCCGTCCTCGACGCGCAGCACGTCGATGTTGACCGCGGTGTACGCGGGCGCCCCGGACAGCCGCACGTAGTTCGCCACGGCCGGCTGCCGGTTCACCGCGACCGGTACGGAGTGCCAGTCGCCCCACGCCTGGTCGCCCTCCAGGGCCGCGCGCCACATGGCGATGACGGCCGTACGCCCGTCGAACACGAGGTGGGCGGGCGGCATGGTCTGCCGGACGTCCTCGCGCAACAGGGCGGCCAGTGCGGGGATGTCGGCGGCCTGGGAGGCTGCGACGAACCGCTGGAGGAGCGCGCGTTCGGACTCGCTGGGGCCGGTGGCTCCCCGGCCCCAGTCGGCGCGCCGCTCGGGCAACTGCTCCCGCAGCGTGGCGCGGGCGCGTTGCAGCGCGCTCTTGACCGCGGCGGTGCTCAGATCGAGCATCCCGGCCGTCTCCGCGGCGGGCAGGCCCACGACATCGCGCAGGATCAGCACCGCCCGCTGCCGGGGCGGCAGATGCTGGATCGCCGCCAGGAAGGCCAGCTCGATGGTCTCCCTCGCGATCGCCGCGGCTTGCGGACCGCCGTCGGCCGGTGCGGCCAGGTCCAGCAGGGCGTCCGGATACGGCTGGAGCCAGGTGACCTCGGCCGGTGCGGAGCGCTTCGCCGCGCCCGTACTGTCGACCGCCACCGCGATCTCCCGCGAGCGGGCGGGACCGGCCAGCGCGTCCAGGCAGGCGTTGGTGGCGATCCGGTACAGCCACGCCCGGAACGTCGCCCTCCCCTCGAAGCTCCGCCGCTTGCGCCAGGCCCGCAGCAGCGTCTCCTGCACCAGGTCCTCGGCGTCGGTGAAGGAGCCGAGCATGCGGTAGCAGTGCACCCGCAGTTCATGCCGGTAGCGCTCGGCGAGCCGCGCGAACGCCTCCTCGTCCCCGTCCCGGACCGCGGCCTCCGCCCGCGCGTCCACCCCGCCCGGCCCAGCGCTCCCACGCCCCCTCGTTCCCACGGCTGCCCCCTCCCCGGAACCATGCGCGCACCGCCGCCCGCCCGGTGACCTTACGGCCGGGCGGACGGCGGTGGCAGTGACACCTGGGAGTATCCAGGGCCATGGGGTAGGGGGCGGAGCGGGCCGGTTGCGGCCGGTTCCCTCAAGTACGGTCGGAGACGCTGTTGACGCCTACATTGGCGTTGTTCGGGAGGCCGTCGAGCGGGAAGAGGAACCCGCCCTTCGAGGGGTGTCGGACCTGTCCGTGGCTGCCGACGGCGGGGCGCTCGCCCGGCTCGTCGTCCGATTCGGAGTGGGCCACGGCGGGCAGGACCGCGCCGGACAGGGCCAGGGCGGCGAGGAGACCGAGCGCCGCCCGCGCGGTCGTACGAAGTGATGGACGCATGGTGATCCTTTCGGAGGTTGCGGTCAGCGCACCACGGAAGGACGGCACCGCTGCGCCATTGGGCCGGTCGTGGGCGCGGCGGCCGGCGCCCGGCGCCCGTACGGGAGGGCTGCCCCCGACACCCGTACGGGGCAGGACCGCCTCCGCCCCTGCCCCGCCCCAGGCCCGTCGCGGCTCAGGGTGCGGGGACCAGGAAGGTGCGGACCGCGTCCAGGTACTCCAGCGGGCGTTCCTCGTGGACGAGGTGCCCCGCGCCCTCGACCGTGACGAGGCGGCAGTCCGGGATGCGTTCGGCCATGTCGTGGAGGTGCTGCTGCGGGATGTGACTGGTGGGGCCGCCCGCGATCACCAGGGTCGGTGCGGTGATCTTCGCCAGGGCTTCCCACCACGCCGGGTCCGGCGCGTTGCGCAGCGCCACCACGGCCACCTTCGCCTGCCAGTCGAACGTCTGCGGCCCCGGCGGCGGCTCCGGCACCTCCTGCGGCGGATCGCCCGGCCGGGGCGGCGCCGCTTCCTCCACCACCAGCCGCTCCACGAGCTCCGGCCGGGCGGCGGCCAGCAGCAGCGCGACCATCGCGCCGAGCGAGTGGCCGATGAGCGCCACGGGCCCCAGACGCAGCTCCTGGAGGAACCCGGCCACGTCGTCGCACCAGCTCTCGAAGCCGTACTCCCCCGGCCGGTCGCTGGCGCCGTGCCCGCGCAGATCCAGTGCGTACACCCGGTGGGTGGTGGCGAGCTGGCCGACCACGCCGCGCCAGTCCTCACCGTCCTCGCCGAGGCAGTGCAGCAGCACCGCCGGGGGCGCATCCGCGTCACCCCAGCACCGGTACGCCAAGCGGACGTCGCCGACCTGCACCTTCTGAACGTCACTCATGCGCTCGAAGCTACCCGCGTGCGAACGCGTCACGCCCCTTGACGCGTTCGCCGCCCGCTGATTACTTGGACCGCATTCAGCAACCGAATGATCGGTCGGGACACGGAACGGTGACGGACATGCCGGATGCGGACAGCAGGGGTGAGCGGCGGGGGACGGGGGCGGAGGCGGGGACAGGGGCGGGGACGTCAGCTGAAGTGATCGCTGCCGGTACGGGAACGGTCGGCGGCGGTACAGGATCGGTCGGCGGCGGTATGGAACCGTTCGACGCGGTGCGGCGGCTGTCCGCCGAGGAGCTGCGGGTCCGCCAACTGGAGCGGCTGCGCGCCACGTTGCGGCATGCGTACGAGAACGTACCGTTCTACCGGCGGTCCTTCGACCGGGCCGGGGTCCGCCCCGACGACTGCCGGTCGCTCGGCGACCTCGCGCGTTTCCCGTTCACCGTCAAGGACGACCTGCGGGCCAACTACCCCTTCGGCATGTTCGCCGTCCCCCAGGACGCCGTGCGCCGCATCCACGCCTCCAGCGGCACGACCGGCCGCCCGACGGTCGTCGGCTACACCGAACGCGACCTGTCCGTATGGGCCGACGTCGTGGCGCGCTCGATCCACGCGGCCGGCGGCCGGCCCGGCCACAAGGTGCACATCGCGTACGGCTACGGCCTGTTCACCGGCGGCCTCGGCACGCACTACGGCGCCGAACGCCTCGGCTGTACGGTCGTCCCGGCCTCCGGAGGCATGACCGTCCGGCAGGTGCAGATCATCCGGGACTTCCGGCCCGAGATCATCATGGTGACGCCGTCCTACATGCTCACCCTCCTCGACGAGTTCGAGCGCCAGGGCGTCGATCCCCGTACCACCTCACTCAAGGTCGGGATATTCGGCGCGGAGCCGTGGACGGAGGAGATGCGCCGGGAGATCGAGGAGCGCTTCGCCATCGACGCGGTGGACATCTACGGCCTCTCGGAGGTCATGGGCCCCGGCGTCGCCCAGGAGTGTGTGGAGACCAAGGACGGGCTGCACATCTGGGAGGACCATTTCTATCCGGAGGTGGTCGACCCGGTCACCGGCGAACCGCTGCCGGACGGCGAACACGGGGAACTGGTCTTCACCTCGCTGACCAAGGAGGCCATGCCGGTGGTCCGCTACCGCACCCGGGACCTGACCCGGCTGCTGCCCGGCACCGCCCGCCCCGCCTTCCGCCGGATGGAGAAGGTCACCGGCCGCTGCGACGACATGATCATCCTGCGCGGGGTGAACCTCTTCCCCGCCCAGGTCGAGGAGGTCGTGCTGCGCACCCCGGGCGTCGCACCGCACTTCCAACTACGACTGACCCGCGAAGGCCGGATGGACCACCTGACCGTACGGGCCGAAGCACGCCCCGACGCCACCCCCGAGGCACGCACAGCCGCCATCGCCCACATCGCCCGTGGCGTCAAGGACAGCATCGGCGTCTCCGTAGCCGTCGAAATCGTCAACCCCGAAACCCTTGAACGCTCCGTCGGCAAGCTGAAGCGCATTGTGGATATGCGGACGTGAGGTGGGGGGCAAGGGACTTCCCCGCTCAGGGGGCCGGGGGCTCCCCCGCCGTAAAGCCCCGGGTCCCCGCCAATCGGCCAGAGGGCCCGATGGTGGCTTCCCCCCCCGCCCCGCCCCCACCCCTCCCCCTCTCACCCGGGCCCCAGCACAACGCCGCCCCCCCCACCCATCACCCCCGCTCAAAACCCCCGTCCATCACCCCACCCACCACGCCCCACCCGATACACCACACTCGGCCGCAGCGGGCCCTCCGGCGCAGACGGGTCGTCGAAGTCGTCGGCCGGATTCCTGGTCATGCCGATGCGGCGCATGACGGCCTGGGAGCGGGTGTTGGTGGCGGTCGTCACCGCCAGGATCTCCGGGAGTTCGAGCGTGTCGAAGCCGAAGGCCAGGACCGCCAGGGCCGCCTCGGTGGCGTATCCATGACCCCATGCCGAGCGTGCGAGTCGCCAGCCGATCTCCACCCCCTTGAACGGCATGTCCTCGTCCGTGTCGTCCAGGCCCGCGAAGCCGATGAATTCGCCCGTGGCCCGTACATCGACCGCCCACCATCCGTAGCCGCGCCGGTCGAAGTCGGCCTCGAACCGTCGCACGGAAGCGTCGCTCTGTTCGCGGGTGAGCAGGTCGCCCAGGTGCTCCCGTACTTCGGGGTCGGCGTTCATCGCGGCCCACGGTTCGAGGTCGGACTCCCGCCACCGGCGGAGGACGAGGCGTTCGGTGTGCAGTTCGGCCATGCCGGACAGCCAACGTGAGCGCTGATCCCGAAGCAACTTCTTTACGGCGCGGTCGCTTCAGGGCTCCGGCCCCCCGGCAACCGGGCTGCCCCGTACGGCACCCCGCCCGCCTCACCGACTCCCCCGCCTCATCGCCTCACCGACTCACCCGCCTCACCCCACACTCGGCGTGATCACCGCGAACACCGCCCCGAACGGGTCCCGCAGCATGGCCAGCCTGCCGACGCCCTCGGCGTCCACGGGCGGGTGGATGGCTATCGCGCCGCGTTCCGTGGACTTGGCAACCGTCGCGTCGCAGTCCTCGACGGCGAAGTACGGATGCCATTCCGGCGTGGAGCCGCCGGCGACGTTCTCCGGTGCCATCTGCATGATGCCGGCGTGGCCGGCGTCGCCGTCCGGGTCGGTGCCGGCGGGCGAGGCGATCGTGTAGACCACCTCTCCGCCCATCTGCCTGTCGACCGTCTCCCACGAGAAGACCGAGCGGTAGAACGCCTTCGCGGCGGCCGCGTCGGTGGTGTACAGCTCGGTCCAGCACAGTGCGTGCGTCGCGCCGGCCACCTCCATGCCCGGGTTGTCGCCGGGCTGCCAGGCGGCGAACTCGGCGCCCGCCGGGTCCGTGAACCCGGCCAGCCGGCCGGCGGTGAAGACGTCGCACGGGCCGAAGCGGACCGTGCCGCCGGCCTGCTCGACGGACTTGGCCAGGGCGTCCACGTCCGGTGTGTGGAAGTGGACCGTCCAGGCCGACCGGGCGCCCTCCTCGGTCAGCGGTCCGGCCCCGGCCACGGTCTTCCCGTCGAGCTGGAAGAAGCCGTACCCGCCGGCGTCCGGCCCGGCCGAGCGGAAGGTCCAGCCGAAGACGGCGCCGTAGAACGCGGCGGCCGCTTCCATGTCCGGTGCGCCGAGGTCGAGCCAGTTCGGTGCGCCCGGGACGTACTGGGTGGTGAGCATGTTGATCTCCTTCGGCGTCCTGTCGTCGCTGCTCGTCATCGCACGACGCGGGCGGCCGCCGAGCGAGCACGTACGCCCTCGTCACCAGGGAGGATGCGGTACCGCTCAATGCTTCTCCCCCGGCACTTCCCAGCATGGCAGGGGGGTCTGACAATCGCCCTCGGCGCAGGCCGGGACGGCCCCGCGAACGCCGGCGGGCGGGCCTGGCGGGCCTTCACTCCCGGCCGGACTCGGACCCGTACCGTTCCCGGAGTTCCCGCTTGAGGATCTTGCCGCTGGCATTGCGCGGCAACGCCTCGGCGAACAGCACCCGCTTGGGCACCTGGAACCCGGCCAGCCGCTCCCGCACCGCCGCGATCAGCTCCGCCTCGTCCGGCGCCGCCGTGCCCGCGCGCGGTACGACGACGGCCGTCACCGCCTCGATCCAGCGCTCGTCCGGCAGGCCGATCACCGCCACCTCCGCGACCCCCGGATGTGCGTACAGCGCGTCCTCCACCTGTCGCGGGGCCACCAGCACACCGCCCGAGTTGATGACGTCCTTGACGCGGTCGACGATGGTGAAGTAGCCCGCCGCGTCGCGCACGGCCAGGTCCCCGGAGCGGAACCAGCCGTCCCGGAACGCCGCCGCGGTCTCGTCCGGCTTGTCCCAGTAGCCCGTGCACAGTTGGGGCGAGCGGTAGACGATCTCCCCGCGCTCGCCGTCGGGCACCTCCGTGCCTCCCGGGTCCACCACCCGCGCCTCCACGAACAGCACCGGCCGGCCGCACGAGTCCATCCGCTCCTCGTGTTCGTCCGGCCCCAGGACGGTGGCCAGCGGCCCGATCTCGCTCTGTCCGAAGCAGTTGTAGAAGGCGAGGCCGGGCAACCGGGCGCGCAGCCGTTCCAGGACGGGCACCGGCATGATGGACGCGCCGTAGTACGCCTTGCGGAGGCCGCGGAGGTCGCGGGTGGCGAAGCCGGGGTGCCGGGAGAGGGCGATCCACACGGTGGGCGGCGCGAACAGGCTGTCCGCCCGCCCCGCTTCGACCAGGTCGAAGACCCGGTCCGGGTCGGGCGCGTCGAGGATGACGTTCTCGGCGCCCACGGCGAGGTAGGGCATCAGGAACACGTGCAGTTGCGCCGAGTGGTAGAGCGGCAGGCTGTGTACGGGCCGGTCGGTCGCCTTCAGGTCGAGGGCGACGATGGCCGAGGTGTACGCGTGGACCAGCGCGCCGTGCGTCATCATCGCGCCCTTGGGCAGCCCGGTCGTGCCGGAGGTGTAGAGGAGCTGCACCAGGTCGTCGGAGCCCGAGCCGTACGCGCCATCCGGGTCACCGGCTTCGTGCGCCTCCCCCGACCCACCCTCATCACCTGTCCGGAGGACCGCCGATTTCACCCCCCGCCCTTCCTCCGCCCGCTCCACCAGCGATCCCGCCGCGTCCCGCAGCGGCATCGTCCGGACCCCGGGCGGCAGCCGGTGCTCCAGCGCCGGGTCGGTGAGGACGAGGGTGCTGCCCGACTGCTCGATGATGTAGCGCAGTCCGTCGCCGGTGAGGTGGTGGTTGACGGGTACGTGCACCAGCCCGGCGCGGGCGCAGGCCAGGAAGCCGATCACGTACGCGTCGGAATTGTGGCCGTACGCGGCGACCCGGTCCCCTGGCTCCGCCCCGTTCACCAGCAGGGCGCACATGGCGGCCGTCACCGCGTCGTCCAGTTCGCGGTAGGTCCAGGACCGGTCGCCGTAGCGCACCGCCGTGCGGTCGGGCGTCCGGTGCGCGCTGCGCCGCAGGACCCCGTCGACCGTGTTCGTCCGTACTCCCGCCGTGGCTCCCGTCATGGCGTGATCCTGTGCCCGGCCCCGGGCCCGGTCAAGAGAGCGGGGCGGCCGGGCGCACGGGGCGTTCGCGCCAAAGACCGCGGCGCCGGACCCGTCGCGACCGGTCACGGTTATGCTCAGCCTTCCGCTCACCGCTCAACCTCCTCCCCGTCCCCGCGAGTTGGCACGTGTTCGTGTACCGCACCTTCAGGACTGCAAGGAGGATCACCCGATATGCGCGACCGTTTCAGAAAGCTCGCCGCGGCCGGGATGGTGCTGCTGACCGCGGCGGGGCTGTCGCCCGCCCCGGACGCGGCCGCGGCCAAGGCGTCCCGCCCGTCGGGCGGCGGACTCTCGGCCGACATCCGCTACACCGAGTACGGCATTCCCCACATAATCGCCGACGACTACCCCGACCTGGGTTTCGGCGTGGGCTGGGCGCAGGCCGCCGATCAGGTCTGCACGCTCGCCGACGGCTTCGTCACCCTGCGCGGCGAACGCTCCCGGTACTTCGGCGCCGCGGGACATCCCGACGGCACCCACTCCTCCGCGAGCACCAACCTCGCCAGTGACCTCTTCTTCAAGGGCATACGCCAGACCCGCACCGTCGAGAAGCTGCTGCGGCAGCCCGCTCCGGCCGGGCCGGGTGACGAGGTGAAGGAGCTGATGCGCGGCTGGGCGGCCGGGTACAACGCCTGGCTGGCGCAGCGGAAGATCACCGATCCGGCCTGTGCGGGCAAGGAGTGGGTCAAGCCGGTCACCGCGCTCGACGTGGCGGCCAACGCGTACGCCCTCGTGATCACCGCGGGGCAGGCCGATGTGGTGGACAGCCTCGTCGCGGCCCACCCGCCCACGGCCGGCGCCCCACCCGCCCCCACCGCGCCGCAGAGCCCGCGGAAGTCCGTGGCGTCCGTCCGCTCCCACCTCGCACGCGACGACGGGGGCCTGGGCTCCAACGCCGTCGCCTTCCGCGGTGACACCACCGCCAACGGCCGCGGCCTGCTCCTGGGCAATCCGCACTACCCGTGGTCCGGCGGCCGCCGCTTCTGGCAGGCGCAGGTGACCATCCCCGGCGAACTCGACGTCGCGGGCGGACTGATCCTCGGCTCCCCCACCCCCAACATCGGCCACAACGCCCGCATCGCCTGGAGCCACACGGTCTCCACCGGTGTGCCCATGAACTTCCACCAGCTCACCCTGGACCCGGCGGACCCGACCGCGTACCTGGTGGACGGCAAGCCGGAGCGGATGACGCGCCGGACCGTGACGGTGCCGGTCAAGGACGGTCCGGATGTGGTCCGTACGCAGTGGTGGACGCGCTACGGCCCGGTCGTCACCGAGTACGGCGGCCTCGACCTGGCGTGGACGAGCCGTACGGCGTACGCGCTGGGTGACCCCAACGCGGCGCAGCTGCGGATGTCCGACACCTTCCTGGGCCTGGGCAAGGCCCGGAACGTGGCGGACGTCCGGCGGGTGCTGCGCCGGACGCAGGGCCTGCCCTGGGTGAACACCGTCGCCGCCGACTCGGCCGGCCGCACCCTCTACACCCAGTCGCAGGTGGTGCCGCGCATCACCGACGACCTCGTGGAGCGCTGTTCCACGGGCCTGGGGCGGCTGCTGTACCCGGCGCCCGGCCTGGCCGTACTGGACGGCGCGCGCTCCGGCTGCGCGCCGGGCCGCGACCGGGACGCCGTGCAGCCGGGCATCTTCGGCCCGTCCGCGATGCCCACGCTCACGGACGCCCCGTATGCGGAGAATTCCAACGACAGCGCCTGGCTGGCCAACGCGGACCGGCCGCTGACGGGCTACCCGCGCGTTCTCGGCGACATCGGCACCCCGCGCTCCCTGCGGACGCGCGGCGCCGTCGAGGACGTGTCCGCCCTGGCGGACCGGGGCGATCTGACCCCGGCCGATCTCCAGCGCCAGCAGTTCACCAACCGGGTGCCCGCCGGTGACCTGGCCGCCGCCGACACCGCGCGGGCCTGCGCCGCGCTCCCCGGCGGTACGGCGACCGGGAGCGACGGCAAGGCCATGGACGTCTCGGAGGCGTGCCGGGTGATCGCCGCCTGGAACCGTACGGTACGGACGGACAGCAAGGGCGCACTCCTCTTCGACCGGTTCTGGCGCCGGCTGACCGCCACGGTGCCGCAGACCGATCTTTGGAAGACGCCTTTCGACCCGAATGATCCGGTGCGGACCCCGCGCGCCCTGAACACCGCCGTCCCTGGCCTCGCGACCGCGCTCGCCGACGCCGTGTCCGAGCTGCGCGCCGCGCGCATCCCGCTCGCCGCGCCGCTCGGCGAGCACCAGTTCGTCATACGCAACGGCAAGCGCATCCCGGTCAGCGGGGGCGTGGACGGGCTGGGCGTCTGGAACATGACCGTGGGCCGGTGGAACCCGGCGAGCGGTGGCTACACGGAGGTGCGGCACGGCTCCAGCTACATCCAGGCGGTGAGCTTCGCGGACGACGGCTGCCCGGTGAACGCCCGTACGCTGCTGACGTACTCGCAGTCCTCCAACCCGCGCTCGCCGCACTACAGCGACCAGACCGAGCTGTACTCGGCGGGCCGGATGATCCGGTCCCGCTTCTGCGAGCGCGATGTGCTCGCCTCGCCGCAGCTGCGGGTGGAGCACGTACGCGAGCGGTAGGTAGACCTCACACGGCGCGCTCCCGGCCCGCCCAGTACGGGTCGCGGAGCCGCCGCTTGTAGAGCTTGCCGTTGGGGTCGCGCGGCATGGCCGCGGTGAAGTCGACGGACCTGGGGCGCTTGTAGCCCGCCAGCCGCCGGGCGCAGTGCTCCAGGAGCTCGTCGGCGAGGGCCGGGCCCGCCGGGTAGCCGTCGGCGGGCTCGACGACGGCCTTGACCTGCTCGCCCCAGTCGTCGTGCGGGATGCCGAAGGCGGCCGCGTCGGCGACGGCGGGGTGGGAGAGCAGGACGGACTCGATCTCGGCGGGGTAGATGTTGACCCCGCCCGAGATGATCATGTCGATCTTGCGGTCGCGGAGGAAGAGATACCCGTCCGCGTCCAGGTATCCGAGGTCGCCGACGGTGAAGAAGTCCCCGATGCGGTTCCTGCGGGTCTTGTCCGCGTCCTTGTGGTAGCTGAAGCCGCCGGTGGTCATCTTCATGTAGACGGTGCCCAGTTCGCCGGGCGGCAGCCGGTTGCCGTCGTCGTCGAAGACCGCCAGTTCGCTGATCGGCCAGGCCCGGCCGACCGTACCGGGCTTCTTGAGCCAGTCCTCGGCGGTGGCGAACGCGCCGCCGCCCTCGCTCGCCGCGTAGTACTCCTCCACGCAGCTCCCCCACCAGTCGATCATCGCCCGCTTGACGTGGTCGGGGCAGGGCGCGGCGCCGTGGATGGCGTGCCGCATCGAGGTCACGTCGTAGCGTGCCCGTACCTCCTCCGGGAGGGCGAGCAGCCGGTGGAACTGGGTGGGCACCATGTGCGTATGGGTGCAGCGGTACGTGTCGATCAGCCGCAGCATCTCCTCGGGCGTCCACTTGTCCATCAGGACGACCCGGTGCCCCATGTGCAGGGAAGCGCCCGCGAACTGGAGCACGGCCGTGTGGTAGAGCGGCGAGCACACCAGATGCACGTTGGCGTCGAACGGCCGGATGCCGAAGATGCCGAGGAAGCCGCCGAGGTGGGACTCCTCGGGCGGGCGGCCGGACAGGGGGCGGCGGATGCCGCGGGGGCGTCCGGTGGTGCCGGAGGTGTAGTTCATGACCCAGCCGAGGGTGCGGTCCTCCGGCGGCGTTTCCGGCTGTCCTTCGAGGAGCGCCGCGTACGGCCGGAAGCCGGTCACCGTGCCGACGGCGTACCGCTGTTCCGGCGGCAGCCCCGCCTCGTCGGCGGCGGCGCGGGCGGCGTCGCCGAACCGTTCGTGCGCGATGAGCGCCTTCGCCCCCGAGTCGGCGACGATCCAGGCGATCTCCGGGCCGACGAGGTGGTGGTTGACCGGTACGAGGTACAGGCCCGCCTGGGTGGCGGCGAGGTGGGCGGTGAAGAACTCGACGCCGTTGGGCAGCACCACCGCGAAGGCGTCGCCGCGCTCCAGTCCGGCCGCGCGCAGCCCGTGCACCAGGCGGTTGCAGGCGGCGTGCAGCCGGGCCGCGGTCCACTCCTCGCCGTCCGGGGCGATCAGGACCGTACGTCCCGGATCGGCCGCGGCCTGGGCCCAGAAGCCGTTCGGGGATGGTGACGCCATGGATGCCGACATGTGTGTCCTCCTCGGCTCAGCCGCGTCCGGCGATGCGGTTGATGCGGTCGACGGCCCGCTCGAAGCCGCGGGTGAGGTCGTCGAAGACCGCCCGCACACTGCGTTCCGCGTTCATCTGCCCGACGATCTGGCCGACCGGCGTGCCGAGCAGCGGCTCGACCTCGTACTTCTGGATACGGGAGACGGCCTCGGCGACCAGCAGCCCTTGCAGCGGCATGGGCAGCGGGTCGGGCCCCGACGGGTCGTCCCAGGCGTCCGTCCAGGCCGTACGGAGCTGGCGGGCGGGCTTGCCGGTCAGCGCGCGGGAGCGGACGGTGTCGCCGGGGCCCGCCGCGAGCAGCTTCTCGGTCAGGCGCCTGGAGTGCAGACCGGCCTCCTCGGTGGTCAGCCAGACGGAGCCGAGCCAGACACCCTGGGCGCCCAGGGCCAGCCCGGCGGCGATCTGTTCGCCGGTGCCGATGCCGCCGGCCGCGAGGACCGGCAGCGGGTCCACGGCGCGGACGACCTCGGGGGTGAGCACCATGGTGGCGATCTCCCCGGTGTGGCCGCCGGCCTCGTACCCCTGCGCGACGACGATGTCGATCCCGGCGTCCTTGTGGTGCCGGGCGTGCCGGGGGCTGCCCGCGAGCGCGGCGACGAGGATGCCGTGCGCGTGGGCGCGCTCGACGACGTCGGCGGGCGGTGAGCCGAGCGCGTTGGCCAGCAGTCTGACCGGGAAGTCGAAGGCCACGTCGAGCTGCGCGCGGGCGACCTGCTCCAGCCAGCCCGTGATGCGCCAGCCGGACGCCTCGCCGGGCGGCAGTTCGGGGACCCGGTGCGCGGCGAGGGTCTCGGCGACGAACCGGCGGTGCCCTTCCGGGATCATCGCCTCGATGTCGGCCTCCGTGACGCCTTCGACCTTCTTGGCGGGCATCACCACGTCCAGCCCGTACGGCGCGCCGTCGGTGTGCCGGTCGATCCATTCCAGGTCGCGGGCCAGTTCGTCGGCCGCCGCGTAGCGGACCGCGCCGAGCACGCCGAAGCCGCCGGCCCGGCTGATCGCGGCGGCGACCGCGGGGAACGGGGTGAACCCGAAGACGGCGTGCTCGACTCCCAGCCGGTTGCTCAGCTCCGTCTGCATGGGCGCAGGATGCCGCAGGGCGCCGTACGAGGGAAGAGATTTTCTGATGCCGCGTCAGCGAATGCGCCGGGGACGGCGGGGCCGCCTGGTGCGTACGGCCGTGTACGGAAGTGGCCGCCGGCCGGTCACCCCCGCTCCAGCACCGCCATGGCCGCGTTGTGCCCGGGAATTCCGCTCACCCCGCCGCCCCGGACCGCGCCCGCACCGCACAGCAGCACATTGGCGTGCCCGGTCCCCACGCCCCACCTGGCCGCCGCATCGTCCTCGTCGGCCTCCTCGGTGCCGTACGGGAACGCCAGGTCCCGGTGGAAGATGTGCCCGCCCGGCAGTCCGAGGTCGCGTTCCAGGTCGAGTGGGCTCCTGGCCTCGATGCACGGGCGGCCGTCCGCGTCGGTGGCCAGGCAGTCGGTGAGCGGTTCGGCCAGGACGGCGTCCAGCTGGGCGAGGGTCGCCGCGAGCAGGCGCTCGCGGGTGGCGTCGTGGTCGCCCGTGAAGAGGCGGGCCGGGGTGTGCAGGCCGAAGAGGGTGAGCGTCTGGTAGCCCTGCCGGACCAGGTCGGTGCCGAGGATGGAGGGGTCCGTGAGGGAGTGGCAGTAGATCTCCGAGGGCGGTACGGCGGGCACCTCGCCCGCCGCAGCCTGCCGGTAGGCGGTCTCCAACTGGCCGTAGCCCTCGGCGACATGGAAGGTTCCGGAAAAGGCGAGGCGCGGATCGATGTCCGGGTCGCGCAGCCGGGGCAGCCGCTTCAGCAGCATGTTGACCTTGAGCTGGGCGCCCTCGGCGGGTTCCGGCGGCCGCTCGCCGAGGAGCCCGGCGAGGGTGTGCGGGGCGGCGTTGACCAGTACCTGGCGCGCGCCGACCGTACCCTCGGCGCAGGTCACCTCGGCCGCGCTGCCGTCGGTGGCGATCCCGGTCACCGGGCAGCCGGTGACGATCTCGGCGCCTGCCGCGCGGGCGGCGGCGGCCAGCGCGTCGGTCAGCGCGCCCATGCCGCCGACCGGCACGTCCCAGTCGCCGGTGCCGCCGCCGACGACGTGGTAGAGGAAGCACCGGTTCTGCGCCAGCGACGGGTCGTGGGCGTGCGCGAACGTGCCGATCAGTCCGTCCGTGAGCACCACGCCGCGCACCAGGTCGTCGGCGAACGCGGCCTCGACGCTCTCCCCGAGCGGCCGCTCGAACAGCGCCTCCCAGGCCGCCGCGTCATCGATACGGGCGCGCAGCGCGGCCCGTGTCGGCAGCGGTTCGGTGAGCGTGGGGAAGACCCGCTCCGCGACCCGGCGCGTCATCCCGTAGAAGCGCTGCCAGGCCGCGAACTCCCGGTCCGAGCCGGTGAGCCGGGCGAACGAGGCGCGGGTGGCGCCCTCGTCGGAGCCGACGAACAGGCCCGTGGGACAACCGCCGCGCACGGCCGGGGTGTACGAGGACACCGAGCGCTTGCGGACCGCGAAGCGCAGGCCGAGATCCCGCACGATCTTCGGCGGCAGCAGGCTGACGAGGTAGGAGTAGCGGGACAGCCGCGCGTCCACGCCGGGGAATGCCCGCGTGGAGACCGCGGCGCCGCCGGTGTGGTCCAGCCGCTCCAGTACCAGCACACTGCGCCCCGCGCGCGCGAGATAGGCGGCGGCCACCAGGCCGTTGTGCCCGCCGCCGGCAACGACCACGTCATAGGAAGTCCGTTCGGGCATGGCCCTTTCGTAGCATGCGGTGATCACCGCCGCCAGGTACGGACGGCTGAAATCCGGGAACCGGCGGGCGCGGCTGCTTGCTCCCTTGCTCGTACGTTCCTACGGTCCGACGATGCGTTGTATCGGCCCGTTCTCTCCCCCCACGAGGTGCCCCGTGCACAGTTCGTCGGCCCCGCGTCCCCCGAGACGCACCCTGATCGGTCTGAGCACCGCCGCCCTGTGCGCGGCGGGCGCCCTCTCCGCGACCGCCGCGTTCCCGGCCGCCGCCCTCCCCGCCACGGCAGGCGAGGACGGCGCACGCGCCGCGGCCGCCTACCCGAACCTCGCCCCGAAACCCCCGATGGGCTGGAACAACTGGTCGTACTACATGTGCGACATCAACGAGAAGGTGATCCTCGGCAACGCGCGGGCGCTGGTGAAGTCCGGCCTGGCGGCCAAGGGCTACGACACGGTCACCGTAGACGACTGCTGGATGAGCAAGCAGCGCGACGCCCGGGGCAACCTCGTACCGGACCCGGCGAGGTTCCCGCGCGGCATGGCGTACGTGGGCCGCGAACTGCACCGGATGGGCCTGAAGTTCGGCATCTACGAGGACGTCGGCAACCTGACGTGCGAGAAGTACCCCGGCAGCTTCGGCCACTACCAGCAGGACGCCGACCTCTTCGCCAAGTGGAAGGTCGACTACCTGAAGATGGACGGGTGCAACCTGTCCACCGCCCCCGGCAAGACGAAGGAGCGGACCTACCACGACGCCTACCGGGCGGTCAGCCGGGCCCTGCGCAACACCGGCCGCGACATCGTCTTCTCGGTCTCGGCGCCCGCGTACTTCCAGTACGACGGCGACCAGGTCTGGCACCAGGTGATCCGCTGGTCCTCGCAGGTCGGCAACCTGTGGCGGGAGGGCCGCGACATCGCGGTGGAGAAGCACAGCGGCGCCAAGAAGTGGTCCTCGATCAAGTACAACTACGCGTACAACGCCAAGCTGGCGCCCTTCCAGCGGCCGGGCCGCTGGAACGACCCGGACTTCCTGCTCGCCGGCGACTCCGGACTGTCCACCCGGCAGATGCAGAGCCAGATGTCGCTGTGGGCCGTGATGGCCGCCCCGCTGATCTCCAGCACCGACCTGACGAAGATCTCCCCGGCCGCGCTCAAGGTCCTCGGCAACCGGGACATCATCGCCGTGGACCAGGACCCGAAGGGCGTCCAGGGGCGCGTCGTCCAGCAAGGTACGGGCTACGACGTGCTGTCCAAGCCGCTGCAGGGCGGGGACCACGCGGTCGCCCTCTTCAACTCCGGCGACTCGGCGCAGACACTCACCACCACGGCGAAGGCGGCCGGCCTGCCGCAGGCCCGCGCGTACGAGCTGCGCGATCTGAACACCGGGCGCACGACCCGGACCGCGGGCAAGATCTCGGTACGCGTACCGGCGCACGCGACGGTGCTCTACCGGGTGCACCCGCGGCGGTGAGCGGACGCCGGGCCGGGTGCGCGAGGGACGTTCAGCCCGCCCTCAGCCCCGGCCCGGCGTACGCCGCTGCCGTAGTTCGGCGACTCTCCGGTACAGCGCCACCGCCTCGGCGGAGCGCCCGAGCTGCTCCAGGCACTGGGCCTCGTCGCTGCGGCTGGCCAGAGTGTCGGGATGATCGGCGCCCAGCACCCGTTCGCGGGCCGCGGCCACCTGCCGGTAGACGGCCAGCGCGTCGGGCCAGCGGCCCAGCCAGCCCAGGGCCACGGCGATCTCCCGGCGGCTGACGAGCGTGTCGAGGTGGCCGGTGCCCAGCACCTGTTCCCGGAGCGCGGCCACCGAGCGGGCCTCGGCCAGCGCTTCCTCCCAGCGTCCGAGGCGCCCGAGGTTGACGCCGAGGCCGTGCCGGGCCCGCAGCGTCTCCGGGTCGGCGGGCCCCTGCGCGGCCGTACGGGCCCCGACGAGATCCCGGTACAGCTCCAGCGCCTCCTTGCTGCGCCCGAGCCGCCCGAGGCTTATACCGACCTCGTACCGGGCGGCGAGGGTGTCGGGATGCCCGGGCCCGAGCGCCTGCGCACGGTCGCCGGCCACCTCCCGGTACGTCTGCAACGCCTCCGCCCACCGCCCCAACTGCCCGAGCAGGTACGCGACTTCATACCGGGTGACCAACGTGTCCGGATGCTGCGGCCCCAGCACCCGGGCCCGCGCCGACGCCACGTCCCGCGCCATCCGGTACGCGTCCTCCAGCCGGCCGAGACGGCTCAGGTTGAAGGCGAGGTTGTGCCGGCAGCGCAGCGTGTCCGGGTGCTCGGGGCCCGTCGTGCGCTCCCGGGCCGCGAGGACGGACACATACACCTGGTGCGCCTCGAAGTGCCGCCCGAGCCGCCCCAGCGCGTACGCCGTCTCCTGGCGCGCGGCCAGGGTGTCCACGTGATCGGGCCCCAGGCTGCGTTCCCGCCCGGCGGCGACCCGCTCGTACTCGCGCAGCGCGTCGGCGGGCCGCCCGGACCGGGCGAGGGTGAAGGCCACCTCGAACCGGCTGGCGAGGGTGTCGGGGTGGTCGGGGCCGAGCGCGTGCTCCCGCTCGGCGGCGACCGCGCGGTGCACCTCCCCCGCCTCCGCCCAACGGCCGAGCCGCCCGAGGCTGAGCCCGGCGTTGTGCCGGGCGGCGAGGGCGGCGAGATGTTCGGGCGACGGCGCGGGCCGTTCGGAGACGTACGGCGCCGGGGTGTCGCGGCTGAGCGGCGGCAGCCCGCTGGTCCACGCCCCGGTGAGCCCGGCGGCCCGGTCGGCGCCGCCCGCCCGCCGCGCACGGGGCTCGGCCCGCGACCCGACGGTCATTCCCTGCGTCCAGGACGGCAGGGACCGCACCACCCGCGTCGCCGTCCGCCCGCCCGCCTCGGCGGGGCCGCCCTCGGCCCCGTACGGCGCCCCCTGCGACCGCCGGGCCGAGACAAGTCGTTTCACCAGCTCGGCGGCGTCCCGCGGCCGGTCGTCCGGCACTTTCTCCAGCAGATCCAGCACGATCCGCTCATACGCCTCCGGCAGGTCGGGGCGGCGGGCGCGCGGCGGTTCCGGGGCCGTGTCGCGATGCCCGACCAGCACCGCCCAGGCGTCATCGAGATCGAACGGCGGTGCCCCCGTGACCAGTTCGTACAACACGCACCCCAGCGAATACAGATCGCTGCGGTGATCGACCGTACCGGCGCCGATCTGCTCGGGTGACATGTAGTGCGGTGTGCCCATCGCTATGCCGGTGCCGGTCAGCCGGGCGGTGAACCCGATGTCGTGCCCCAGCCGCGCGATCCCGAAGTCGCAGATCTTCACCGTCCCGTCGGCGACCCGCACGATGTTCGCCGGCTTGAGGTCGCGGTGCACGACGGCCTGCTCGTGGGTGTACGCGAGGGCCGCCGCGACCTGCTCGGCGATGTCGGCGAAGTCCGGCAGGGGCAGCGGGTCGTGCCGGTTGTCCTCCAGCAGCTGACTGAGATTGCGCCCGTCGAGCAGTTCCATCACCAGGAACAGGATTCCGTCGTCCTCACCGAAGTCATGAACGACCGTGATCCCGCGGTGCTGAAGGGCCGCCGCCACCCGCGCCTCCCGCCGGAAGCGCTCCCGCAGCACCCGCATGAACGACGGATCGTGCTGCGGCCCCAGCGGCTTGAGGCACTTGACGGCGACCTGCCGCCCCAGGGACTCGTCGCGCGCCCGCCACACCTCGCCCATGCCGCCGCGCCCGATCAGGTCGAGCAACCGGTAACGCCCCTGCACCAGCCCGCTCTCCGCCATCACCCGCCCGCGCCCCCGTCCCCACCGCGCCCGGCCCCTGCCCCGCCCGAACAGTATGGCGGGGCAGGGGCGGGGGGTGTAGGGCGCTGGAGGGGGCGGTGGGCGGTGGGGTTGGGGCGCCGGACACTACCTCCGCACCCGCGGCATCCCCAGTCCGATCCACGAGATGATCTCGCGCTGGATCTCGTTGTTGCCGCCACCGAACGTGAAGATGACCGCGGAGCGGTAGCCGCGTTCGAGGTCGCCGTGGAGGACCGCGCCCGCCGAGCCGTCCTTCAGGGGGCCGGCGGCGGACAGGATCTCCATCAGCCAGGCGTAGGCGTCGCGGCGGGCCTCGGAGCCGTAGACCTTGACGGCGGAGGCGTCCTGCGGGGTGAGCGTGCCGTGCTGGAGGGCGTCCACCATCTGCCAGTTCAGCAGCTTCATGGCGTCCAGGCGGGTGTGGGTACGGGCGAGCCGGCCGCGGACCCAGCCGAGGTCGATGACGCGCCGGCCGTCGGCCAGCTTCGTCTCCGCGGCCCAGCGCTGGACGTCGTGCAGGGCGCGGATCGCCATCGTGCCGTGGGCGGCCAGGGTGACCCGTTCGTGGTTGAGCTGGTTGGTGATGATCCGCCAGCCCTGGTTCTCCTCGCCGACCCGGCGGGTGACCGGGACGCGGATGTTCTCGTAGTGGCTGGCGGTGGTGTCGTGCGAGGCGAGGGTGTTGATACGGGTGCAGGAGTAGCCGGGCTCGGAGGTCGGTACGAGCAGCAGGCTGATGCCCTTGTGGGGTGGCACGCCGTCCTGGACCGGCGCGGTCCGTACCGCGAGCCAGACCCAGTCGGCCGTGTCGCCGTTGGTGGTCCAGATCTTCTGGCCGTTGACGACGTAGGCGTCACCGTCGCGTACGGCCTTGGTGCGCAGCGACGCGAGGTCCGTACCGGCGTCGGGTTCGCTGTACCCGATCGCGAAGTCGATCTCCCCGGAGAGGATGCGCGGCAGGAAGTACGCCTTCTGTTCGTCGGTGCCGTACCGCATGAGCGTCGGCCCGACGGTGTTCAGCGCCATCAGCGGCAGCGGCACGCCCGCCTGCGCGGCCTCGTCGAAGAAGATGAACTGCTCCATCGGCGTCATCCCCCGCCCGCCGTACTCCTCGGGCCACCCCACCCCCAGCCAGCCGTCCGCGCCGAGCCGGCGGATGGTGGCGCGGTAGAAGCGCTTCTGGGCAGTGGGGCCGTCGCCGTCCGGCGGCCCGTCGGGGCCGCGGAAGCGCGTGTACGCGTCGTCGGGGACCAACGCGGCGAAGTACTCCCGCAGTTCGGCCCGCAGCCGCTGCTGTTCCGGGGTGTATTCGAGGTGCACGGCCCCTCCTGGTCCGACGGCGCCCGACCGGCCCGGGTGGCACCCGCGGTCGGCGCGCGGGGTCGGCCTGCGTTTCTGACGGGCCGTCGGGTCAAGGGTCGTGGGGCACAGTAGAACGTGTTCCATTGATAGGGAAGGGCGCGGACCGGGCGGGCGGCGGCTTCGAGTAGGCCGGCCAAAGTGTGGCTCAGCACGCTGATCAGTGACTGTCAGTGGTGCGTCACTCCTCCCCGGTACGGCGGAAAGCGAGGTGGGCCGCGGAGAGTCGGCCGGTGGTGAACGTCTCGCGTTCCAGGGCGAGGTAGTGAATTGTCGCGTCGTAGGCTTTTGCTCCCCAGCGGGCACTGATGGCCTCGCGGGCGCCGGTCGCCCGCGAGTGCCACGCATCCAGCGTCCGTACCCAGTCCTGCCGGTGGGTCCGCACCGACAGCAATTCCCAGAGCCCCTGCGCGGCAGCGAGGATATTCGGCAGAGCGGGAGGCCTGCCGGAGGACTGTTGCGTCGCCTCCTCCAGCATGTCTCTTCCCTTCTGTTGTGTCGCGGCGTCCAGCCCTTTCGGGCCGATGACGACAACTTCCACAGCGAGCCCCGCGTCCGGCTTCGTCCACTGGTGCGCCCGCAGGAAGAAATCCCTCAGCGCAGTGACTTCTTCGCGCTGCCCCTGCACCCCGGAGCCGGTGACGTATTCGAGCGCGCTGATGCTCACCACCGCGTCGAACCGACGAGTCGGACGGAATGCCGCGTAGGGAAGACAGTCGACACTGACTCCGGGCGTCGCGCGCCGTAGAATCTCACGGCACTGATATCCATCGGGATCGATGCCGTGGGCGGAACGTGCCCCGCCGTGCCGGACAAGATGATCGAGCATGCCCCCGAAACCGCACCCCACGTCCAGGACGTCCATGCCCGGGCGCACACCGGCCAGTTCAGCGATTCGTTCGAGCTTGCGTTCCTGCGCCTTCTCCAGGTCGGCAGTGTCCTGCCAGAGAGCACAGCTCAGGGTGGGCCGGCTGTCGGCCCACGCCCGGAGGTAGTCGACATCTTCCTGAGGCGTTGAGTCGGCCTGAGCCATCGGCGCTCCTTACGGCCTGGCACGTTCTGGCTCTTTCAGCCTTTCCGCGCATGGCCCCGCTATCCCGACTCCGCATTTCCCATATCGTCATAACACCAGCACTCCGGCACGGCACCGAAATACCGGTCGGCGCGTTCGCCGACGCATTACCGAGACCGTCGGTACTGCCAGTGACAACGAGGGCCTTCGTCGTCCGGACTTCCGCGCTCACAGGAACCGGGACGCGATCTTCTCGGGCGTGACACGGACGGTGACCAGATCGGGAAGGGTCGCCGCCGACTCCGGGTGGTGTTCGGCGTACGGCTTGCCGCTGTATTTGACGGCCAGTTCGTCCATCCGGTCGCGGCTTCCCGGGCCTTCGAACCGCGCGGTACCGCTGATCACGGCGTACGCGTACGGCTCGTCCCGCGGGTTGACGGCGATGCTCAGCCGCGGATCGCGCCGCAGGTTGCGGATCTTGAGCTTGTCGACACCCGTCACGAAGAACAGGTCGCCGCCGTCCCGGCCCACCCAGACGACGGACTGGTGCGGACTCCCGTCGGGCCGGAGGGTCGCGACGGT
Organism: Streptomyces rimosus; assembly: GCF_008704655.1. NCBI lineage: Bacteria > Bacillati > Actinomycetota > Actinomycetes > Kitasatosporales > Streptomycetaceae > Streptomyces > Streptomyces rimosus. The sequence goes on along the minus strand of NZ_CP023688.1, from coordinate 8,007,463 downwards.
GACGAAGACCGGCGAATCGAGGACATGGCGCAGCTTCTCCGACAGTTCGGCTGTGCGCATGGGGCAGCTCCTGGATGAGGCAGCGAGAGAAGAAGTGACACAACTATGTGACAGTTGAGGCACCAAGCGCAATGGCTCTGGGGCGCAACATTGGCCGTTCGGTCACGGCTCCGCGTATGCTCCGCTCACGATGAGAGCTGACGCGGCACGCAATCTGGACGCCGTCCTGCAGACCGGCGCGCGTCTGCTGGCGCGGGACCCGGGCACGAGCATCGCGGCCATCGCCGCTGCGGCAGGCGTCGACCGGCGCACCGTCTACCGTCGGTTCGACAGCCGCGAGGCGCTGATGGCAGCGGTGTACGTGGCGAAACTGGACGCCTGCGACGAGGTGTTCGCCCAGGCCCGGTTGGCCGAGGCGCCGGTTCCGGTGGCGCTGCACCGGTACGTGGAAGGCACCATCACCGTCAGCCGCCGGTGGCCCGTGGATCTCGGCCGGGCGACCGACGAGACGGCCGCCGCGCGCCTTCGCCACCTCCTCGAACGCCTCGATGAATTCATGGCCCGTGCTGCCCGCGAAGGCTTCGTCCGCCCGGGGCTGCCGGACGGGTGGGCCCGCTCGATGCTCGTCCACCTGACCAACGTCGCGTCCCACGACATGCCGGAACTCACCCCGGCCCAGGGCGCCGATCTCGTCAGCCAGTCCCTGTTCCAGGGTGTGGGGGCCGCGCCCAGGTAGCGCGCCCGGGCGGCGCCGGGGTCAGAAGGCGGTCGACGTGGGGCGGCCCGCCGCGGCCGAGGGGCGGCTCGCCCAGGCCGTTCCCTCCGTGCGTCCGTCGGCCGCCGGGCCCACCGCGGCCGGCCTGGCGGCGGCGTCGGCCAGGGCGCGCAGCGCCGTCGTGTGGTCCGAGGGGACGGCCAGGCGGTCGAGCAGGTCGTGGGCCTGGCGGAGCAGGCTGTCGCGCGTCGCGAGTGTCGCGGCCTGGACGGCGGGGTCCAGGAGCATGGCCTTGATCTCCGCTCGGCTGCCGGGGCTGTCGGCCGCCTCCGCCAGGAGCCGCAGCGCCCGCCGCCGCTCGGTGCCGGTGAGCCGCCGCACGGCGCAGACCAGGCGGTAGGTGGCGGTGCCGGAACGCAGTTCCGCCGCCCGCTCGTCCCGCAGGTCCTCCTCGTCGATACGGAACTGCAGCAGCGTGCCGACCGTGTACCCGAACTCGCGCCACGCCGCGGTCACGGCGTCGGCGCAGCCCGCGATGCGCGCGGTCATGCCGCAGGCCATCGCGTACGCGGAGCCGCCCTTGTGCTCGTACGTCGTCAGCACGGACTGCGGGTCGACCGTCGCCACGGTGTTGACCAGGTCCCTGATCCGGCCGTCGTTGGTCAGGGTCCAGCCGTCGAGGTAGTCGCTGATCAGGCTCTCCCGCAGGGCGGCCGGGAGGTCGAGGGCGGCGAGGGCGCGCAGCGGCAGGCCGTGGCCGCATTCGAGCGCGGCCATCAGGGCGGGCCCGGTGCCGAGGCCGTACAGGGTGGCGTCCGCGTGTCCGTCGGCGATGTCGTCGAAGGCGTTGGCGGCCCGCCACCACAGCAGGTGGGCGGCGGCGACCGGTACGGCCGGCTCGGGGACGCCGGTGATGGCCGCGTGGGTCAGCAACGGCAGCGCGGTCTCGTTGCGTTCGCAACGGCCGCGGTCGATCACCTTCCGTACGGTGGTGCGCAGCGGTCCGCAGGCGTCGGGGTAGTCGTCCAGCTGCCGTTCGATGAACGCGGTCACTTCGGGCAGCAGCCGGGCGGTCGCCTCGTCGGCCCGTACCGTCGTGCTGGACATGCGTACCTCCGGTGCGGCGTTTTCGGAAGGTGCTGTTCCGTCAACTGGGTCAGGATGTGCGCCGCTTGAGTACCTGGGCAGGCGGGGTCCATGCCCGGGTACGTACGCATGTCACCGTGAGCCGCCTGGTGGCGGCAGATCCTCAGTCCGCCGCCTCCGCCAGCCGCCGCAGCAGCGGGCCCGCCTCGGCGAGCCGGCGGATCTCGTCGGGGCGCAGCGAGGCCAGGCGCTTGGCCAGCACCTCGGCCTCGCCGCGTGCGATGTCGGCGAGTGCGGCCGCGCCGCGTTCGGTGGCCAGGATGCGGCTGGCCCGCCCGTCGGTGGGGTCGGGTTCGCGGCGGATCAGCCCGGCCGACTCCAGGCCCAGTACGGCCGAGGTGGCGGTCGGCTGGGAGCAGGGGACCCAGGCCGCGATCTCGCCGATCCGGGAGGGGCCCTGCTGGGTCAGCAGGGCCAGTACCGCGAGCTGGGTCGGCCCGATACCGCCGGCCGCCGCGGCTCTGCGCAGGCTCCGGGTCAGCCGGTGCAGGGAAATCACCAGTTGCAGTGCCGCGTCGTCACCGATTGTCATCGCCCAGCCCATCGCGCCGCCCGGTTCGGGTCAGGAAAGCGTAAGGCGGGGCCGGTACATGTCCAACCACAGGGCCAGGTCCAGCGTCTTTTCGAGGCCCTTGCGGGACGCCTGGGTGATCTGCGGCGCGTCGTGCTCGACCGCCCGCTTGAGCCAGGCACGGTCGACGATGTCGAAGACCGGGTGCGAGGAGCTGGCGAGCAGGTCCTTGGCGTGGTGCTGGAGCGCGATCGCGTACTTGGGGTCCTGCGTGGACGGGTACGGGCTCTTGACCCGGTCGTAGACCGACTTCGGCAGCACATCGGCGGTGGCCTCGCGCAGCAGGCTCTTCTCGCGCCCGTCGAACGACTTCAGCGCCCACGGCGTGTTGTAGACGTACTCCACCAGCCGGTGGTCGCAGAACGGCACCCGCACCTCCAGGCCGACGGCCATGCTCGCGCGGTCCTTGCGGTCGAGCAGGATGCGGACGAACCGGGTCAGGTGCAGGTAGCTGACCTTGCGCATCCGGAACTCGAAGTCGCTCTCCCCGTCCAGGCGCTGTATCTCCTTGACCGCGGTGCGGTAGCCGTCCCGGACGTACGAGCGCAGGTCGAGGGTGTCGGCCAGCGCGGGGATGAGCACGCTGCCGTCGTCACCGAAGTGCTCGGCGAAGCGCACCAGCCACGGGAACGTTTCGGCGCGGCGGGCCTCCTCGTCGAAGAACTGCTTGTAGCCGCCGAAGACCTCGTCGGCCGACTCCCCCGACAGGGCGACGGTGGAGTGCTCGCGGATCGCCTTGAAAAGCAGGTACAGGGAGGCGTCCATGTCGCCGAAGCCCACCGGTATGTCCCGCGCCCGGATGACCTTCGCGCGCACCTCGGGGTCGGCCAGCGAATCCGAGTCCAGGACGATGTCCTGGTGGTCGGTGCCGGAGAGGCGGGCCACGTCGTGGACGTACGGCGTGTCGGGGGTGGCGCGCAGGTCGTCGGCCACGAAGTGCTCGGTCTGGCCGACGAAGTCGACGGCGAAGCTGCGGACCGTCTCCCCCACCTCGCCGAGCTGCCGGGCCGCCAGCGCGGTCATGGCCGAGGAGTCGAGCCCGCCGGAGAGCAGGGTGCAGCGCGGCACGTCGGAGACGAGCTGCCGGCGGACGATGTCGTCGAGCAGCGACCGTACGTGGGCCACGGAGGTGTCCCGGTCGTCCTCGTGGGCCCGGGTCTCCAGCGACCAGTACACGTGCCGGCGCAGCCCGCCGCGGTCGACGGTGACCACCGTGCCGGGCTCGACCTCGTACATGCCGTCCCATACGGCGTGGCCGGGCGTCTTGACGAACGCGAAGAGCTCGCGGACGCCGTCCAGGCCGACGGTGCGCTCGGCGAGCGGGTTGGCGAGGATCGCCTTGGGCTCGGAGCCGAACAGCACGCCGTCGGGCGTCTCGTAGTAGTAGAACGGCTTGATGCCCATCCGGTCGCGGATCATGACGAGCCGCTGGCGCTGCTCGTCCCAGACGGCGAACGCGTACATGCCGTTGAGCCGTTCGGCGACCCCTTCGCCCCACTCCAGGTATCCCCGCAGGACCACCTCGGTGTCGGAGTCGGTGGCGAACCGGTGGCCGCGGCCGGCCAGTTCCTCACGCAGCTCGCCGAAGTTGTACGCCTCGCCCGAGTAGACGATGACGACCGGGCTGCCGTCCTCCCGGTATACGGTCATCGGCTGGCGGCCGCCCGGCAGGTCGATGATCGCGAGACGGCGGTGGCCGAGGGCGGCGGGCCCCTGCACCCACGTACCGCGGTCGTCGGGCCCACGGCAGGACATCGTCTCGGTCATCGCGTCCACGGTCTCCTGCTCGGAGCGCAGGTCACGATCGAAGGAAATCCAGCCGGTGATACCACACATGCCATGTCCTCCTGCTCCGGCCCGGGAAGGCGGTCCGCCGGACACCGGCGCGGCGCGCGCGGGCACGGCGCGGCCCGGCGGCCCGACACCTCCACGGGTCAGTTGTATCGAGCACCTATATAACGAGGGTGTTCCTCGGACGCCGCGCCGTCAACCTGGCCGTAACAGACCGTCGGCGCGCGCAACGGCGCGTGAGGGACCGGGTATTGGGCCGCATTCGGGGCCTTGATCTGCGGATTTGGGAGTGTGGGAGTGCGACCGGGCGCGGGTGTGGATGGGCTGGGGCTTACGGGGATGTGGGGAAGGCTTTACCTGGGGCTGGTGCGGAGGCTCGGGGTGGGTCGGAGGCTGAGTCGCCCCCTATCGCCGCCGGGACATTCCCAAGGCCGCGGCCAGCGTCCTCCCCAGCCGACGGAAGAAACCGCGTCGGCGGCGCGGCAAGGTGATGTCGCCGGCCGCCCGCCAGTCGGCCGTCTGTGCCACCATCGCGGTCAGGCTGCGGTAGAAGGCCGAGGACCGGTCGACTCCGTCCAGGTCGGACCAGGTGAGCACGTGCGAGAGGACGCCGTCGTACTCGTGGTACGGGCGGGCCCGCATGTGGTCGGTCAGTTTGGTGCGTATCGCCCGCTGCCGTTCGGCCGGGAGGCCGGAGCCGCGCAACTCGTCCAGCAGCCGCTGGACGTTGCCGATGACCAGATCGACGTAGGCGTCACGGCGCCGGGCGTCCGCCCGCCGGAGGGCGGCGTTCTGAAAGTCCTCCTCGCGCCCCGGCGTCTCGTCCCGCACCCGGTTCTCCTCCGCCGCGGACAGCGGGGGCACCGGGAAGTTCAGCATGCGCGAGCCGTACGCCTGGTTGACCGCGACGTGGGTCAGCTCGTGGACCAGCACCGCGAGGTGGTCGGCGCGGGTCGTGTCCGGTGTGTAGGCGTAGGAGACGGCGTACTGGCCCTGCCCGAGGTCGCGTGTGTTGCCGCCGCCCGCGCCCGCCGTCCGCTCGAAGCCCGCCCGGTTGACGTGGCCGAGCAGCTCCGCCAAGAGCCGCTGGACGTACGGGTCGCGGGTCTCGCGGGAGTAGTCGTGCAGCAGTTGCCGGTCCTGCGCCGTCGAGTCGTTCGTCACGGTGCCCTCCGCTCGGTGCGGCCTGCGGTGCGGTGACGCGTGCTCCGGCGCCAGTCTGCGTACTGCGGTCCGCCGCGCGGTATACGTAAACCCGCCGCACCGCGCGACTGCCGGACCGCCGGTCTGCGGGACTGCCGGGCCCCCGGACCCGGCTCAGACGCCCGTGCTGCCGTCGATGCGCTCCCGTATCAGGTCGGCCTGGCCGCAGTGGCGGGCGTACTCGGCGGTCATGTGGGTGTAGATCCAGCGCAGGGTGACCGGCCCGCCCCGGTACACGCCGGTGTCCTCCAGCGCGCGGGAAGCGCAGTTCTTCCGGGCGTGCTCGATCTCGGCCTGCCATATGCGCCGGGCGTCCTCGTAGGTGGCCGACTCGTCGAGGTCGAAGCCGCTGTTGGCGGAGCTGGCGTCCGGGTCGGAGCTGAAGAGCGTCGGTGCGTCCTCCTGGACCAGCACCCTGCGGAACCAGAACCGCTCGACCGCCGCCAGGTGCCGGACCAGGCCGAGCAGGGTCAGCGTCGAAGGCGGCGCGGACGCCTCGCGGAGCTGCTGCTCGGTCAGGCCGTCGCACTTCAGGGCGAGGGTGGTGCGGTAGAAGTCGAGCCAACTCTCCAGTGTGGTCCGCTCGTCGGCGTCCATCGGGGGCAAAGTACGTCCAGGTGTGCTCATGTCCCACATCGTGACACGGGGGTCTGACAACGCGCCCGGGCGACGGCCCCGCCCACCACCCACCACGTGCAGACCCCCGCTTACATCCCCTCGTCAGAGCCGCCCCGCACCCGCGCCGCCGCCCCGGCCCCCTCCGCGATCGCCCTCAGCGCCGTCAGGTGCCGCTCGTACACGACCCGCCCCTCGGCCGTGAGCGACAGCCAGGTCCGGGCGCGACGGCCCACCCGGCCCTTGGTGACGGCCACCCAGCCCGCCGCCTCCAGTGCCGCCACCTGCTTGGACAGTACGGAGTCGCTCACCTCGACCAGTTCTCGTACGAGGGCGAATTCGGCCTTCTCGACCGGCGCGAGGGCCGCCACCACGGACAGTCGTACGGGCGAGTTGAGCAGCGGGGCGAGGGCGTGCCGTGGATGGCTGCCCGGAGAGCCGGACGCGGTCCGCTGCGCCGTCACGACGACCGCCGCGTTTCGAGCGACGCGCCCACGGCGAGCGGCAGCGCGCACACTGCAGCCGCCACGACCGCGAAGACCCGGCTGTCCTCGAATGCGGACTTCCCGAGAAAGACCGCGGCGGTGTACAGCACGGCCCAGGCGCCGATCAGCACCCCGTGCCGCGCCCCGAACCCGCGGCGCACGATGCGCTGCCGCGCCGCGTACACCGAGAGCCCGGTGACCAGCCCTCCGTTGACCAGGGTGAAGAGCAGCGCGGCGACCGGTCCGTGCCCCAGCAGGGCGGTCGGCACGAGCACCAGCTGGCCGGCGGCGTACACCCACAGGTACCGGGCGTACCAGCCGCTGCGTAACCGCGCCGCCTTCTCCACCGCGGCGGCCCGCCCCAACGCGTCCACCGGGTCGGTGATGTCCCGCACAGCTCCCCCTCGATCGGCAGTACAGCCGTCAGCGCCACGTCGTCATTGCCAAGATGCCAATCACCTTCCAACTTGGCAAGTAAAAGGGCGGCAGGAGGACGGCATTTGACCATCGCTCGACAAACTGGCTCCCCACCTCACCCACCCTCCCCGCCCACCGCCAACGGCAGCTCCGTCCACACCGTCTTGCCCTCGCGGGTGTGGCGGGCGCCCCAGCGGTCCGTGAGTTGGGCGACCAGGAGGAGGCCGCGGCCGCCCTCGTCGGTGCTGAGGGCGCGTCTGAGGTGGGGGGCGGTGCTGTTGGGGTCGGAGACCTCGCAGATCAGGGTGCGGTCGCGGATGAGACGCAGGGTGATCGGTGTGCCGCCGTACCGGTAGGCGTTGGTGACCAGTTCGCTCACCACCAGTTCGGCGGTGAAGGCCAGTTCCTCCTGGCCCCATTCGGTCAGCGTGGCGGACGTCAGTTCGCGCGCCTCGGCGGCGGCGGTCGGTTCCGCGGGCAGTTCCCAGGTGGCGACCGATTCCGGGGGCAGCGCGCGCGTACGGGCCAGGAGCAGCGCGACATCGTCCTGCGGGTGCACCGGCAATAGCGCCTCCACTGCCGCCTTGCAGCGGTCCTCCAGGCGGCAGGCGGGCTGCTCCAGCGCTCCGCGCAGCAGCGCCAGGCCCTCGTCGAGGTCCCGCCTGTGCACTTCCAGCAGCCCGTCCGTGTAGAGCGCGAGCAGGCTGCCTTCGGTGAGTTCGAGTTCGGCGGACTCGAACGGCAGGCCGCCCAGCCCGAGCGGCGGCCCGGCCGGCAGGTCGGGGAGGGTCATCCGGCCGTCGGGGCCGACCACGGCGGGCGGTACGTGGCCCGCGCGGGCCATGGTGCAGCGGCGGGAGACCGGGTCGTACACCGCGTACAGGCAGGTGGCGCCGATGATCTGGGGGCTTTCCGGGCCGCCGCCGGCCGACTCCTGCTCTTCGGCCAGGCGGTTGACGAGGTCGTCCAGGTGGGAGAGCACTTCGTCGGGGGCGAGGTCGAGATTGGCCAGCGTGTGCACCGCCGTACGCAGCCGCCCCATGGTGGCCGCGGCGTGCAGCCCGTGGCCGACGACGTCGCCGACGACGAGGGCGACGCGGGCGCTGGAGACGGGGATGACGTCGAACCAGTCGCCCCCGACGCCCGCGGCGGGGTCGGCGGGCAGATAGCGGTGGGCGACCTCGACGGCGAGCTGTTCGGGCAGTTCGCGCGGCAGCAGGCTGCGCTGGAGGGTCAGCGCGCCGTAGTGCTCCTGGGTGTAGCGGCGGGCGTTGTCGATGCAGATGGCGGCGCGGGAGACGAACTCCTGGGCCAGGAGGAGGTCGTCCTGCTCGAACGGCTCGGAGCGTTCCGCGCGCCACAGGCTCACCAGGCCGAGCACCAGGCCGCGGGCGGCCAGCGGCACGACGATCAGCGAGTGGGCGCCCAGGCGCAGGGCCTGTTCGGAGCGCTCCGGGTCCTGGATGTGCCAGCCGGTGCTGTGCGCCAGGTCCGGTTCGAGGATCGGCTGCTGCTCGACGAGGCACTGCGCCTGTGGTGTCCCGGGGGCGAAGCGGAACACCTCGCCGACCGGGTACATGACGTCCAGACCCGCCGCCACGACGGACCGTACGGCCGTACGGTGGACGGGCACGTCCGTCCCCCGGGTGGGATCCTGGCCGCGGGTGACCGGCTCCAGCAGGTCGACGGAGACCGCGTCGGCGAGGTCGGGCACCGCGACCTCGGCCAGTTCCCGTGCGGTCTGTGCGACGTCCAGTGTGGTGCCGATGCGGGCGCTCGCCCGGTTAAGGACGGCGAGCCGGTGCTGGGCCCGGTGCCGGTCGGTGACGTCTTCCACCATTTGGGTGACGCCGAGCACCTCCCCGGAGGAGGAGTCCCGCATCCGGAACGCGGACACGGACACGACGCGTTCCCGGCCGGGGTCGATGCGCAGCCGGCACGACTGCTCGGTGAAGATCAGCGGGCGGCCGGTCTCCAGTACCCTGCGCAGCCGCTCCTCGATGGTGGCCACGTCCGGGCCGATGAGGAAGTCCTCCATGCGCAGGCCCCGGTGGGCCGGGGCGGGGCGCCGGCTGATGCTCGCGATGGCCCGGTTGATACGGAGGATGCTCAGGTCGGGGGCGTGTACGGACAGCCCGATGGGAGAGTTGCGGAACAGGCCCTGCAGTACGGAGCGGTCGATCTCCCACTGGGCGACCTCGGCCGCGCGCGCGGCGACGACGAACCACTCGTACGCGTCGTCGCCCCGGACGACGGGCCGGACCCGGAAGCCCAGCTCGACGCGTTGTCCGTCGCGGTGCAGCAGCGGCAGGACGCCGGACCAGCCCCCGTCGCGGCGTGCCGCGGCGGCGGCCTCGGCGGCCGCTGCCCGGTCGTCGTCGTGCAGCAAGAAGGTGTCCGCGCGCCGCCCCAGCACCTCCTGCGGCCGGTAGCCGAGCAGGTCCTCGGCGCATCTGCTCCAGCCCGCGACCGTGCCCCGCTCGTCGAGCACCGCCGAAGCCGCCCGGCGCAGCGCGAACGGGTCCTCCGGGCACTCGGCGAACTCCGGCACCGGTGCGTCCATCGCTTCGCCCCTTCGACTCGCCGACGTGCCCGGGCCGCCGTCCTACGGCGACTCCCGAGGAGGACGACCCGAGCCCCTGACTCGCGCGGCTCTGCCCCAGTATCGTTTCGCCTCGCCCGCCCCGCGCCCCGGGCCGGGGGCGGGAGGCCGGGCACTCGGCCGATTGGGGGCCTCCTGGCCTCGCATGGGCCCTGGCCCCCTCTCGGACGTGCCGAGCCGGCCCGCGAAGCCTTCGTCGCCGCGGTGCGGGAGGAGACCTGCCTGAGTGGGTCCGGAACGACGGTGCTGTGAGCGCACGCGTGAGTACTTCATGCGCGACTACGCAGGCCCCTGACCTGGATGCGCACCGGGCGTGGTGGTCCGCCTGCGCCCGGCCGACCGCCCTGCCCCGGGCCCCGGCGTCCACCCGTCGCACATCCGCTCGATAAGTTGGGCGTAAGGTCCCATTCCCGGCATGAGCGTCATGTCGGAGACTCGGTCATCACCCTTCTCGGAGAAACCATGCGACGTGCCCTCATCCCGCTCGGTGCCGTGGCCCTGCTGTGCGCCGGCTGCTCCGGAGGGACCGCGGATACGGCCGGGCAGTCCCCGAAGGCGTCCGCCTCCGCGTCGGCACCGGACGTCGATCACGGGGCGGCGGTGAAGGCCGCCGTCGCCGCCACCGTCAAGGGCAGCGCCCGGGTCGACGAGACGGTCGAAATGGGCGACGGGACCAAGGCGTACACCCTCACCGTCAAGGGCGACTTCGACTGGGCGGGTGCCAAGGGGCGGCTCAAGACCGGTCTGCACATGGGGCGTGCCTCGGACGCCGCCGCGGGCGGGCCGGAGATGGAGCAGATATTCTCCGGCGGCACCGTCTACATCGGCGGGTTCGCCGACCAGCACGGCGCCTGGGGATCGGTGCGCCGGGACAAGGCGGAGGTCCAGCGGATCCTGCGGGCGCCGCTGAACGACCCCGAGCACGTCCTGAAGCAGGTCTCCCTGATGCGCGGGGCGAAGAAGGCGGGCGAGGAGAAGGTCGGCGGCGCACCGGCCGTGCACTACCGCGGGCGGCTCGACAACGAGACGATCATGCTGCGGATGTCGGAGCGCGGCCGGTCGAAGGTCGCCCAGGTGCGGCAGGCGATCGGTGAGCTGGTCGTGTACGCGGACGCCTGGGTCGGCCGCGACGGCCGGATCGTCCGTACGCGGCTCTCCTGGCCGCTGGGCTCCGGGGGCGGCACGGCGACGATGAACCTCACCGATTTCGGCAAGGCGGTGAAGGTCACCGTCCCCGCGTCCGGCAAGGTCACCCCCATGCCGTCGGCCGACGGTCCGATGCTCAGCTGAGGACGGGTGGCGGGCCCGGCCCGTCGTACGGCCGGGCCCGCCACCGGCCCACCGGGCGTCAGCCGCCGTGCAGCCGCAGCACGGTGACCGAGTACGCCGGGAACGTATACGTGAACCGCGTCCCGAGCCCGTTCAGCGGCACCGACCGGGGCACGACCGCCGTCGGATCGCTGAGCGTGTTGGTCGCTTCCGGGCCGGGCCCGGACAGAATCTCGGCCCGCCCGCTGGGCTCAATGGTCCGGATGCCGTCGATGCGTACCGACGTGGTGCGCGGTGTGCCTCCGGTGTTGACGACGGCGACGTACAGCCGTCCGGTCCGGTGGTCGCGGGTGGTGACGGCGCTCAGGCCGGGCAGGGCGCGGACTTCGGTGGGCAGCACGGTGTCGCCCCGGTGGGAGCGCAGCAGTTGTTGCGCGTAGGAGCTGGGCGAGTGGTAGCTGGTCAGGCCGTCGTACGCGATCAGGTTGGTGGCCCAGATGTTGTCGCGGACGTGGCTGAACAGGGGCGCGTAGCACGACATCACCACGTGGTCGCTGTTGCGGAGGATGCCGGTGAGCCAGGCGGCGTCGCCGAGCGCGGCCCGCAGGTTGGGGGTGGGGCGTCCCTCCTGGGCCGCCCACTCGCCCACGAAGACCTTGGGGGTGGCGCGGTCGCGCCGGTCGTAGAGGTGGGCCCCGGCCGCGAAGGCGGCGGGTGAGCGGTAGTAGTGCTCGTCGATGAGGTCGTAGGGGCGGCTGCGGACGGGGGTGGTGGCGATGAGCTTGAGGTGCGGGTACGTCCGGGTGAGCGCGTCGTGGAAGGCCGCGTAGCGCTCCTCGTACGAGCCGGAGGTGTCGAACCAGTCCTCGTTGCCGACCTCCACGTACGTGAGCGGGTACGGCGCGGGGTGGCCGTCGGCGGCGCGCCGGGCGCCCCAGGGGGAGGTGGCGGGCCCGGTGATGTACTCGATCTGGTCCAGCGCGTCCTGGACGAAGGGGCGCAGGGCCTCGCCGGTGACGTGCTCGCCCTTGAGCGAGTAGCCCGCGTACACGCACAGCACCGGCTCGCAGTCCAGGTCCTCGGCCATCTGGAGGTATTCGGGCAGGCCGAGGCCGTCGGTGGACCAGTAGCCCCAGGCGGAGTTGCGGTGGCCGGGGCGCCGTTCGACGGGGCCGATGGTCTTCTTCCAGTCGAAGCGGTCGGCGATCACGTTGCCTTCGAGGTAGTTGCCGCCGGGAAAGCGCAGGAAGGCGGGGCGCAGCGCGGCGAGCGCGGCCATCAGGTCGGGACGCAGGCCGTTGGGGCGGTTCCGGTAGGTGGGCGGGAAGAGGGAGACCTGGGTTAGCCACAGGGTGCCCGTGGTGCCGGTGGTGCCCGCGGTGGTCACCGTCAGGCGCGCCTCCATGGTCGCCGGGGCGGTGGGCGGGGTGCGCAGGGTCAGGTCGTAGCGGCGCCAGTCGCGGCCCGGGGCCGGTGCGGCGGTCCGTGCGTACACGGTGCCGTCGGTGCCGGTGAGGGCGAGGGTGAGCGGCCCGGTGTGGCCGTCGGCCTTGGCGAAGTACGAGGCGCGGTAGGTGGTGGCGGGGCGTACGGGGATGCCCCAGTAGCCGTCGTTGGCCGCGCCGGAACCGGGGCCGCGCACGGTGATCCGCAGGGACCGGGTGAGCGCTTCGTTGAGGGGCGCGGTGGGGTCCAGGGCGATCGTGGCGCCGCCGAGTGCGCTCCAGTGCAGCGGGGCGCGGGGATCGGCCATGAAGCTGCGGTTGCTGACGAGTTCGGCGTACAGGCCGCCTTCGCCGCTGTGGTTGATGTCCTCGAAGAAGATGCCGCCGAGCCGGGACGGGACGGTGGGGCCGGGGCGGCGGGCGTCGATGGTGAGCAGCGGCGTGGTGTCCCGCTCCGGTACGCCGGCCAGCCGGGCGATCTGCGCGCCGCTCAGGGCGGTGTCGTAGCAGCGTACGTCGTCGATGCCGCCCTGGAAGTGGTCCGCCTCGGCGCCGCCGAACAGGCCGCGTCCGACGGTGGTGGCGCCGGTGGCCCGCCAGCCTCCCGGGGCGGGCACTTCGCCTTCCAGTACGCCGTCGACGTACAGCCGTAAGAGGCCCGCCGCCGCGTCGGCGACGCCCGCGAGGTGGTACCAGCGCCCGGCCTCGGGGGCGAAGCCCGCGCCGGCGATCACGGCGGCCCCGTTGGCGTCGGCGGCGTCCCTCGGCAGCCGGGTGAAGGCGAACGCCCGGGTGTCGTCGCGCAGTTGCAGGTAGCAGGCGCTGACGGCGGTACCGTCGAGGGCGACGGCGGTATGGAAGCCGTCGGTGGCCGTGAGGCGGACCCGGGCGGTGAGGGTGAAGCCGTGCGCGGTGTCGACGGCGGGCCCGGCGGCGGTGGCGCAGGCGCGCCCGGCCAGGGCGAGGCCGTGGCCGGTGTGGCCGTCGCCCCAGGCGGCCCCGCCGCGCAGGGTGAGGGTGCGACCGTGGCCCGAACTGTCGGCGGCGGTGGTGCCGCGGCCTTCCTCGAAGGTCCAGTGGGCGGCGGGGGCGGGCAGCGCGGGGCCCGGTTCCGCGGCGGCGGGCGGCGCCGCGCCGGTGCGCAGCGCTTCGGTCAGGGCCGTCGCGCCCAGTGCGGCGATCACGGTTCTTCGGCCGGGCCCGCCCGGGACCGCTCCCGGGCGCTGGTCGTCGCTCGCCATGAGGTACCCCTCCACTCGGCTGCGTACGGGATATCGAACGCCGTGCGGTATACCGCCCGGCCTCCGAGGGAGGATGCGCCCCGCACGCCGCCGCGTCAACACCCGTCACACACACCGCGCGTGAACCGCCCCGGCCGATCGGCGGCAGCTCACCGCGCCCCCATTGACACCGCCCGGCGGCGCTCATTACGGTCACGCCACCATTTCGGACGCGTGACGAAATATCGAACACGATGGAGGGTCAGCTCCCGTGCGCATCAGCGGTATCAGCACGCATGTCGTCGGCACCCCCTGGCGCAACCTCACCTACGTACAGGTCCACACCGACGAGGGCCTCACCGGCGTCGGCGAGACCCGCATGCTGGGCCGCACCGACGCCCTCCTCGGCTATCTCGCCGAAGCGGCGGACCACCACCTCACCGGCTCCGACCCGTTCGACATCGAAGACCTCGTGCGGCGCATGAAGTACGGCGACTACGGGCGCGCCGGCGAGATCGTGATGTCCGCCGTCGCGTGCGTGGAGACGGCCTGCTGGGACATCAAGGGCAAGGCGCTGGGCGTACCGGTGTGGCAGCTGCTCGGCGGCCGGGTGCGCGATCGCGTCAAGGCGTACGCCAACGGCTGGTACACCACCGAGCGCACACCGGAGGGCTATCACGCCGCCGCCCGCGCCGTGGTCGAACGCGGCTACCAGGCGCTGAAGATAGACCCGTTCGGCACCGGCCACCTCGAACTCGACCCGGCCGGCACCCGCTACGCCGTCTCGCTCATCGAGGCCGTACGGGACGCCATCGGCCCGGACCGGGAGCTGATGGTGGAGATGCACGGGCGGTTCAGCCCCGCCACCGCGGTACGGCTCGCCCGCGAGCTGGCGCCCTTCGACCCGGCGTGGCTGGAGGAACCCGTACCGCCGGAGAACCTGAAGGCGCTGGCCAAGGTCGCCGGCAAGGTGGACACGCCGATCGCGACCGGGGAGCGCATCCACGACCGGATCGAGTTCCGCGAGCTGTTCGAGTCGCAGGCGGCGGACATCGTCCAGCCGGACGTGGGCCACTTCGGCGGCATCCTGGAGACCCGCAAGCTCGCCGCGACCGCCGAGACGCACTACATGATGATCGCGCCGCACAACGTGGGCGGCGGGGTGCTGACCGCCGCCTCCCTGCAACTCGCGGGCTGCACTCCGAACTTCAAGATCCTGGAGCATTTCAACGACTTCGCCGACTCCGAGATCAAGCGGGTGGTCAAGGGCGCGCCCGAGGTCGTGGACGGCTACTTCACCCTGCCCGACGCGCCCGGCCTGGGCGTCGAGCTGGACACCGACGCGGCAGCCGAGTTCCCGCAGCAGCCGGCCCGCTTCGACCTGTGGGCCGAGGGGTGGGAGCGGCGCGAAGCGGGCGGCGGGCACCGGTGACCGCGCCCGCGCGCACCCGGTCCGTCCTGGTCGAAGGCCCAGGACAGCACCGCCTCGTGAGCGCGCCCACCCCCTCACCCGGGCCCGGCGAGGCGCTGGTGCGGGTGGCCGCGGCGGGCCTGTGCGGCAGTGACCGCGAGGTGTACGACGGCGGGCGGCCCGCCCCGTACGTTCGCTACCCGATCGTCCCCGGCCACGAGTGGGCGGGCACGGTCGCCGCGGTCGGTGACGGGGTGCCGGACGCACTGACCGGCCGCAAGGTCGTCGGCGAGAACTTCCGTACCTGTCTGGCCTGCGACCGCTGCCGGGCCGGCGAGACCTCGCTGTGTGCCGCGGCCTACGACGAGACCGGGTTCACCCGCCCCGGCGCATTCGCGGACACCCTGGTCGTGCCCGCCCGGCTGCTGCACCCGCTCCCCGACGACGCGGACCTCGACGCGGCCGCGCTGTTGGAACCGGCCGCGGTCGCCGCCGCTGCCGCGCTGGCCGCCCGCGCGGTGCCCGGCGAGCGGATCGCGGTGCTGGGCGCGGGCACCCTCGGGCTGCTGGTCGTACGGTTCCTGGCCGCCGTCTCCCCCGCCGAGCTGATCGCCGTCGATCCGCGCCGGGCCCGGGCCGAACAGGCCCTGGCAATGGGCGCGACCGGCACCCGCTCCCCCGGTACGGGGCCCGGCGGCTTCGACGTGGTGGTGGAGACCGCGGGCGCGCCGGACACCGCCGCGACGGCGGCGGAACTCGCCCGCCGGGGCGGCCGGGTGGTCCTGACCGGCCTGCCGGGCTCCGGCGCCCGCGGCCTCGACCCGGTACGCCTGGTCACCGACCACCTCACCGTACGCGGCGTCTTCGGCGCGCCGTCCGCCGCCTGGACCCATGCCGTACGGGCCTTCACCACCGGCCTACTGGATCCCGCGCCACTGATCACGCACACGTTTCCGCTGGAGCGCTGGGGCGAGGCCGTGGCGCTGGTGGGCAGCGGCGATCCGGGGGTGGGGAAGGTGCTGGTGCGGCCGGAGGCGTAGGCGCCGCCCGCGCACCACCGAACAGCTCGGCCGCCTCACGACCATCATCCCGAACGTCGTCCGACATCCCGAACAGAGGAGCCCCATGTCCCTCGCCCCTCCCGGTACCGGCCCCCTCCTCCGCCACCCCGCACACCACGCCCTCGCCCCGCTCGGCCACGCCGCCCCCGCCGACGACCCGGCCGACGCCTCCCCGTACGCGTTCCCCGACGGCGGCACCTGGCGGACCGAGATCCCCTCCGTGGAAGGCCCGGAGGTCTTGTCCGCGGTCCTCAAGGAGGCCGTGCGGCTCGGCGTGCCCGTCCACCGCGTCAGCCAGGGCAGCGGTGTCTGGATGCTGACCGACACCGAGATCACCGACATGCTCGACGCGTGCGCCGCGCACGGGGCGGAGCTGTGCCTGTTCACCGGGCCGCGCGGCACCTGGGAAGCCGGCGGTGCCGCCGGGCCGCGCGCCCGGGGCCAGGAGGCGGTGGCCGGCTGCGTCGAGGACGCGCTGCGCGCCACCGACCTGGGCGTGCGCTGTCTGCTCGTCGCCGACGAGGGCGTGCTGTGGCTGCTGCACCGGCTGCGCGCCGCCGGAACCCTGCCCGCCGGCACCACGTTCAAGGTCTCCGCGCTGGTCGGGCCGGTCAACCCGGCCGCGTACGAGATCTTCGAGCGGCTCGGCGCCGATTCCCTCAACGTGCCCAGCGACCTCACCCTGGACCAGCTCACCCAGATCCGCCGCGTCTCCCGCGCCCCGATGGACTTCTACGTCGAGGCGCCCGACGACCTCGGCGGCTATGTGCGGATGTACGACGTGGCGCAGCTCGTACGGCGCGGGGCGCCGCTGTACCTGAAGTTCGGCCTCAGCCGCTCCCCCGCGCTGTACCCGTACGGCGCCCAGCTGCGCGCCGCCGCCCTGGACAGCGCGCGTGAACGGGTGCGGCGGGGCAGGCTGGTGCTGGACCTGCTGGCCCGGCTCGGCGGTGACGGCCGCATGTCGCCGCCCGGTTCCCGGCTGCCGGGCGAGCTGCGCCGCTTCCCCGTACCCGAGGAGGGCCGGTGAGCGGCCCCGCCCACATACCCCGCCGCACCGTCGTCGCGGCGGCACTCGCCCTCGGCCTGACCGCCTGCGGCCAGGAGGCCAAGGGCGGCAGCCGCTACCGCCCCGGCGGCTCCGGAGGCGGCACGGTCGGCATCGCAATGCCGACCAAGGCGTCCGAACGGTGGCTGGCCGACGGCCGCAACATGGTCCGCGAGTTCGCGGCCAAGGGCTACCGCGCGGACCTCCAGTACGGCGACGACCGGGTGGAGAACCAGGTCGCGCAGCTGGAGAACATGGTCGCCAAAGGGCACCGGCTGCTGGTCGTGGCGGCGATCGACGGCTCCGCGCTCACCGATGTGCTGCGCCGCGCGAAGGAGGCGGGCATCGGGGTGATCGCGTACGACCGCCTGGTCCTCGGCACCCCGGACGTCGACTACTACGCCTCCTTCGACAACGCCCGCGTCGGCCGGCTCCAGGGCCGCTACATCGTGGCCAAGCTGCGGCTCGAGGCGCGCGCTGACGAGCGGTTCACCATCGAGCTGTTCGCGGGATCGCCCGACGACAACAACACCCGGTACTTCTGGAACGGCGCGCTGGCCGAGCTACGCCCGTACCTGCGACGCGGGCAGCTCGTCGTCCGCAGTGGCCAGACCGCGCTCAACCAGGCGACCACGCTGCGCTGGGACGGCGGCACGGCGCAGAAGCGGATGGACGACCTGCTCAGCACGTACTACGGGACGGCCCGGCTGGACGCGGTGCTCTCCCCGTACGACGGCATCTCCCTCGGCGTCATCTCGGCCCTGAAGAGCGTCGGTTACGGCGGTGCCGGCCGCCCGTACCCCGTCGTGACCGGGCAGGACGCGGAGCTGGCCGCCGTGAAGTCCATCCTGGCCGGGCAGCAGACGCAGACCGTCTACAAGGACACCCGCAAGCTCGCGCGGCAGGCGGTGCTGATGGGCGACGCCGTGCTGCACGGCAGGAAGCCGCAGGTCAACGACGTGAAGACGTATGACAACGGGGCGCGGGTGGTGCCCGCTTTCCTGCTCGACCCGGTCAGCGTGGACCGCGGCAACGCCCGGATCCTGGTCGAGGAGGGCTATCTGAAGGCCGCGGACCTGGGCGGCGCCCTGTGAGCGGGCTCAAGGTGATGCGTGCGGACACGCCCGTCCTGGAAATGCACGGCATCACCAAGAAGTTCGGCGGCGTCACCGCGCTGGACGGCGTACGGCTGTCGGTGCGCGCCGGGGAGATCCACGCCGTCTGCGGGGAGAACGGCGCGGGCAAGTCGACCCTGATGAAGGTGCTCAGCGGGGTGTATCCGCACGGCAGTTACGCCGGTGAGATCCGCTTCGGCGGTGAGCGCTGTGCGTTTGGGGACGTACGGGCCGGTGAGCGCCGCGGCATCGTCATCGTGCACCAGGAACTGGCACTGGTGCCGTGTCTGTCGGTGGCGGAGAACATCTTCCTCGGCAACGAGCGGGCCCGGCGCGGGGTCATCGGCCGGTACGAGACGCTGCGGCAGGCGTCCGCGCTGCTGGCACGGGTCGGCCTGGCAGAGGACCCGCGCACCCGTGTCGCCGATCTCGGCGTCGGCAAGCAGCAGTTGGTGGAGATCGCCAAGGCGCTGGCCAAGGACGTACGGCTGCTGATCCTCGACGAGCCGACCGCCGCGCTCAACGACGCGGACAGCGACCACCTGCTGGACCTGGTGTGCCGGCTGCGCGACCAGGGCGTGGCCTGCGTACTGATCTCGCACAAGCTGGGCGAGATCCGGCGGGTCGCGGACAGGGTGACCGTGCTGCGCGACGGGCGCACCGTCGAGACGTTCACCGTACGGGACCGGCCCGGCGCCGCGCCGTCCGTCCCCGAGGAGCGCATCATCCGCGCCATGGTCGGCCGCGATCTGGACCACCGTTTCCCGCCGCGGACGCGCTACGAGGGCCCGGACGCGGGCGCACCGGCGCTCGCCGTCGAGCGGTGGACCGTGCGCCACCCCGTCGATCACCGGCGCACGGTGGTGGACGGGGCGTCCCTGCACGTCCGGCGCGGTGAGATCGTCGGCCTCGCGGGGCTGGTGGGCGCGGGCCGCACCGAGCTGGCGATGAGCGTCTTCGGCCGCTCCTACGGGCGGTACGCGGGCGGCACCGTACGGCTCGGGGGCCGGCCGGTCGTGCTGCGCACCGTGCCGCAGGCGGTGGCGAGCGGCCTCGCGTACGTCACGGAGGACCGCAAGACGTACGGCCTGGACCTCCTGGACACCGTGCACCGCAACCTCTCGCTGGCCGCACTGTCCGGGCTCGCCCGGCGCGGGGTGGTCGACCGGCACGCGGAGCGCCGGGCCGCCGAGGAGCTGCGGACCTCACTGGGCATCAGGTCGCGCACCGTCTTCGAGCCCGTCGGGCGGCTCAGCGGCGGCAACCAGCAGAAGGTGCTGCTGGGCAAGTGGCTGCTCGCCGGGCCGGAGGTGCTGATCCTCGACGAGCCGACGCGGGGCGTGGACGTGGGCGCCAAGTACGAGATCCACGCGGTGATCGGGCAGCTGGCCGCGCGCGGCAAGGCGGTGCTGCTGATCTCCTCCGAACTCCCCGAGCTGCTGGGCCTGTGCGACCGCCTCTACACGATGGCGGCCGGGCGGGTGACCGGTGAGCTGCCCCGCGCGCGGGCGTCGCAGGAGGCGCTGATGCGCCTGATGACCGTCGAACCGCCGACCACCCGCCCCTCCCCCACGGACGAGAGCTGAGGCCGCCATGACCACCGCAGTCCAACCGTCCGCCGACCATCCGGCGGGCCCGCCGTCCGGTGACGGGCCCGGCCCGTCGGCCGCCGCCGTGCTGCTGGACGCGGTGCGCGGCAACCTGCGCCAGTACGGCATGATCATCGCGCTGGCGGTCATCGTCGTCCTCTTCCAGATCTGGACCGGCAACGCCCTGCTGCTGCCCAACAACGTCTCCAACATCGTCCAGCAGAACAGCTACATCCTCATCCTCGCCATGGGCATGATGATCGTGATCGTGGCCGGGCACATCGACCTGTCCGTCGGCTCGCTGGCCGCGTTCACCGGCGCCGTGGCGGCCGTCCTGATGGTCCAGCACCATCTGCACTGGCTGCCCGCGCTGCTGCTGTGCCTGCTCATCGGCGCGGCGACGGGCGCCTGGCAGGGCTTCTGGATCGCGTACGTCGGGATACCGTCCTTCATCGTCACCCTGGCCGGGATGCTGCTGTTCCGCGGCGCGACCCAGATCGTCCTGGCGGGGCAGTCCCTCTCCCCGTTCCCCGGGCCGTTCCAGGACCTCGCCCAAGGCTTCCTCCCGGAGGCCGGGCCGTACACCCGCTACCACAACCCGACCCTGCTGATCGGTCTGGTGGTGGTGGCCGGGCTGCTGCTGCGCGAACGGCGCGACCGCCGGAGGCGGGCCGCGCACGGCCTCGAAGTGCTGCCGCGCTCCCTGTGGCTGGCCAAGTGCGCCGCGATCACCGCGGCCGTGGCGGTGTTCACGCTGACCCTGGCCAGCTACCACGGCGTCCCGGTGGTCCTGCTGATCATGTGCGTGCTGCTGCTCGGGCTGGGTTTCGTGATGCGCGACGCGGTCGTCGGCCGCCATGTGTACGCGCTGGGCGGCAACCGGGCGGCGGCCCGCCTGTCCGGGGTGCGGGACGGGCGCGTCACGTTCCTGGTCTTCGTCACGATGGGCGTCCTCGCCGCGCTCGCCGGCTGCGTCTACGCGGCCCGGCTCAACGCGGGCACCCCGCAGGCGGGCATCAACTTCGAACTGGAGGCGATCGCGGCGGCGTTCATCGGCGGCGCCTCCATGAGCGGCGGTATCGGCACCGTGTTCGGCGCCGTGACCGGCGCACTGGTGCTCGGCGTCCTGAACAACGGCATGTCCCTGGTCGGCATCGGCACCGACCACCAGCAGGTCATCAAGGGCCTGGTCCTGCTGGCCGCGGTCGGCTTCGACGTGTGGAACAAGCGGCGGACCGGTACGTAGCGCGGTGGCCGCACCGGTCCGCCGGGGTGGCGCCGCGTGTCACCGCCGCCAGAACAAGTGGTGCACGACGCCGCTCGCGCTGGGCACGACCTCAAGATGGAACCGGTCGAGCAGCTCGTCGGGGGAATCCCACAGCCGTATCCCGGAGCCGAGTTCCACCGGCGCGACCGCCACATGCAGGGTGTCGACGAGGCCGGCGTCCAGGAACTGCCGGACGGTGGTGACCCCGCCGCCGAGCCGGACGTCCTTGCCGCGCGCCGCCTCCCGCGCCCGTTCGAGGACCATGGCCGGGTCGCCGCCGACAAAGTGGAACGTGGTGTCGGAGAGCGTGATCGAAGGGCGTTCGTGGTGCGTCATGACGAACACCGGGGTGTGGAACGGGGGCTCGTCACCCCACCAGCCGCGCCAGTCGTGGTCGCGCCAGGGCCCGCGCTGGGGGCCGAACTTGTTGCGGCCCATGATCTCGGCGCCGATGTTGCGTGCGAAGTCCCGTGTGAAGTAGTCGTCCAGGCCCCGGCTCCCGCCGGGGTCCGTGCGCATCGGCCAGCTCGCCGTGGCGCCAGCCCAGGCGAACAGCCTCTCCGGGTGGGGGAGGCCGAACGGGCTCTCCAGGCTCTGCTGCTCGCCGGCGCCGATGCCGTCCCGTGAGACGTTGAAATTCATGACTCTCAGCAGCTGGTCCACGTGTCTCCTCGTCAGGTCCGATCGCATCCGGTGCGGCGGGATGCCCCGCACCAGGACGTCGAACGGGACGCCGCCGGATCGACAGTGGTCCGCGCTTTTCTTTCAAGACCGCCCATACGCCTGGGCCCCGCCGTCGTCCGGCGGGGCCCGGGCCGGCCGGGGTGCCCGGCGTGGCGCCTCCGTGGGGCGCTACGCGGCGGGCAGCACCGCCCCGTCCCCGGCCGCCGCGGCGGGCAGTACCGCGCCGGCCCGGTCGGCGGGCGCCCCGCCGTCCTCCCCGGCCGCCGCCGGGTGTCCGGTGCCGTCCCGGGCGGGCAGCTCGGCGAGCAGGGAGTCGTCCTCCACCCGGGCGCCCGGCAGCCGGTGCCGGGCCGCGATCAGCGCGGCGTCGACATCACGGGTGCCGGTGGACACGCACAGGGTGTAGGCGACATCGTCCATCCGCTGCCGGACCTCCGGGCTCCCGTTCTCCGCGTCCAGTACGCGCAGCGTCGTGTACTGCTCGACCAGGTCACGCAGTACAGCGGGGTGCGCCAGCAACATCAGGGCCTCCTCGTTCAACACCGTCCGTGAACAACTGCGCTCCGTGTACCCGACGGCCCCACCCGTATGCCCCCCGCTTTTCTTCTCGTCGCGCGCCCGCCTCACCCGGCGAATTCAGGCTGCGCCAGCCCCCGCCCGGCGTCCGGCACCACCAGCAGCGAGCCGCCGAGCGGCGCTGCGCCCGGCCCGCCGCGCGCCGTGGTGACATACAGGTCGGTGAGCGCGGCGCCGCCGAACGCGCAGGCCGTGGGGCGGGCGACCGGCATCGGCAGCACCCGCTCCAGCACCCCGCCGGGCGTGTAGTGCCGTACCTGCGCGCCCTCGAACATCGCCACCCACACACCGCCCTCGGCGTCCACGGCCAGCCCGTCCGGATAGCCCGCCGTCTCCGCGGGCTCCTCGATCTCCACGAAGGGACGGCGGCCGGTCACCAGCCCCTCGTCCGTGACGTCGAAGACATCCACGCGCCGGGTGGGGGTGTCGATGTAGTACATCCGCCGGCCGTCCGGGCTCCAGCCCGTGCCGTTGCTCACCGTGACGTCCGACAGGACACGCGTGGCGCTGCCGTCCGGCGCGATCCGGGTGAGCGTGCCGCGGCCCGGCGCCTCGTCGTACGCCATGGTGCCCGCCCACAGCGCCCCGTCCGGCGCCACGGCCGCGTCGTTGCCGCGCCGCCCCGCCACGGGCTCGCGGTGCAGCCACGCGAACGCGCCGTCCGCGTCGTACGTGCCCACCCCGTCCCGCAGGTTGACGACCAGCCCGCCTCCCCTACGGGGCTTGGCCGCGCCGACGTGCTGTTCGGTGGCCAGCACGGTGCGGCGGCCGGTGGCGGGGTCGACGGTGTGCACGCGGGCGGAGAGGATGTCGACCCAGATCAGCCGCCCGGCGCGGGCGTCCCAGGTCGGCCCCTCGCCGAGCCGCGCCGGCGCGGCGACGGCGACCTCCCAGGCCCGGGTCACGGCTGCCCCCGGTGGCCGAGCCGCGCGGACAGCTCGTCGGCGCCCTTGCGGGCCAGCCCGGCCAGTTCGGCGCACCGCTCCTCGCTCCACCGGATCATCGGCACCGAGACGCTGAGCGCCGCCACGACCCGCCCGGCGCGGTCCCGTACGGGCGCGGCCACGCAGCTCACGTCCGGGTTGGACTCCCGCTGCTCCACCGCCACGCCCCGGTCCCTGATCAGCGCGAGCTGGGTGTGCAGTTCGGCGGGCGAGGTGACGCTGTGCTCCGTCATGGCGGTCAGCTCGCCGTCCGCCGGGATGCGTTCGGCCAGCGCGGCCTCGGGCAGCGAGGCCAGCAGCATCTTGCCGACGGCGGTGCAGTGCGCGGGCAGCCGTCGCCCCGCCGCGGACACCATACGTACCGCGTGGGTGCTGTCCACCTTGGCCACGTAGATCACATCGGTCCCTTCGAGGAGCGCGATGTGCACGGTCTCCCCGCAGGTCTCGGCGACCTCGCGGGCCACCCGCTGCCCCTCGGCCGCCAGGTCGAGCTGTTCGGCGTACCGGCTGCCGAGCTGGTAGGCGCGCACGCCGAGCCGGAAGCGCCCCGGCTGTTCGGGCACGTGGGCGAGGTAGTTGCGCGCGACGAGCGTGCTGACCAGTTCGTGCACGCTGGTGCGCGGCAGGCCGAGCCTGCGGGTGATGTCGGGGGCGGACAGCGTGCCGTCCCCGTCGAGGAAGAGCTCCAGTATGTCCAGCGCCCGCGTCACCGCGGGTACGAGCCGTCCCATGCGCTGCCGCCCCTCATCCGTCACCGGACCGGCCGGCCGGGCCGGTCGTTCGTGATACCGGCCGACCGCCGGTATCACGGACGAACCCTAGTGCGCACCCCCACCGTGGGCAACGGAATCACCGACTACTACCGGCCGCAAGCGCGCGCTGTTCCTCATCAGGTGAGGTCCAGTACGGCCTTCCCGTGCAGGCGCCGCTCCAGCAGAGCGGCCACGGCCTCGGGCGCCTTGTCCCAGCCGCCGCGCCAGGAGATCTGCGGGTCGAGCTCCCCGTCCGCCACACGTGCGGCGAGCCAGGTGAGGTCGGGCGACAGCCCCGGGCATTCCAGCAGGTGGAAGGTGGCCAGTGAACGGCCGTGCCGGCCCTCGTCGCCGTAGAGGGCGCCGACGGGGAAGTGCTCGGGTACGTTCGCGGCGTGGCCGACGGCGACGAGGGTGCCGCCTCCGGCCAGCATGCTGAACGCGTCCACGAGCTGCGGGCCGCCGACCATGTCCAGCACGCCGTGCACGAGCCCGGTGAGCTCGGAGGGGCCCGACAGCACCTGGTGCGCGCCCAGTTCGCGCAGGCCCGGGCCCTGTGTCTCGGGCGAGCCGGTCGTCGCGATGACCTCGGCGCCGCCGCGCCGGGCGAGCTGGACGGCGTACCGGCCGACGCCGCCCGTGGCGCCGGTGATCAGGACGCGGCGGCCCAGGATCGGGCCGAGCGCGTGCAGGGCCCGCAGCGCGCTGGTGGCCGCGACCGGGATGGTGCTGATGGCGCCGAGGTCGGCCCCGTGCGGCACCTCGCCGAGCAAGTCGGTGCTCACGGCGCGCAGTTCCGCCCAGCCGCCGTCGGGGCCGAGCGTGACGACGGGCGTGCCGGCAGCAGGGCCGGAGCCGTCGGCCGCCGCCCGCTCCACGATCCCGGCCGCGTCCCAGCCCAGCACCGCACCGTCGGCGGCGCGCTCGGCCACGACCTTGACCTCCCCGTAGTTCAGCGAGGTCGCCGTCACCCTGACCAGCGCCTGGTGCGGGGCCGGCTCGGGGTCAGGGGCCTCGCCGAGGCGCAGTCCGGAGGGGGTGGAGTGGTCGATGAGCAGCGCGCGCATGGTCGTTCGCCTTTCGTGAGCGGCAACGTACGGCCTCAGAATGCCGGTGACCGGCATTTGCCGTCAACCGGCAAATGCGGTTCGCCAGCGTACGGCTGATACGCTGACCGCCATGGCGGGAACGGTGAAGGCAACGGCGGCGACCACGAATCTGCGCGAGCGCAAGAAGCAGCGCACCCGGCAGCGGCTGATCGACACCGCGCTCGAACTGTTCACGGAACGCGGCTTCGACGCGACCACGCTCGACGACCTCTGCGACGCCGTCGAGATCTCCCAGCGCACCTTCTTCCGCAACTTCGCCGGCAAGGAAGACGTCGCCCTGGCCCCGACCCACGACCTGTGGCTGGCCTGCCTCGACAGCCTGGAGACCCGCCCCCTGGCCCCGCAGGGCACGACCGTGCTGGAGCTCCTGCGGACGGCATTGCTGGACGCGCTGGAGCAGGTGTCCGACGACGGGTGGACGCACCGCGTCGCGCTCAGCCGCCGGCTGGCCGAGAAGACGCCGTCCATGGACGTACGCGGGCGGCAGTTCTGCGACCGCACCAGCCGCTCCATCCTCGACGTCCTGCACCGCCGCCTGGAGCTGCCGCCCTCCACCGACCCCCGTTCCCTGCACGCGCGGCTCGCGCTGGACATGGCGGTCGCGGCCTTCCACCAGGCACTCGGCGACTGGTCGGCCCGCCAGGGACAGCAGGGCACCCCCACTCGCCGTCAGCTCGCCGCCGACCTGCGGACGGCGTTCGCGGCCCTGCCCGAAGCGCTTGCCCTGGAAGCCCGGCCGGTGGCCGAGTCCTAGTACCGCTCATCGCGGCCGGCTCCCGGCCCCGTCCCCCCCGGACTCAGGCCGACGTCCGCAGCCAGTCCTCGAAGCGCGTCGTGGCCAGGCGGGCGTGGCCCTCGGCGGGGACGAGGCTGCGTTCGGACAGTTCGGAGCCGAAGTAGCGGGCGTGCGGGTCGGCGACGACCTTGCGCGGATCGTTCCTGGCACGCAGCGCCCGGGAGACCAGTTCGTCGAAGCGGAACAGCTGGGGGCCGGCCACCTCGGTGGTCCCCTTCAGCGAGGCTTCCACGGCGGTCCCGGCCACCGCCTCGGCGACGTCGTCGGCCGCGATCGGTTGGAAGAGCACGGGCGGTACGCGCACGGTGTCGCCCTCGGTGGCGGTGTCGGCGATGCCCTGGACGAACTCGAAGAACTGCGTCGCCCGGATGATCGAGTACGGGATCGGCCCCTGTTTGATCAGACGCTCCTGGGCCGCCTTCGCCTGGAAGTAGCCGTTGTCGGGGAGGTCGTCGACACCGACGATCGACAGGGCCACATGGTGCGTCACGCCCGCCTTCGCCTCGGCGGCCAGCAGGTTGCGGGTGGAGGTGGTGAAGAAGTCCCGTACCGCCGCCGCCTCGAAGGAGGGCGAGTTGGCCACGTCCACGGCCACCTGGGCTCCCGCCAGCGCGGCGTCGAGGCCCTCTCCGGTGAGCGTGTTCACGCCGGTGCCGGGTGCGGCGGGCACCGCCTTGTGCCCGCGTTCCCGGAGCCTGCCGACCACCTTGCCGCCGATGAGGCCGGTGCCTCCGATGACCACGATCTTCACGTCGGGTACTCCTTGGGTCGCGTACTCCTTGGACCGAGGGCTCCGGGGAACGCGTCAGGACGGCCGGGGCGCCCGCAGGTGGGCGCGCCGTTTCAGCTCGTCCTCGTCGACCGGGACGAGCATGGGCTGTCCCGGAACGCAGAGCATGGTGACGAGGAAGCGCAGGCGCGTGTCGGTGAGGTTGTTGCCGTCCTGGTAGTGGATGACGTCCCCGCCGGGCTCCCAGAACGTCTCCCCGGCGCGGATGATCCGCTCCCCCTCGCCTTCCAGCTCGAAGCGCATCTCACCCTCCAGCACGTACCCGAAGGCCGGGCCGGGGTGGCGGTGCGGCGGTGCGCCCCCGTCTCCGGGCGGGTACTCGATCTGTACGGTCGTCACGTGCGCGCCCTCCGGAATGGCGGGCGGGGCGACTTCCTGCAGCACGGTGAGCGCGGTCTTCCACGCCTCCGAGTGCGGGTGCTCACGGGGGTCCGGCATGACGAGTCCTCCTGCGAAGAGAGGCCCCATTGTGCTCCGGGCCCGGACGTGCCCGGTGAGCGCCGAACCGGACACATCCGGGTACGGCCGTCCGCACGACGGGTCCGTACGGTGGTCCGGCCGGCCCGGCGGAAACTCCCGCTCAGCGGCCTTCCGCGGGGCCTTCCGACGCGCCCGCCACCCTTGCCACCGCACCCACAGCTCGTACGCCCTCCTGAAGGCCGACAAGGCGACCGCCAACAGCAGGGCGGAGAAGAACCGGCTCACCGAACCCCCACGATTTTGCGCAATCACGCCACACGGCGTCCCTTCAGCTTTCCCGTTTTCCGGCCGGGAGAAGAATTCCGGCCCCCGCCCCGGAAAGCGTCCGGGACGGTGTCGTGCAGGTGCGCGGGCGCGCCCCCGGACATCGGAGGCGAGAAGGAATCGGACACACGATCCGAATATCTGTCTAGTCGTGCCGATGTGTAGCTCGTTAGAGGGACGGCGTCCTTGCCGTGCCCCTGGGTTGTGGTCAGGATGCGCTGACGTCGGCCAAGAAGCCCAGAGGGGGCACCGGCACGCGGTGGGCTCTTCTCGGCGCCCGGCGGGTGCGTTGCCGCTGCCCTCGCGTGCACCCGCAGTGAGAGGCCTATGACAGTCAACTCCCCTGCCGTGTCCCCCCTCGACCGGCGCATCGCGGTGATCGGGGCGGCGTGCCGGCTGCCGGGCGGCATCACCGACCTCGGCGGGCTCTGGTCGGCACTGTCGGACGGCGCGGACCGGGTGACGGAAATTCCGGAGAGCCGGTTCGAGGTGGCCAGGTTCGTCGATTCCACCATGCCGCGGCCCGGGAAAAGTTATACGCGTGCGGGTGGTTTCCTGGGAGATGTCAGCACGTTCGACGCCGCCTATTTCGGCATTTCGCCCAAGGAAGCGGCGCAGATGGACCCGCAGCACCGGCTGCTGCTGGAGCTGGCCGTCGAGGCGTGCGACGACGCCGGCGTGGCACCCGCCCGGCTCGCGGGTTCCGACACCGCCGTGTACGTGGGGATCTCGGACCAGTCCTACGGCGCACTGCAGATGACGATGCCGGAGAGCGTCAACGCGTACACCATGTCCGGGTCCGCTTCGTCCATCGCCGCCAACCGGCTGTCGCACTTCTTCGACCTGCACGGTCCGAGCCTGATCGTCGACACCGCGTGCTCGTCGTCGCTGGTCGCCCTGGCGGAGGCGTGCCGGACGCTGCGGGACGGCACCAGCCGCGCCGCCCTGGTGGGCGGCGTCAACCTGCTGCTCAGCCCCTACCACTTCGTGGGCTTCTCGCAGGCGGCGATGCTCTCGCCCAGCGGGCGCTGCCGTTCCTTCTCCGCGGACGCCGACGGCTATGTCCGGGCCGAGGGCGGCGGCATGGTCCTGCTCAAGAGGCTTCCCGACGCGCTGGCCGACGGGGACCGGATCGACGCGCTGCTCGTCGACTGCGCCGCCAACAGCGACGGGCGCACGCCCGGCCTGGCGCTGCCCCGGATGGAGGCCCAGCGCGCTCTGCTGGAGGACGTCTACACCCGCGCCGGGGTGCACGCGGACGACATCGCGTACATCGAGGCGCACGGCACCGGCACTCCTGTGGGGGACCCCATCGAGGCCGAGGCCATCGGGCGGGCGCTGGGCGTCCACCGCACCATCGGCGCGCTGCCGATCGGCTCGGTCAAGTCCAACCTGGGCCATCTGGAGCCCGCTTCGGGCATCGCGGGTCTGCTCAAGGCTCTTCTGGTGCTGCGCCACGACGTCATTCCCCCTTCGCTGCACGCCGCCGCCCTCAACCCGCACATCGACTTCGACCGGCTCCGGCTCCGGCTGGCCGATCGCGCCTGTCCCGCGGGCCTCACGGAGCGCTCGGTGATCGGCGTCAACTCCTTCGGGTTCGGCGGCGCCAACGCCCACGCCGTCCTGGCCCCCGCCCCGGCCATCGACCGGGTGAACGCCGCGCCGCCTGCCGCGGTCCCGCTGCCCGTGGTCGTCTCGGCCCGGTCCAGTAGCGCGCTCGACGAGGCGCTGCTCCGGACCGCCGAGCAGTTGGCGTCAGCCGACGCGCGGCAGTTCTACGACCTCGCGTGGACGTCGGGCAACCGGCGCGGTCTGCATCCTCTGCGCGCGGTGGTGCTGGCATCCTCACCGGACCAGGCCGCGGCCGCACTGTCGCAGCTCGTCGAGAAGCCGGAGGCCGCCCCTCCGCCGGAACCGGCACCGGCGCCGCAGGCATAGCGGGCCGAGGCGGTCCACGACGGGCGTCCGGTCTTCGTCTACTGCGGCAACGGCGCGCAGTGGGCGGGCATGGGCACGGACCTGCTGCACAAGGACGCCACCTTCCGTTCCGCGTTCACCGCCGTGGACGCGGCCTTGCGACCGGAGCTGGGCTGGTCCGTACTGGGCGAGCTACAACTGCCCGCAGCGCAATGGAGTTTGGCGCGGACCGAGGTGGCGCAGCCCCTGCTGTTCGCGGTGCAGATCGCCGTGACGGCGATGCTGCGCCACCAGGGCATCGAGCCCGCGGCCGTACTGGGGCACAGCGTCGGCGAGATCACCGCCGCGTACGTGTCCGGGGCCCTGTCGCTGCCCGAGGCCGCGCGCGTGATCGCCGTCCGCGGACGCGCCCAGGCCGCCACGGCGGGCCAGGGCCGGATGGCGGCCCTCACCCTGTCCGCCGCGCAGGCCCGGGAGTTGCTGGACGGCCGCCCGCAGGTGGAGATCGCCTGTGTGAACACCGCCCGCGACGTGACGGTGGCCGGCCCGGCCGCCGACGTGGAGGCCCTGGTCGGGCACTGCGCCGACCGGAACGTGGCCGCTGTCCTGCTCGACCTGGACTTCGCCTTCCACAGCCGTGCCATGGACCCCGTCCGCGAGCACATCCTGACCGGCCTGGCGGAGCTGCGGCCGCGCAGGACCGGCATCCCGATGATCTCCGCGGTGACCGGGCGGCAGGTGGCGGACGGCGAACTCGACGCCGCGTACTGGTGGCGCAACGTGCGGGACACCGTACGGTTCGAACCCGCGGTGGCGGGCCTGCTGGCCGAAGGCCACGACGTCTTCGTCGATGTCGGGCCCCACCCGATCGTGCAGCCGTACCTGCGGCGTACGGCGGCCGCCGCGCCCGGCCCGGTGGCCGTCGTCCCCACGCTCTTCCGCGACGGCGACGGCATACGGCAGATGCGGGCCGCCACCACCCGCCTGATCGCCGCCGGGGCCCGTACCGATCAGAGCGCGCACTTCCCCGTCCCCGGCACGGTCGCCCGCCTGCCCGCCTACCCCTGGCAGCGCGAGCGCCACTGGCACGGCGAGCGCTGCGCCTGGACCGGCGGCCTCGGAGAGTACGAGCACCCGCTGCTGGGCGTGCGCACCGCCCACGCCGAACCGACCTGGTACGGGACGGTGGAGCCCGCCCTGGTTCCGTGGCTGGCCGATCACCGCCTCGCGGGCGCGGTGCTCCTGCCCGCCACCGGGTACGTGGAACTGGCGCTGGCGGCCGGACGGCGGGTCCTGGACGCCGCCTGCGAGATCGAGAACCTGGAGCTGTACCGGCCGATCGTGGTCCCCTGGGACGACCCGGGCCAGGTGCGCCTGGAGCTCGCCTGGTCCACCGAGGACGGTGTGGTGAGCATCGCCGCCGGTGAGGGGCGGGCGGGGCGCGCGCGTCGGCATGCGCGCGGACGCGTCCGGCAGTTGCTGCGCCGCCCGTGCGCCGATCTCGACGTACCGGCGCTGCGGGCGCGGTGCCCCCAGCACATCGATGCCGGCCGGCACCGCGCCGCCATGTGCGCCGTCGGCCTCGACTACGGTCCCTCCTTCCAGGTGCTGCGGGAACTGCTGGTGGGGGACGGCGAAGTCTTCGCCCGCTACCGCCTGGACGCCGACGCGAGTGCCTACGAGGTGCATCCGGCCCTGTTCGACGGGGCTCTGCAAGCCGGACTGCCCCTGGCCCAGCAGGTACTGGACGAGGAGCGCGACGCGTACCTGCCCGTCGGGTTCGGCGCCGTACGGGTCTGGCGTACTCCCCCGGCCGACGGGCTGGTGCACGTACGTCAGCGCAGTCGTACCGCCACCGAGCTGTGCTGGGATGTCCTGGTCGCCGGTACGGACGGCACGGTGCACGCGCAGCTCGAAGGCTGCCGGCTGCGCCGCTTCGACGGGATGCGCTCCGCCCCGTTGAGCCATCACCGTATGGTGATGCGCGCCGCCCCGCACGTGGACCACGGCGTCGCGCCCAGTCCGCTGCCGCCCACCCCGGACCTGCTGGCAAGCGCGGAGCGGCAGATCACCCCGCTCCTCGCCCACGACCCGAGGACCGCGGCGGCGCTGCGCGGCTTGAAGAACGTTTCGGCCCATGGTGCCGCGGATCTCTACACGGAACTGCTGCCCGATCCGAGCACCCCGTTCACCCTCGATGACCTGGTCACCGCGGGCATGCTGGACCGGCACCGGAAACTGGCCCGGCTGCTGCTCGGCCTCCAGGAGCGGGCGGGCCTCGTGGAACGCCTGGACGGCGAACGGTTCCGGCTGACCACCCCGTGTTCCCGTACCGCGGAGACCCTGCGTTCCCTGATCGACGGCAATGCGGCGGGCCCGGCCCAGACGCTGCTGTACAGCCTGTGCCTGCGGCACGGCCTGGCGCTGCTGCGCGGCGGGAGCGAGCTGCTGGAGAAGGTCGTGGCCGACGGCGCGGCCCCCGCCATCGAGCAGTTCTACGACATCGAGTTCCCCTGCCGCCGCTACAACCGGCTCATGCAGACCGTGGCCGCCCAGCTGGCCGACCGGTGGCCGGCGGACCGTCCGCTGCGCGTCCTGGAGATCGGCGCCGGTACGGGAGGTGCCGCGGCGGCCCTGCTGCCCGTGCTGCCGCCCGACCGTACGCGCTATGTCTTCACCGACATCTCACCGCTGTTCCTGGGCCCCGCGCAGAAGCGCTTCGCGCACTACGACTTCGTGGACTACCGCACCTTCGACCTCAACCAGGACGGCGGCGGCCAAGGCTTCACCGACCACGGCTTCGACCTGGTCATCGCGGCCAACGCCCTGCACACCGCCGCCGAGGTGGCCCCGGCGCTCCGGCGCGTGCGGCGCCTGCTGGGTCCGGGCGGGCGGCTGGTCTGCCTGGAGACGCACGACCTCGAACTGCTGGCTCCGCTGTTCGGAACGCTGGAAGGGTTCTGGAACTTCACCGATCACGAACTGCGCGGCGACTCCGTGCTGCTGCCCGCCGACGCGTGGCTGCGGCTGCTGCCTTCCTGCGGCTTCACCGACGTCACGGCGGTCGGCGGCGCGGGCGAGGGTCCACACGAGGGCTTCTCCGTCTTCGTGGCCACCGCCGACCCGGCCACGCCACCGGCCGCTCCGCCCGTCCTGCCCGCGCCCGATGCCGATACGGCCTGGGTCGTGATCGGCGAGGACGACGGTCCGGGCTCCCTCTCCGCGGCGGTGGCCGACGCACTCGGCACCGCCGGCGCCGCCCCGGTCCACCGGCACGCTGCCGCGGAGGTGGTCGACTCCGTACAGAACCAGCTCTCCCCGCACTCCAAAGTGACTGCCGTGGTGGTGCTGGCAGATCCCGGCACCTTGACCGCAGCAGACGCCCCGGCTGCGTGGGCGGCACAGCATGCGGCCCGGCGCGCGGACTTGCTCCGTTCCGTCGCCGAAGCGTTGGACACGCTCCCCGCCGGAACGGAGCGGACGCTGTGGCTCGTGTCCCGGCCCAGCGGGGCCCTGCCCGCGCCCGAAGCGCCCGCGCATCCGGTGGACGCCGCTGCCTGGGGCGTGGCACGCACCGTGGGAAACGAATATCCGGATCTGGCCGTCAAGCGGCTGTCCCTGCACCGGACCGGGGACACCGCCGTGGACGGGCAACGGGTCGTCCGCGAACTGCTCACCGCGACCGACGAGGACGAACTGGCCCTGACCGCATCCGGCCGTTTCGTTCCGCGTCTGACCGAACTTCCGTCCCCTGTCGGCTGTCGGCCGGGGAGCGACCTTCCCGGTTACGCCCTGGAGGTACGCCATCCAGGGCTCTCCTACGAACTCGCCTGGCAGGAGAGCACGCCACCGCCGGTGGGCGCGGGGCAGGTGGCCATCGCCGTACACGCCGCGGCCCTCAACTACCGGGACATCATGCAGGTGGTCGGTCTGCTGCCCGCCGAGGCGGAGGAAGCCGCCGGCGGGCAGGCCGGGCTGGGCCTGGAATGCGCGGGCGTGGTCACCGCGGTCGGTGACGGGGTTACGTCACTGCGCCCGGGTGACCGGGTCCTGGCCCTCGCTCCCCACTCCCTGGGCACCCACACCGTCACGTCCGAGCACGCGGTGGGCCGCATCCCGGACGGCATGCCGTTCCCGGACGCCGCCACCGCCCCGGTGGCCTTCCTCACCGTCCACTACGGCCTCGGCCGGCTGGCCCGCCTGGCCGTGGGCGAAACCGTACTGGTACACGGCGGCGCCGGGGGCGTGGGACTGGCCGCCGTACAGTTCGCGCAGCGACACGGAGCCCGCGTCATCGCCACCGCCGGGTCCGAGGCCAAGCGCGACCTGCTGCGCCGACTGGGCGTGGAACACGTCCTGGACTCCCGCACCCTGGCCTTCGCCGACGACGTCCGCCACCTGACCGACGAGCGGGGCGTGGACGTCGTCCTCAACTCGCTCGCCGGTGAGGCCGCCGTGCGCAGCCTCGAACTGCTCGCCCACGGCGGCCGCTTCGTGGAACTCGGCAAGCGCGACATCTACGAGAACCGTCCGCTGCTGCTGCGCCCGTTCCGTAAGAACATCGCCTTCTACGGAGTGGACCTCATCGGCCTCCTCCAGGACCCCCGGCTGGCCATGGAACAGTTCGCGGAGGTCGCCGAACTCGTCCGCAACGGGGCCTACCGCCCGTTGCTGCACAGCGTCTACCCGGCCGCCCGCGTCACCGAGGCGTTCCGGCTGCTCCAGCACTCCCGGCACGTCGGCAAGGTCATCGTCACCTTCGATCCTCACGACGAGGCCCCCCGCGTCGAACCGCGCACGCACCGCCCGGCTCTCGGGGCCGGCGCCACGTACCTGGTCACCGGCGGTCTGACCGGCCTGGGAGCACTGACCGCCCGGCATCTGGCCCGGTGCGGGGCGGGCCACCTGGCGCTGGTCGGGCGGCGGGGCGGCGACACACCCGAAGCCGATGCCCTGCTCGCCGGCCTCGCGTCCCAGGGGGTGCGGGTGTCGGTCCACCGCGCGGACGTCAGCGACTTCGAAGCCATGCGGCAGATCGTGTCGCAGGCGGACGCGGCGGGGCGTCCCCTGCGCGGCGTCGTCCACTCGGCCATGCACCTGGACGACGGAGCGCTGGCCGAGCTGACCGAGGAGCGGTTCTCCGCGGTCCTGACCCCCAAGGTGACCGGAGCGGAAGTTCTGCACCGCCTCACCGAGGGCCTGGACCTGGACTTCTTCCTGCTGTACTCGTCGGCCACCGCCACCCTGGGCAACGTTCGCCAGGCGAACTACGTCGCCGCCAACCTCTATCTGGAAGCGCTCGCCCGCCGGCGCCGGGCCATGGGCCTGCCCGCGACAGCACTGGCCTGGGGCGCCCTGGGGGAAACCGGCTATGTCGCCCGGAGCGCCCTCACCGACGCCATGAGCCGCATGGGCATCGAACCGGTCAGCCCCCGCCAGGCCCTGCGCGCCGTCGACGCCGCCCTGACCTCCGGTCCCGACGTTCTCGGGGCTGGCTGCTACAACTGGGGGCGGCTGTCCCGCCTGTTGCCCACGACGATGGCTCCCCGCCTCGCCGGGCTCCTGTCCGTCCCCACCGAGGGCGGCGGTCGGAGCAGGGACGAGCTGGTACGCGAACTGGCCTGTATGGCGCCGGAGGAAGCCCGCGGTGTCATCGCCGAGACCGTCGCCGCACTGTTCGCCGAGGTTCTGTACATGTCACCGGACCAGATCGACCACCACCGGCGGCTGGACGAGTACGGCATGGACTCCCTGATGGGCACCGAACTGCTCGTCACCGTACGGCAGCGCTTCGACCTCGACCTGCCGCCCATGGAACTGCTCAGGTCCGAGGGCACCATCGCCGATATCGCCCGCATCGTGTACGTCCGGCTGGGCCTGTCCCGCCCGGCCGAGGCCGCGCCGGCCCCGGGCGGCCGGGTTCCGCCACCTCGCGACGCCGTCAGCGGCCCACGAGAGCCCGGATCTCAGAGGCGATCAGCCGAGGGTCCTCCTCCGCCATGAAGTGACCGCACGAGACCGTACGGTGCCGCAGGTCCTCGGCCCAGGCGCTCCACAGGCCCTGGGCGTGGTAGCCGAGGGCCGCGCCCCAGTCCTGCTGGAGGACGGTGACCGGCATGGTCAGCCGGTTGCCCGCGTCCCGGTCGGCGGTGTCGTGGTCCACGTCGATCCCGGCGGAGGCGCGGTAGTCGGCGACGATGGAGGGCACGGCCGCGGCGGACGCGGCGAGGTAGTGGGCGCGTACGTCGGCTGGGATCGCGTCCGGGGTGCTGGTCCAGGCGTCGAGGAAGTGGGCGAAGAAGGTGTCGGCGGACGCCTGGATCATCCGTTCCGGCAGGCCCGGCGGCTGGGCCATCAGGTAGAGGTGGAAGCCGACCGCGGCGGACACGCCGTGCAGGGCGTCCCACATGTCCAGGGTCGGCAGGATGTCGAGGAAGAGCGCGTGGGAGACGGTCTCCGGGTGGTCCATCGCGGTACGGAAGGCGACCAGGGCGCCGCGGTCATGACCGGCCAGCGTGAAGCGGTCGTGTCCCAGCGCGGCGGCGAGCCGGACGATGTCCCGGGCCATGGTCCGCTTGGCGTAGACCTCAGGGCCGCTCTCGGCCGGCTTGTCGCTGGCACCGTAGCCGCGCAGGTCGGGGCAGATGACGGTGTGGTCGGCGGCGAGGTCGGACGCGACATGCCGCCACATCACATGGGTCTGCGGGAATCCGTGCAGCAGCACGACCGGGCTGCCGGTGCCGCCGACGGCGGCGTTCAGCGTGACGCCGTCGTCGACCGGCACGCGGTGCTCGGTGAATCCGGGGATGCTCGGGTGTGTCACAGCGGCTCCTGTGGCTCGTGGCAGAGTGGACGGTCCCGGACCCCGCGGTCCGGGTCGTCCGGGGACGTCACCAAGGGTGCGGGCGCCGGATCAGCGATCGATGAGTGACCGCGCGGCACCCCGGGAGACGGCGCCGCCCGCGAAGGGACCGTGCCGTGGGCGTGGAGTTCGGACTGCTGGGACCGGTCGCCGCCTGGGACTCCGACGGCACGCCCCTCCCGCTCGGCGCGCCCCGCCACCGGGAGGTGCTCGGCCGGCTGCTGATCGCCCGCAACCGGGTGGTCCCGGTCGGCCGGCTCGTGGACGACCTGTGGCCGGACGGCCCGCCGGCCGGTGCGGTCGGCGCGGTCCGCACCTTCGTAGCGGCGCTGCGCCGCGCCCTGGAGCCCGGGCGCCCGCCCCGGCAGCCGTCGCGGCTGCTGGTCACCGACGGCCCCGGCTACGTCCTGCGCGCCGGGCGCGACGCGGTGGACGCCTGGCGGTTCGAGGACACGGCCGCGCGGGCCGCCGGGGCGCCGCCGCACGCGGCGGTCGCCCTCTGGGACGAGGCGCTCGCCCGGTGGCGCGGGCCGGTCCTGGCCGACTTCCCCGCCGCCGCGTGGGCCGCCGCCGAACAGGCCCGGCTGGAGGCGCTCCGTCTCGACGCGGTCGAGCGCCGCGCCGACTCCCTGCTGGCCACCGGCGCCGCCCGGGACGCCGTCGCCGATCTGCGGGCCCATGTCGCCGCGCACCCGGGGCGGGAGGACGGCTGGGTGCTGCTGGCGACCGCGCTGGACCGGTCCGGCCGGCACGGCGAGGCCCTGGAGACGCTGCGGCATGCCCGTACGGCCCTCACCAGCGCGTACGGCTCCGGGGCCGGGGCCGCCCTGGCACGCGCCGAGACCCGCATCCGCAGCGGCACCACCGATTACGCTGCCGAGCCGGGCGGGGTGGCGGACGGCGTCTGGGGCCGGGCCGCCGCCGCGTGGGACCGCTCGGTGCCCGCCCGGTCCCGGGCCCGGCTGCACGCCACCGCCGGTCTGCTGCGCGACCTCGCGGTGACCGGCGCCGACGGCCTGGAGGAGGCGCGCGAGCACCGGCGGGAACTGGTCGCGGCGGCCGAGACGACCGGGGACGCCGAGCTGGCCGCCGGGATCATCGGCTCGTACGACGTCCCGGCGGTCTGGACCCGCGCCGACGACCCCGGGAACGCGGGCGAACTCGTCCGGGCCGCCGCCCGCGCCGCCGCCCGGCTCGGCCCCGACGGCCCGCCCGCGCTGCGGGCCCGGCTGCTGTCGGTCATCGCCGTCGAGTCACGCGGCGACGCGGCCGCCGACGCGCCGCTCCCCCGGGCGGCCGGCGCCCCCGCCGCCGAACCGTGGCGGCTGCGCGCCGAACGCGCCGCCGAGGAGGCCGTACGCCTCGCCCGCCGCCTCGCGGACCCCGCGCTGCTCGCGTTCGCCCTCAACGGCGCCTTCATGCAGTCCTTCGCCACCTGCGGATCGGCCGCCCGCCGCGACGCACTCGGCACCGAACTGACCCGGCTGGCCATCGGCCACCACCTTCCCGGCCACGAGGTCCTGGCCCGCCTCATCCGCCTCCAGGCCCTCGCCGGCCTCGGCGACCTCGCGGCGGCGGACGCGGAGGCCGAGGAGATCGACCGGCTGGCGCACCGCAACGAACGGCCGCTCGCCGCGGTGTTCACCTCCTGGTACCGGGCCCTGCGCACCTGCGAGACCGACGGCTGGCCGGCGGCCCGCCCCCAGTACGCGAAGGTCCTCGCGGACACCGCGAACTGCGGCATGCCCGGACTCACCCGGGGAGCGGCCGCCCTCGTCGCGCTCGTCCCCGTCATGCGGGGCAACGCCCTGCCCGACCCGGACGACTTCACCGGCCTCGACACCGGCCCGTACCAGCCGTGGCTGGCCCCGATGCTGCTGGCCGCCTCCGGCGCCACGGAACGGGCCCGGCACGCACTCACCACCGTTCCCCGCCCGCCCCACGACCTCCTGCAAGAGGCACTCTGGTGCGTACTGGCCCGCACGGCCGCCGCCGTGGGACACGAAGGGGTCCTGCGACGCGCCCGCGACGAACTCGCCTGCGCCAAGGGGGAGTTGATCGGCTCCGGGAGCGGACTGATCTCCTTCGGTCCGGTCGCACGCCATCTGGAGGCCGTTGAGGGGGCCCTCGGTGCGGGCGGTCCGTCCTGAGCGGGGGCACCATTCAGATCTACGAACACATCGCCGTGACCGAGGGCGTCTTCGTCCCCGAACTCCGGGAATCACCCACATGCCTCAGGCCGCCGACGGCACACCTCCGGCAGCCACCCCCACCCCCTCCGCCTCGCGGGTCGTCTTGGTCCAGCCCGTCTGTCCGCGCAGCATGCGGAACAGGGCCCGCCAGGCGCAGAGGAACGACATGTAGTTCATGACGACGAAGGAGTGGCCCAGGAGCAGGGCGCGGGGCAGGCCGACGTTCTTGTCGCGGCGCAGGTAGGTCCAGGAGGTGGCCAGGGCGGGGGCGAAGGCCAGCAGGTACCAGGCGAGGAGGTTGAGGGGCAGGCGCAGCCGGGTGCCGTTGACGGCGGCGGCCGGTCTGCCCCGCAGGACCAGCACGTCGGGGCTGCGGAGGAACCAGTACAGGCAGTACTGGAAGAGCAGGGACCAGGGCAGGTCGAGGACCCAGGGCACCAGCAGGTACGCGAACATCTCCAGGGCCGCCAGGTGCCCCATGCGCGGGGCGCGCCAGATCTCGCCCATGCGCCCGATCGCGGTCATGTGGCCCTGGTACCAGCGGGTGCGCTGGCGGATGAGGCGGCGCAGGTCGCTGACGCCCTGCTGGTCGACGGATGCGTGGGCGGTGGTGCGCAGCCGCCGGCCGCGCACGGCGAGGCTGATGGCCAGGTCGAGGTCTTCGGTGAGGGACTGGGACCAGGGGCGTTCGCCGAGGCTGTCGAGGGCGGAGAGGCGGGTGAACTGGCCGTTGCCGCCGAGGCTGACGGTCTTGGTGAGGTTGCGGCCGAACTGGGTGACGGCGGCCATCGCCCAGAACTGGTAGTCCTGGAACCAGGTCAGGAAGTTGGAGCGGCGGTTGCGTATCCGGACGCCGAGCTGGACCCCGCCGACGCGTGGGTCGTCGAAGAGCGGCATGACGTGGGACAGTGCCCGGTCGGAGAGGCGGCCGTCGGCGTCCATCACGCACACCACGGTCTGTGCGGGGTCCTGCCCGCGTGCCGCGACGCGCTCGCGCACCACGCGGATGGCGTGGTTGAGGGCTTCGCCCTTGCCCTGCCGGGCATGGGGCGGCTCCCGCCGGAGCACGGTCACCTCCCCCTGCTGTCCGGCCGCGTGGGCCGCCGCGCCCGCCTGCCCGGCGGCCGCCCTCGTGGTGTCGTCCGAGCCGTCGTCGACGACCACGACGGTGGTGCGCGGGCCCAGGAGGCCGCCGACCGTCGTGCCGATCACCGACTCCTCGTTGAGGCAGGGAACGAGGACGTAGAGGTGGTAGGGGTCGCGGCGGCCGAGGTGCGGGCGGCCGTAGGAGGTGTCGCCCTGGGACCGTAACTTCGCTCTCTGGCGGCGCAGTTCGAGCAGGCCCGCGCCCATGGCCAGGGCGAGGTAGCCGGCGGACAGTCCGATGACGGTGCAGCCGATGGTGTCAACGGTCTTGAGCAGGGCGTTTTTCACCAGGGCGTCCCCCCTTGTGACGTCGGACCCCGGCGGCTCGGGCGGGCACGGAGGGCGCCGGCCGGGTGCGGATCGGCGCGTCCGGGCGGCCCGGGCCGGGCAGGTGCCCGGGCACGGCCCGGCCACCGCGCCCCACCCTGCGCTGGATCTCCCGCCCCAGGACGAACCCCAGCGGCACCACGGCCGCGCCGATGGCGGCTGTGAGGACACCGCGTCCGCCGGATGTTCCGGCGCGTGCCGCCGCCATGCCGCCTGCCAACGGCCAGGTGGGTCCCAGGTACATGGATGGGCGGCACCTCCGGGCGGCAGGACATGAAGTGCGCAGGCCAGCGGGTGCGCAGGGCAGGCAGCGGGTCGAGCGGCGGGGCGGGCAGTGACCACTGTGAACCACCGGGCGGGCGATGGCCAGCCCCCTCCGTGGCGTTCCGGCGGTGCCCGGAGACCGGCGGAGACGGTTTTGCGTCGATGGTCCGGGCACGCGAAATGGCGGGCGCCCGTTTGCACCAGGGCTTTTCCTACCGCTCAGCGGGCACATTGTTCCGATCCGGCCAATCACATGTCCCGGGAACCATTGCCCCCCGTTATGTCCGGCGCCTAGCGTCGGCTGACGCGAGTGATTGCGGGAACATCCCTGCATTCCCTCGCCATCGTCTGCCACAGGTGTCACACGTCGCATGTTCAACGTCTGTGAGCTGTCTCGCCCTTACGCGAACCTGTCGTATACCGACGCGATGAATGGTGTCCCTATGCGCCTGATCCTTTCTCCTGCCCCCGCCACGAAATCGACTCGGCATTGAGCGGCCGGCAGCGCATCGCCATTGTCGTGGGCACGCGCCCGGAAGCCGTCAAACTCGCCCCGGTCGTACGGGAATTACAGCGCACCCGCTGGGCCGAGCCGGCCGTGCTCACCACCGGCCAGCACGGCACGGTGGTACGGAACACCCTCGCCTGCTTCGGACTGCGCGCCGAAGCCGCACTGGACCCTCCCGCCGGTACGGGCGGCACGGCCGCCGCGGGGCCGGTCACCGAGCTGACGGCCGGTCTGCTCAGCGGGCTCGGCAGCCGGCTGAGCGCACCCGACGTACGCGCGGTGCTCGTCCAGGGAGACACCTCGTCCGCGCTGGCCGGGGCGATGGCCGCGTTCTTCGCCAAGATCCCCGTCGTGCACGTGGAGGCCGGGCTGCGCTCCGGCGACGCGCGCAGTCCGTTCCCCGAGGAGGCCCACCGCCGGATGATCGCCGAGCTGAGCGATCTCCATCTGGCGCCCACCCATGCCGCCCGCCGCAACCTGCTCGCCCAGGGGGTGGCGGCCGACCGGATCGTGGTGACCGGGAACACCGTGATCGACGCCGTCGTCGCCGCGAGCCGCGGCCCGCGCCACCGCGCCGTACCCGAACTCCGCGGACTCGAACAGAATTCCGCTCCGCTGGTCGTCGTGACCGCACACCGGCGGGAGAACTGGGGCGAGCCGATCCGGCGGGTGGGCCGGGCGGTGGCGGCACTGAGCCGTCAATACCCCGATGTGACGTTCGTCGTCGCCGCGCATATGAATCCCGCGGTCCGTACCGCGATCGAGGAATCGCTGCGGGGCCGGCCGAATGTCCATCTGCCGGGCCCGATTCCGTATGACGCCTTCGCCCGTCTGCTGTCCCGGTCCGTTCTGGCCATCACCGATTCCGGCGGAATTCAGGAGGAGACGGCGGCCTTCGGACTGCCGATTCTGGTGACCCGGGACAACACCGAGCGGACCGAAGGGATCGATTCCGGTCTGGCCCGGCTCGTCGGTACGGACGAGACGGAGATCGTGGCGGCGGCCGAAAAGGAATTCGCCCGCGAAGGCGTGCTGGACGCCGGGAAGCCGAACCGGGCGTTCCCCCGGCCCAATCCGTACGGCGACGGACGGGCCGCCCGGCGCTGCGCCGCCGCCTGCGGCTGGCTGCTGGGCCTGGCCCCCAGGCCGCCCGACATC
Source organism: Streptomyces rimosus (assembly GCF_008704655.1). Classification (NCBI taxonomy): domain Bacteria; kingdom Bacillati; phylum Actinomycetota; class Actinomycetes; order Kitasatosporales; family Streptomycetaceae; genus Streptomyces; species Streptomyces rimosus. Next base: position 7,965,724 of record NZ_CP023688.1, on the reverse strand, counting down.
ACCGGTCAGGAGACGCGATGACCACTCCCGCCACCGTGCCCACCGGCACGATCACCACGGTCGCCGGCACCGGCGCGGCCGGCTTCGACGGGGGCGGCGGGCCTGCTGTCCGGGCCGAGCTCAACGGCCCCCGGATCGCCTTGGACCGGTCCGGGAACCTCTGTGGCTCAGAGACCAACAACCACCGCGTCCGCAAGGTCGGCACCGGCGGCATCGGCCGGCACACCCCCGTACAGATCCCGGCCGAGATCACCGGCGACTCGCAGGACGAGCCGGCGCTGCGCCCGGCCCAGGAGAGCGTGCCCGAGGCGAAGCCGGGCGACAGCGTCTCGTTCAACGTCGAGATCCGCTCGCTGAACAACCAGCCGGTCAACCCGGGCACGCCGGCCCAGCGCTGCACCGCCCCCACCGGCTTCGCGTTCACCGGGGGCGCCTCGTACGGCTACCACCCCGCTGTGACCGGCAATCTGCGGACGCAGCTCGAAGACGGCGGCCGCACAGTGATCATGTCCTCCGATCCGCACGTCAACATGGGCGCCACCGCCCGGACCGCGCTGATCCACACCATCGGCATCCGCGCCCTGCCGGACGCGGCACCCGGCTCGCGGCCCGCCGACGGCAGCGCCGCCATCGGGCGCCCGGCACCCGTACCGCTGTCCGCCCACGTCCTCTGACCACGACAGGAGCAGTGATCATGACCACCGCATCCAGCGCAGGAACCGGCCCGCAGCCCGCAGGCCTGCTCGACGGCTCGATAGCCACCGTCGCGGGCAACGGCGTGGCCGGATTCATCTCCGACGGCGGGCACGGCGCGCTGACCCGGGTCTATTACCCCCAAGGGGTGACCGTCGACAAGAACGGCAACCTCTTCATCGCCGACCGGTACAACCACCGCATCCGCAAGGTCACCCCGAACGGCACCATCACCACCGTCGCGGGGGACGGCAACGCCGGATACATCTCCGACGGCGGCCCCGCGCTCGCCACCCGGCTCCACTACCCCGCGGACGTGGCCGTGGACGACGCGGGCAACCTCTACATCGCGGACACCAACAACCACCGCATCCGCAAGGTCACCCCGAACGGCATCATCACCACCGTCGCGGGCAACGGCGAGGCCGGGTACATCTCCGACGGCGGACCCGCCATCGCCACCCGGCTCCACTATCCGCACGCGCTGACCGTCGACCGCTCGGGCAACCTCTACATCGCGGACCACAACAACCACCGCATCCGCAAGGTCACTCCCAACGGCATCATCACCACCGTCGCGGGCAATGGCGAGGCCGGGTACATCTCCGACGGCGGACCCGCCATCGCCACCCGGCTCTACTACCCCATGGGGCTGGTGGTGGACGCCGAAGGCAGTCTGTACATCGCCGACCGCTACAACCACCGCGTGCGCAAGGTGACCCCCAACGGGCTGATCACCACCGTCGCGGGCAACGGCACCGCCGGATACGTCTCCGACGGCGGGCCCGCCCTCGGCACCCGGCTCCACTACCCGTGGGGCCTGGCGCTGGACGAGGCCGGGAGCCTGTACATCGGCGACGGGCACAACCACCGTATCCGCAAGGTCACGTCGGACGGCATCATCACCACCGTGGCGGGCAACGGCACTGCCGGGTACGTGGACGACGGCGGCCCCGCCGCCGGCACCCGGCTCTACTACCCCTACGGCATCGCGCTGGACCGGGGCGGCAACCTGTACATCGCCGACTGCAACAACCACCGCGTGCGCGGCGTGACGGCCGTGGCGCAGATGACGCCGCCGCCCCCGCCGACCGCCGACCTGTACGGCGAGGTCATCAGCCCCTACCGGGTACAGCGCGACCAGGAATTCGACCTCGGCGCGCGGATCCGCAACCGCGGCCCCAACCCGGCCGACGGGCAGTACGTCACCGTCGTACTGAACCTGGCCGACGGCCTCGTCGGCGGACCCGGCACCAGCGGCCGGCGGCTCACCCGCACCTTCTCCGGACAGCAGCTGCTGCCCCAGCAGGGCACGCTGGACGGCACGTTCCGGGTCAGCGCTCCGGCAAGCACTCCGCCCGGCACCTACCTTTCCACGCTGGAGATCCAGTACGGCGGCGACCTCAACCTGAAGGACAACGCGTACACCCTGCCCGTCACGATCGTGGTGCCCGACCCCGTGGCGGACGAGACGGCCCTGACGGTCCTCCAGGACACCGTCCCGCAGGTCGCGCCGGGCCAGCGCACCTCCTTCAACCTGCGCTACACCTCGCCCACCGGACAGCCGGTCAACCCGGGCACGATCGTCCAGCGCTTCACCGCACCGACCGGGTTCGTCTTCACCGGCCAGCCGACCTACGCGTACTACGAGACCATCCACGGCGTCATCTCCGGAAACCTGAGCCACCGCATCCTGGACGACGGGCGAACGCTGCTCATCACCGCCAACCCGCACGTCAACACCAGCACCAGCGACACCGGTTCGGTGATCTACACCATTCCGCTGGAGGCCCGCACCGACGCCGTGCCGGGACGGTACGACAACGGCTCGGCGAGCATCGGCCGGCGCACCCCGGTCCAGCTCTCCGGCGTCATCTCGGGCACCGCGCAGGACGAGACGGCGCTGCGCGTGGTGCAGGAATCGGTGCCCGCCGCCGCGCCGGGCCAGCACACCACGTTCAACCTGGAGCTGCGGTCGCTGGGCAACCAGCCGGTCAACCCCGGCACCGTCGGGCAGCGCATCACCGCCCCCACCGGCTTCGCCTTCACCGGCAGCGCCTCCTACGGCTACTACTTCGTGACGCCGTACGTGACCGGGAACCTCGACGCCCAGCTGGAGGACGGCGGCAAGACCCTCGTCATCTCCTCCAACCCGCACCTGAACACGGGGACCACCGACAAGACGGCGCTGATCTACACCCTCGGCATCCGCGCCCTGCCCAGCGCGACCCCCGGTACGCAGTCCGACGACGGCCGGGCCGTCATCGGCCGCCTCGCGCCCGTACCGCTGTCCGCCCGCGTGCTCTGACCACGGAAGGAGCTCCCATGACAACCCAGAACAGCCCGGGAAGCGGGCCACAGCCCGCGGGCATCGCGCAAGGCTGCATCGCCACGGTGGCGGGCAACGGCACCGCCGGGTACCTCTCCGACGGCGGGCCCGCGACGCTGACTCAGCTCAACTGGCCGCACGATGTGGCCCTGGACGAGCACGGAAACCTGTACATCGTCTGCCGGAGCAACAACCGGGTACGCAAGGTGACCCCGCAGGGCATCATCACCACCGTCGCGGGCAACGGCATCGCCGGGTATGTCTCCGACGGCGGTCCCGCCACCGCCACCCAGCTCAGCAGCCCGTGCGGGGTGGCGGCCGATGGCGCAGGAAATCTCTACATCGCGGATCTCGGCAACAACCGGGTCCGCAAGGTGGACACCAAGGGGATCATCACCACGGTGGCGGGCAACGGCACCGGCGGGTACGTCTCCGACGGCGGGCCGGCCACCGCCACCCAGCTCAACGGGCCGCACAGCGTGGCGGTGGACCGCGACGGCAATGTGTACATCGCCGACTACCACAATCACCGGGTCCGCAAGGTGGATTCCAAGGGGTTATCACCACCGTCGCCGGCACCGGCCAGGCCGGCTACGTCTCCGACGGCGGCCCCGCTGTCGCGACCAAGCTCTATCACCCGACCGGCGTGGCGGTGGACGCCGCCGGGAACCTCTACATCGCGGACAGCGCCAACCAGCGCGTCCGCAAGGTGACCCCGCAGGGCACCATCACCACCGTCGCGGGCACCGGCACCGCCGGCTACACCTCCGACGGCGGCCCCGCGACGTCCTCGCAGCTCAACACCCCCGCGTACGTCACGCTCGACGACGCGGGCAACCTCTACATCGCGGAGAGCGGCAGCCAGCGCATCCGCAAGGTCACCACGGACGGCATCATCACCACCGTGGCGGGCAACGGCACCGCCGGATATGTGGACGACGGCGGCCCCGCCACCGCCACCCGGCTCTACGGCCCGCGCGGCGTCGCACTGGACCGTGCCGGAAACCTGTACATAGCAGACGGCGACAACAACCGCGTGCGCGGCGTGACCGCCGTCGCCACCATGACACCGCCACCCCCGCCCACCGCCGACCTCTACGGCGAGATCGTCAGCTCCCCCTCCGTCCAGGCGGGCCAGGAGTTCGACCTCGGCGTCCGGATCAAGAACCGCGGCCCCGACCCGGCCGACGGCCGGTACGTCACCGTCGTCCTGACCCTCGCCGACGGGCTGCGCGGCCCCGCGGGCACCACCGGAAGCCGTCTGTCCCGCACGTTCCCCGGGCAGCAGCTCCAGCCCCAGCAGGGTTCGCTGGACGGCGTGTTCCGCGTCACCGTGCCCGGCGACACACCCCCCGGCCAGTACACCTTCACCCTGGAGATCCAGTACGGCGGCGACCTCAACCTCAAGGACAACACCTACACGCTGCCGGTCATCGTCGTCGTCCCGCCGCCGCCCACCGACGAGCGGGCGCTGACCATCACCCAGGACACCGTCCCCCAGGTGGCTCCCGGCCAGCGCACCGCGTTCAACGTGAAGTACGACTCGGCCGGCAGCCAGCCGGTCAACCCCGGCGACATCGTCCAGCGCTTCACCGCCCCGAGCGGCTTCGTCTTCCCCAGCCAGCCCACGTACGCGTACTACAACACCGCCCAGGGCGTGATCTCGGGCAACCTCGACTACCGCATCGAGGACGGCGGCCGGACGCTGATCGTCACCGCCAACCCGCACGTCAACACCACCATCAGCGACACCGGGCCGCTGTACTACACCATCCCGATCCAGGCCCGGCCGGACGCCGCGGCCGGGACCTTCCAGAACGGCTCGGCCAGCGTCGGCAGGCATACGCCCGTCCAGCTCACCGGCACCGTCACCGGTTCCTCGCAGAACGAGACCGCACTGCGCGTCAGCCAGGAGAGCGTGCCGCAGGCAGCGCCCGGCCAGGCCGCCACCTTCAACCTGGAGATCCGCTCGCTGGACAGCCGGCCGGTCAACCCCGGCACCATCGAGCAGCGCGTCACCGCCCCCACCGGCTTCGCGTTCACCGGCGGCGCCTCGTACGGCTACTACTACGTCCAGCCCGCCGTCACCGGGAACCTCGACACCCGTCTGGAAGACGGCGGCCGGACACTGATCATCTCCTCCAACCCGCACGTCAACACCGGAACCACGGACAAGACCGCGCTGATCTACACCATCGGCATCCGTGCCCTGGCCGACGCGAAGCCGGGCACCCGGTCCGACGACGGCAAGATCGCCATCGGCCGCCTGGCGCCCGTACCGCTGAGCGCCCGCGTCAGCTGACCGTCCTGCCACCGCAGCCCAGGGCCCCGACCGAGGCACGGACGGGGCCCTCGGGCCTGCCCGGCGGTCACCGCGAGGCGGCGAGGTCGCGTCACGCCACGGCGGTGCCCTCAAGCTCGACCAGCTGGCCGGGGATCGCCAGTCGCGTCACCCCGAGCATGGTGGTGGTCGGCGCCACCTCGGCGGCGCCCAACCGGGCCGCCAGCACGCCGTAGTGCTGGAAGAGCAGGTCGACGTCGGTCGTGTAGACGTTGAGCCGGACGAGGTTCGCGAGAGTCATGCCGGCCTCGCCGAGCACGGCCTCCACGTTGTCGACGCTCAGCGCCAGCTGCGCCGCCATGTCACCGTCATGCTCCGGCTTGCCGTCGCCGTTCATCGCGGTCTGCCCCGATATGTACAGGGTCCGGGTGTGCCCGGAGACCACCTCGCCCTGGTTGAAGCCCATCTCCACCGACCACGAGACCGGGTTGACCGCCGTTCGCTGCATTGCCACATCGGCTCCATTCGCATCATCGAGAGTACGTACGACCATCGGCTCGGTGGCCACCTTCGGCGACGTCGTCAGGACAAGCCTCCCCGCCAATCACGACACCCTTGGTCATGTATTCCTGTACAACTCTCCGTATGCGCGCCGACCGATTGGTCTCGCTGGTGCTGCTCCTGCGCCGGCGAGGACAGCTCACCTCGACCACGCTGGCCCGTGAGCTGGGGGTTTCCACCCGCACCGTGCTGCGCGACATCGAGGCACTGTCGGCGGCGGGCGTCCCGGTCTACGCCGAGCGCGGCCGGCAGGGCGGTTTCGCGCTGCTGCCCGGATTCCGTACCGAGCTCACGGGGCTGAACCACGACGAGGCCCTGGCCCTGCTGACCGCCGGATCGGGCCACGGCGACCAGGTCTTCGGCCTCGGCTCGGCGCTCGCCTCGGCCATGCGCAAGGTGGTCGACGCGCTGCCCGAAACCCACCGGGCCACCGCGAGCGACGCGGCCCGGCGCTTTCTCGTCGACCCGGAGACCGATCTGCTCTCCCGCCGTCTGGGCGGCGACGAGGTGCTCGGCACCACCATGATCGAGGTACGGCGCGCGGTACTCGCCGGACACCGGCTGCGCATCCACTACGCCGCGACGGACCAGGCCCCGCAGTGGCGCACGGTGGATCCGATCGGCCTCGTCACCGTACGCGGCCGGGTCTACCTGCTGGCCACCAGAGACGGCGCGGACCGCACCTACCGGCTGTCGCGGGTGCTGGCCGCCGAAGAACTCCCCGAAGCGGCGCAGCGGCCGCACCAGGTCGACCTGGACCGGATCTGGCGGGAACGCTCCGCGCGGTTCCTCTCCGGCAGCGACCACATCACCGTGCTGATACGGCTGAACCCGGCGCGGCGGGAAGAACTGCTGGACACCGCGCTGGCCGTCCGCGCGGAAGAACCCGACGCGGACGGCCGGCTCCGGCTGGAGGTGACCTTCCAGGACACCCGGCACGCCGAATGGGCGCTGTGGCAGCTCGGCACGGACGCGGAAGCGCTGGCCCCGAAGTCGTTGCGGATATCCCTGCGGGACCGCGCCGCCGCGATGGCGAAGCGCTACGAAGATCCGGCCTGAGGGCCGGCCGACCTTACTTCCGGCCTTACTTCGGAAACAGGTCCTCGCACTGGACCGACCGCTTCTTCAGCTCGGCCGCATCGTGCGTGTTGTTCTTGCTTCCGCCTCGGCGTCGATTCGACGGAGCGAGGCAGTGACCGTCAACGAAATGCCCTCATGATGGTGAGACCCGGAACCTATCCTGAAGCCGTCACGCTAAGTAACCCACACAGTAGCTGGACGCATCGGCACCATCCGAGGAGCCCTCATGAAGATGCTCATCAACACCCCCGAATCCGTAGTGACCGACGCACTCCGCGGCATGGCGGCGGCCCACCCCGATCTCGTGGTGGATGTGGAGAACCGGGTGATCGTGCGGCGGGATGCGCCGGTTTCGGGAAAGGTGGGGCTGGTTTCGGGGGGTGGCAGTGGGCATGAGCCGTTGCATGGGGGGTTCGTGGGGGCGGGGATGTTGGATGCGGTTTGTCCTGGGGCGGTTTTTACGTCGCCGGTGCCGGATCAGATGGTGCGGGCGGCCACGGCCGTGGACAGTGGTGCGGGGGTGCTGTTCGTCGTCAAGAACTACACCGGTGACGTGCTGAACTTCCGGATGGCCGCGGAGCTGGCGGAGGACGAGGGGGTGCAGGTCGCGACGGTGGTCGTGGACGACGATGTCGCCGTGACGGACTCGCTGCACACCGCCGGGCGCCGCGGAACCGGGGGCACGCTCTTCGTGGAGAAGATCGCGGGTGCGGCGGCCGCCGAGGGGGCGCCGCTGGACCGGGTGGCGGGGCTGGCGCGCCAGGTCGTGGAGTCGTCGCGGAGTTTCGGCGTGGCGCTCAGTTCGTGTACGACCCCGGCCAAGGGCGGTCCGATGTTCGACCTGCCCGCGGGTGAGCTGGAGCTGGGGGTGGGCATCCACGGGGAGCCGGGGCGCGAGCGGCGGCCGATGATGACCGCCGGTGAGATCGCGGACTACGCCGTGGACGCGGTGCTGACGGACCTGCGGCCCCGGCATCCGGTGCTGCTGCTGGTCAACGGGATGGGCGGCACTCCGCTGCTGGAGCTGTACGGGTTCGGTGCCGAGGTGCACCGGGTGCTCGGCGAGCGGGACGTGCCGGTCGCTCGTACGCTGGTCGGCAACTACGTCACCTCGCTCGACATGGCGGGCTGCTCGGTGACGCTGTGCCAGGCGGACGAGGAGCTGCTGCGGCTGTGGGACGCGCCGGTTCGGACGCCCGCACTGCGTTGGGGGTGCTGACCGGGGCCGTCGCCGAAGATTCGCGCGCACCATGGCGGGGACGTTCTCTCGTACACGTATATCCGCACACGTACGACCAGAGGAGCAGTTCGTGTCCGAAACGGCACTGGATGCCGGGTTCTTTCTGCGCTGGATGACGGCGGCCGCCGCCTCCGTCGACCGGGAAGCGGCCCGTCTCACCGACCTCGACTCGGCCATCGGCGACGCCGACCACGGCAGCAACCTCCAGCGCGGCTTCGCGGCCGTCGTCAAGGTGCTCGAAGCGGAGCCGCCGGGGACGCCGGGTGCCGTGCTGACGACGGCGGGGCGGCAGCTGATCTCCACGGTGGGCGGCGCGTCCGGGCCGCTGTACGGGACGCTGCTGCGGCGTACGGGCAAGCAGCTCGGCGACGCGGACCGGGTCACCGCCGACGAGCTGCGCGCGGCGCTGCGCGCCGGGGTGGACGCGGTGGCCCAGCTGGGCGGTTCGGCGCCCGGTGACGCGACGATGCTCGACGCGCTCGATCCGGCCGTCGAGGCGCTGGCCACGTCCTTCCGGGCCGCCGCCGAGGCCGCCGTACAGGGGGCGGAGGCCACCGTTCCGCTCCAGGCCCGCAAGGGCCGGGCGAGCTATCTGGGCGAGCGCAGCATCGGTCACCAGGACCCGGGGGCGACCTCGTCGGCCCTGCTGTTCTCGGCGCTGGCGGAGACGGCGGGCGAGGGGGCGGCGCGGTGAGCGGCGCGGAGACCTCCCACGAGGGGCACGAGGGACATGTGGGCATCGTGCTGGTGTCGCACAGCGGGCCGGTGGCCGAGTCGGTGGCGCGGCTGGCCGTCGGCCTGGCGGGCGGTGACGTCAAGGCGCCGGTGGCGGCCGCGGGCGGCACACCGGACGGCGGTCTCGGGACCAGCGCGGAGCTGATCACGGAAGCGGCGCGGAAGGTGGACGGCGGTGCGGGCGTCGCCGTCCTGGTCGACCTGGGCAGCGCCGTACTGACCGTCAAGGCCCTGCTCGCCGAGGGCGACGAACTGCCCGAGGGCACACGGCTGGTGGACGCGCCGTTCGTCGAAGGCGCGGTGGCGGCCGTGGTCACCGCTTCGACCGGCGCCGACCTGGACGCGGTGGCGGCGGCCGCCGGAGAGGCGTACTCCTATCGGAAGGAGTGACGGAAGGGGGTGACGGGGCTGGTGGCTGCGGGGCGTCCGCTCACCACAGCCCCGGCACGACCAGCCCCGCCACCAGCACCACCCCCGCCAGCACCCACGCGACGTAGTCCCCGATGTGTCCGGAGTGCAGTCGGCGCACCGGCGCTGCCCAGCTGGCGGGTTGGGCCGGGCCGTGGGGACGGCGTACGGCCCACCAGGCCAGGCCGCAGGCGAGGGCGGCGGACAGCAGGCCGAGGGCCACGCCTGCCGCGGTCCAGTGCGGGCCGGGCGTCGGTACGGGTGCGGCCGACGGGGTGTGCAGGACCGCGGCGGCGTAGCCCGCCCGGTCGAGGAAGGCGTCCGCGGCGCGGCCGACCGCGGCGTGCAGGCCCGGTACGACGCCCACGGCCAGCGCGCCCGCCAGCAGTGCGACCGGCACGGCCAGCATGGTGTCCGGGATGCGGCTCAGCTGGCCGGCGGTTTCCGGCTGTTCGTCCTTGCCGCTGGTCTCGTCCGCGCGGTTCGCCGCCTCGTCGGCCGCCTCCGGCCGTACGCCCAGGCCCAGGAAGACCCGCGCCACGGCGCGCAGCACCGCTCCCCCGGTGACCGCCGACACGATCACGAACACGGCGGCGGGCCAGCCTCCGGCCGCCTCCTCGGTGACCGCTTTGCCCAGGCCCGTACCGAACGGCGGCAGCCCGGCCAGCGCCAGTCCGCCCGCCGCGCAGACCACGCCGACCAAGGGCAGTTCCCTGCCGCGCCCGTGCAGTTCGCGTTCGTCGACGCTGCGGAAGCGGTCCAGGAGGATGCCCATGGCGGCGAAGAGCGCGGCCTTCACGCCCGCGTGCCCGAGGATGTACAGGGCCGTGCCGCCCGCGCCGTCCGGTGTCATGGTCGCCAGCCCGATCAGGAACAGGCCGGTGTGCGCGACGGTGGAGAACGCCAGCAGCCGTTTGAGGTGGCGCTGCTGCCAGCACATCAGCGCGCCGACGACGGCGGTGAGCGTGCCGAGGGCGAGCAGTGTGCGGTGCGCGTCGGCGGTCGGGATGCCGCCGGGGCCCGCGAAGACGGTCCAGTAGACGCGGGCCGTGCCGTACACGCCCAGTTCGACCATGACGCCGGACAGCAGCATGCACACGGGGGTGGGCGCGACGGCGTGCGCGTCCGGGAGCCAGAAGTGGAAGGGGACCACGGCGGCCTTGACGAGCAGGCCGGTCAGGACGAGGACGAAGGCGGTGAGGACGAGCAGGTCGGGGCCCTCGGCGAGGCCGGTGGAGGGGCCGGTGGGCGGGCCGGCGGAGGACGCGCCGGGGTGGGTGGCCAGGCGGGCGCCGATCTGGGCGAAGCCGAGTTCCCCGGTGCGCCCGTACAGCAGGCCGACGCCGAGCAGGGTGGCGTAGCCGCCGAGGGAGTTGACGACGCCGAAGGTGAGCGCGCCCTGTACGGCGCGTGCCCCTTCGACGCGGTAGCCGGTGAGCGCGTACGCGACGACGCCCATCAGCTCGAAGAAGACGAACGCGTTGAAGAGGTCGCCGGTGAGCGCGAAGCCGCACATGGCCGCCTGGAAGATCAGGACGAGGGCGGGGAAGGTGCCCGCCTGGCGGTGCGGCGGCTCGTCGAAATAGCGCCAGGCGTACGCGAGGACGGCGACGACCAGGAGCGAGGCGACGGCGGCCAGGCCGACGCCGATCCGGTCGCCGACCAGGACGATGCCGACGCCCACGCCGCCGTGCGGGTGCCAGCCGCCCAGCCATTCGACGGCGCGCCCGCCCGGCCCGCCCGCCGACGCCCCGCGCAGCAGGACGGAGAAGGCGAGGGCGGCGGTGCCCGCCGCGAAGACGGCGCCCACGATCTCGGCGGCCCGGCGCGGCATCCGGCGGCCCGCCGCCACCAGGAACGCGGCCCCGAGCAGCGGGGTGGCCACGATCAGCGGCAGGGTGGCGGCCGGAGTGAGGGTCACGCCCGCGGCGATGGTGAGGGTGTCCGCCGCCGTCACCCGCGCAGCTCCGAGAGTTCGTCGGGGTCGACGGTTCCGTGCCGTTTGCCGACCTGGACGACGAACGCCAGCAACAGGGCGGTGACCGTGGCGCCCACCACCACATCGGTGAGGGTCAGCGCCTGCACCACGGGGTCGACGACCGGCCGGGTGCCGGGTCGCAGGTCGGAGAAGACCGGTGCGGTGCCGCCGTCGCGGTAGCCGACGGCGAGCAGCAGGACGTACGTGGACGCCTGGCAGACGGCGAGGCAGCCGACGGCGTGGATGAGGTTGCGGCTGGTGGCCAGCCCGTAGCAGCCGATCAGGAAGATCCAGCCGGCGACGAGGTAGGGCAGCACGCTCATGTCGGCTTCTCCTCGGGCGGGGTGTGGTGGTCGGGGCTCCGGTCGGAGGTGTCGTCCGCGTCGACGATTTCCACCGCCTGGTCGAGGAAGGAGGCCAGCAGCACGACGACGCCGCTGGCGACCTCCACCCCGACGGCGGCGTTGAGCAGCGGCACGGTGCCGCCGGAGGCGAGGGTGTTGAAGGTGCCGTACGGGAGGACGTTGGCCAGGTAGGCGGTTCCGGCGACCAGGCCGGCGGCGCCCAGCAGCAGGTAGGCGGCCTCCCCCGCCGCGTCCGCCATCGCGTACAGGCCGACGGGCCGGATGCGTTCCAGCGCGCGGTAGTCGACGGCGATGTAGAGCAGGTGCAGGGCCGTCGCGACGACCACTCCGCCCTGGAAGCCGCCGCCGGGGCTGAGCTGGCCGTGGGCGATGACGTACAGGCCGATGAGCAGGGTCACCGGGAGCGCGACGAGCGCGTAGCGGCGTACGGGCGGGGCGACGCGCGCGGGTTCGGGCCGTACGCGGCGCTCGTCGCTGGTCTGGCGGAGCAGGACGACGGTGCCCAGCGCCGCGCAGAACAGGATCGATTCCTCGCCCAGGGTGTCGAAGGCCCGCTGGTCGAAGTTGACCGCCGCGATGACGTTGGAGGTGTGCCGGGCGAGGGCCGCCTCGACGGCCCGGGCGCCGTACGGGTGCCGGTCGCCGCCGAAGCCGGGCAGTTCCAGGCTCGCCGCGAACAGCAGGACGGCCAGGCCCAGGCCGCCGACGGCCAGCACCCACAGCCGGGCGCGCCTGCTCATCGGCGCCCCTCCCGGTCCGTGCTTCCGGGCCGGTTCCCGGTGTTGCGGTGACTGCCGCCCTCCCGGCCCCTGCGCCGTACCTTCCGTACGGAGAGCAGCAGCATCAGCGGGGTGAGGGCGGAGCCGACCGCGAGCTGGGACAGGGCCACGTCCGGCGCCTGGAGGACGGCGAAGAGGAGGGCGAGGCTGAGGCCGAGCAGGGCCAGTACGGTCGATTGCCGGACCGGGTCGCGGGCCAGTACGGCGGCGGTCGAGGACGCCGCGACGAGCGCCAGGGCCAGCACGATCAGCACGTCAGCCACCGGCCGCACCGCCCTCCTGACCGGTGGCGCGCCGGGCGGACAGCGCGCGCGTGGACACGATGTTCCCACCGATCAGCAGCGCCCCGATCACCAGGAGCTTGACCATCGCGCGGCCCGGTCCGGTCGCGACGCACAGCGGCAGCACCACGAGCGGTACGGAGATCGCGGCGAACGGCGTCATGGCGCGGCCGAGGGCGCGGGCGACCGGGTCGCGGGCCGGGCGCTCGGCCAGTTCGTCGGCGAGCAGCCGGGCGTAGACGAGGGTTCCGGCGGGGCCGAGGACCGCGAGGACCAGGGCGAGATCGACGTACGAGGGCCGCGCGTAGCCCTGTGCGAGGAGCAGCAGGACCAGACAGCACGTCAGTGTCGCGAGGTTCTGCGCCATCACCCGGCGCCGTACGGGGCCGCTCGCCGCGCCCCATACGGTGGGCGCGAAGCCGATGACGAGCAGGAGGGCGGCGGCCGGCAGCCAGCCGTTCACCGCGGCCACCCACGGTCGGCATCGCCTGCCGCGGCTCTGCGGGCGGCGCGGGCAGCGAACGCGCCGAGCAGCGCGGCTGCCGCGCCGACCAGATACTCCAGCGTGTCCAGACTGCTGACGAGCACTAGCCACAGGCCGGTCAGCGCGGCCCACCAGACGGCCACTTCGACGGCGGTCGCCGCCGCGCCGGACGGCTTCACGGCACCGGACATCCACTCACCTCCGGCCTCGCCCGTACCCGGCCGTCAGGCTCTCATGCGGCACCGGCCGGACGGCCGAACCGCGCCGGACGTGCCCTCCGGACGGTGCAGCCGCCGGCCCCGGGGCGCCGGGCCGGTCACCCCTGGCGGGCCCCGGCCATCGCCCCGTCGGCCGCCGCCACCTCGGGATCGTCACCGGCGGCGGCCAGCACCACGTCCAGCAGCCCGGGGAAACGCGCCTCAAGGTCCTCGCGCCGCAGGTGCATCATGAGGCGGCGGCCCTCCCGCCGCTGGTGGAGCACACCGCTTTCGCGCAGCACGCGCCAGTGGTGGCTGGCGGTGGACTTCGACACCTCGGGCAGCAGTTCGCCACAGGAGCGCTCGGCTCCGTGGGCGAGACGGTGCACGATGCGCAGCCGGATCGGATGCGCGAACGCTTCCAGCACATCCGCGAGGCGCAGTTCGGCGCGGTCGGGGTGACTCAGTACAGCCATGCTCCGAGCGTACGCGGAGGCACCGACACCCGGGCCGCGTCCCCACCCCCCTCCCCGCGGCCCGACGCATTGATTGCTACTGTTCTAGAACATACGAACTGACACACGGCAGGTCGTTCGAACCGCCCTGCCCGGTCCCTCTCACGAAGGAGTCCCCATGCCCGTCCACCAGGACAACTACTCCCTCGGCAAGCAGTTCCACGCCGCGCTCGTCACCGCCGACTGGGAGGCGATCCGCGCCCTCCTGCACGAGGACGCGGTCTGGGAACTGCCCGGCGACAACGCGATCTCCGGCCCTGCGGAAGGTGCGGACGCGGTCGTCGAGCGCGCCCGCAAGATCGCCGGATACGGCGTGAACTTCACCCTGCTGCACATCCTCGTCAGCCGCCGCAACATGGCGCTGTCCCTGCACAACACCGCACGGCGCGGGGACGTGGTGCTGGACGAGCACCTGTCCACGGTGTGCACGGTGCGTGACGGCAAGATCGCGGCCATCGAGACCTACCTGTCCGACGTGGACGGCATGAACGCCTTCTTCGTCTGAGGTCTCCCGAGCCTCCGAGGGCCCGTCACGGGTTCGTCTGCGGCAGGACCAGCGCCGACGGGTGGTGCACGGTGATCTCCGTCGGCACCAGCCGGGTGGCCGTCGCCGGCGGCTCGCCCGTACCGGTGTTGCGGGCGAAGCGCGGGTGGGCGCCGCCGCTGACCTGGAGGCGGATGCGGTGCCCGGCGGCGAAGGAGTGGGCGGTGGGGCTCATTTCCACCGTCACCTCCGCCGGGCCCGCCGCGGCCGTGGCGGGGTCCAGGCGCCGTATCCCGTCGCAGACGTTGACCGAGCGGCCCCGTTCGTCCACGTCGCAGAGCCGTACGAACACGTCGGCGTGCCCGGTGTCGGTGCCGACCCGCAGGTCCACGCCGACCGTGCCGAGCACGTCGGCCGGTTCGGTGAGCGGCGGGGTGGTGAAGGTCAGCACGTCGCCCCGGGCCTCCAGGGCGGCGTTGTCGCGGGGGCCGGCCGTCCGGGACAGCAAGGGGCCGCCGACGGACGGCGTCGGGTCGGCCGGGTCGTAGCGGAAGGACAGCGGCGGAGCGGCTTCGGGAGCCCGGTCGCTCAGCAGGCCGTCACCCGTCAGGTACCAGCGGCGGTCCGTCGCGGCCGGTGGCCAGTCGGGCAGGTCGCGCCATTCCTGACGGCCGCCTACGTGCACGCGGGCCCGCGCCTCGCGCAGGCCGGACGGGTCGTCGCACAGGTGGGCCCGCAGCCAGGCGAGGCTTTCGGCGAAGACCTCGGGCCAGCCCTGCTGCATCGCGGTGTTGTGCGTCCAGGGGCCGACGAGCAGCGCGGCATCGCAGCCGGCGCGGCGCAGCCGGTCGTACTGCTGCATTGTCTGGTCGAGGCACACGTCGTACCAGCCGGTGATCAGGCTGGTCGGTACGGTCGAACGGACGGCCGCGACGCCCGCGTCGGCGCCCCGCCAGTGGGCGTCGTCCGGGTCGGGCCGGGACAGCGCCTCGTCCAGGAACGGCACCCGGCCGCCCAGCCCGGGCACGTACGCCTCGCCGAGCGGCAGCGTACGGGCGATCCGGGGCAGCTGGCGTTGCAGCCGCAGCGCGGCCCGCACCATGGCCAGGGCGCCGCGTCCGTAGTGCAGCCGCCCGACGGCGGAGACAAGGGAGTTCTCCAGGGCGAACGGGCCCGAGGGATAGAAGAACCCGTGGATGTCGTGCAGCCCGACCTGGACGACCATCGCGCGCAGTTCCGGCGGCGGGTCGGCGGCGAGGGCCCACTGGGCGTAGCCGAGGGCGCTGGGCCCGATCGTCCCGAGGACGCGGGTGAACCAGGGCTGTTCACGCAGCCACGCGACGGCCGCCTGCCCGTCGGCGGCCTCGTGCTGCCACAGGGCGTACTCCCCGCCGGATCCGCCGGTACCGCGGGCGCTCTGCAGGACGACGTGGAAGCCCTGTTCCGCGAAGAGCAGCCCGAACATGGGCGCCCAGGGGATGCCCCGGCCGTACGGGGAGCGGACCAGCAGCGTGGGGAAGTCGCCGTCGGCGCGGGGGAAGTAATGGTCGGTCAGCAGGGGGCTGCCGTCCGCGGCGGGCACCACGAGGCCCCGCTCGCAGAGGACGTCGTACTGCCGGGGCGGCAGGCCGCGCCAGGTGCGCCGCACGGCCCGAGCGAGCAGGGGCGGTTTCTTGGCGGCGGAATGGGCGGAGGTGTGGTGGGTCGCCGTCGTCACGGTGCCTCGATTCCTGGTGCGGACCGGTTCGTTGCCCGGCCCGGCCGTCTCCCGGCCGGGGTGGCGCGCGGCCGGATTATTTCCCGTACGACGTACGACAATAGCGGATGGTTGGATGGAGCGGACAGCGAAGAGAGGTTGCCGTGACCCGTACAGGCACATCAGGCCGGGCTGCCGGGGTGGATCCCGAGGCGCTGTGGGCCCCCGCCGCACGGCCGCGGCGCGGGCGCCCGCCGGCCCACAGCCGGGAAGCGATCACCGCGGCGGCCGTCGCCCTCGCCGACGCCGAAGGGCTCGGCGCCGTCACGATGCGCGCGGTCGCGGCCCGGATCGGAGCCGGCACGATGTCGCTCTACAGCTATGTGCCCAACAAGGAGACACTGCTGGAGCTGATGATCGACGAGGTCAGCGGCGCGCACCGGCTGCCCGAGCCGTCCGGCGACTGGCGCGCGGACCTGCGCCGCCTCTTCCACGAGCAACGCGCGATCATGCGGCGCCACCCCTGGCTGCCCGCCGCGCTGCCCGCGCGGCAGACGTTCGGCCCGAACACCCTCGCCGCCCTGGAGCACGCGCTCACCGTCCTCGCGCCCGCGGGCCTGGACGCCCGCGCCGGGCTGGAGGTCTTCAGCCTGCTCTCCGGTTTCGTGGCCAGCCACGTCACCCACGAACTCGCCCAGGAACAGGCCGCCGACACCACCGGCCGCGCGTTCCACGACGCCCAGACCCGCTACCTGCGCTCCCCCGCCGTCACGGACGCCTACCCGGCCGTCGCCCACGCCCTGACGGAACCGGACGCCGCCACCTCCCCCGACGCCACCTTCGACCGCCTGCTCGACCGTATGATCAACGGCCTTACGGGGGCGGGCTGAGCCGGACAGGCGGCGTATCGGGCGGACGCGGCGGCAGGAGCGCGGGGGCACGGAATTCAGCTGCCCGGCATGATCACCCGACGCTACGATGCTCCGGCAGGCGGCCCCCGCGGCCCCGTCCCGTACCGCCCCTCCTGCGGAAAGGCAGCCGACCATGAGCGCTCACTCCACCGGAACCGGTGCCGTCACTCCTCAGGGGCCGTGGTCGGGCCCGGGGGTCGTGGTGCTGACCGGCATTCAGGCCGCGGGGAAGTCGACCGTGGCGCAGGCGCTCGCGGAGCGGCTGGAGCGGTCGGTGCATCTGCGCGGGGACGCGTTCCGGCGGATGGTCGTGCGGGGGCGGGCGGAGATGACGCCGGACGCCGGGGAGACGGCGCTCGCCCAGCTGCGGCTGCGGCACCGGCTGACGGCCGCCTGTGCCGACCAGTACGCGCAGGCCGGGTTCACCGTGGTCGCGCAGGACATCCTGCTCGGCGAGCACCTGACCGAGATGGCCGAGCACATCAGGACCCGCCCGCTCGCGGTGGTCGTCCTCGCACCCGACGCGTCGGCGGTCGAACGGCGGGAGGCGAACCGGTCCAAGACCGCCTACGGGCCCGACTGGAGCGTGCGCGACCTCGACACCGCGCTGCGCGAGCACACCCCGCCGATCGGGCTGTGGCTGGACACCACGGAGCAGACTGTCGACGAGACCGTGGACGAGATCCTCGCCCGCGCCTGGACGGAAGGCGCCATCACCTAGACGATGGACGGCCCGTCAGTACCCTTTCGGCGGCCGTGTCGGATCGGCCTGCTGCACCCGCTCCGCGAAGTTCGAGCCGGAGGTGTTGACGCCGTAGCGGTCGCGGACGTAGCCGATGGTGGCGCTCATGCACGCGACCACGTCGTACGGGGTGCGGGCGGTGCCGTCGAGGTGGTACGCGGCGAAGGTCGGCGGGATGCACTGGGTGGCGCCGCGCGAGCAGTTGCGCGGGTGGCCGTCCGTCATGACCGGGCCCCAGGCGTTGTCGTCGGTGGTGTTCACCCGCCAGCGCGGGTGGTTGTACGAAGACTCCCGCCGCGCGATGGTGACCAGCGCCGGAATGCCGTACCGCGGGTCCATGCCGGTCAGGCCGCACGCCACCCGGGCGTACTCGCGCATGGCCCCCTTGCCCGACGCGTCGTCGGGGTCGTCGTACTCCACCTCGGAAAGCTCCACCGGCCCACGCTCCCCTCCGCCCCGGCAGGCCACCGGCCCGCCGCAGGTCCTGCCCCCATGGTGCCCGTCCGCCCGGCGCGCGAACCGGCCCACCGCCCCGCCGGCCGCCGCTTCCCCGGTCGTACGGAGCCGGTGCGTTCGCCGTACGGGTGACCGGGCCGGACTCGTTCGGCTGGGATGCCGGCGAGGCTCGTCCGACCGGGTGAAGCCCGCGCACGACGGCCCCCCGAGGTCACTAAGGTGCCCGCCATGACCACATCCCAGACCACCACCGGCACCCCTGCGAACAGTCAGCTGGGCACCCTCATGATGATCGGATGGAGCGGCGCCCACCCCGAGGACGGTCACGATGTGCCCTTCCTGCTCTCCTACTCCCTCGGGGACGGCAAGGACGGCCCGGAGGCCGGGTCGGAGGCCATGGGCAGGATGCTCGGCCAGGCCGGGCTGCTGGTCGGCGGCGAGTTGCAGGACGCCTCCCGTACGCCCAGCCTGCCGCTGACGCTGATCGTCGAGGCCGGGCAGGCGGTGCTGACGATGCCGGTCTTCACGGCGCAGTGCCCGGTGCCGCCGGAGTGGCTGGCGGCGGCCGACCACCGCAAGCAGGTGTACGGCATGTTCGCCACCCGCCCGTGGCCCGAGGCGCGGCCGGGCGGTCCGGTCAGCGAGGACATGCTGCGGGCCTACGCGGGCGACGAGGGTGTGATCAGGAGTTCCGCGCACTGCCTCATCCCGGTACGCACCCTGCGGGGCTCCACCTCGTCCTGAGCCCGCCGCGTCCGGCCCTCCCCCGTACGGCCGCGCGCCATCCCGGATGCGGATCCGTCCGTCGGCGGTGACCCTGGAGACGTGGGGGCGACAGTGGCGAGGAGGACGACTCATGTCCGTGTTGGACAAGCTCAAGCAGATGCTGAAGGGCCACGAGGACCAGGCCGGCAAGGGCGTCGACAAGGCCGGCGACTTCGTCGACGACAGGACCCAGGGCAAGTACAGCGGTCAGGTCGACACGGCCCAGGACAAGCTCAAGGAGCAGTTCGGCCGGGACCAGGACCAGCCGCCGCAGTCCTGAATTCTGATCACGCAACGTCCCGGGCCGGACGCCGCCTGTCAGGGCGTCCGGCCCGGGATGCTTGCCACAGTCCCGCCCGCTCGTCAAGAGCGCGGACACGCCTTCACCCGTTCGAGGGACACAAGCTTGCCTGATCGATTCTCCTCGGGCGCATCCCGCTACCGTTTTTCCGCACCCCGGTCCCCGGTGCCAACAGCGATACGCCGCTCTGCGGCCTGCGCACCGGTGGGGGCGACATGGTGGAACGCACCGTCGACACGGCAATGCACACATACACGGTCGGCGACCAGTTCGTGCTGGCACTGCGCGGCGAGCTGGACCTTGCGCTGGCACTGACCCTGCAGCCCGTCATGGGCGAGGCGCTGCCACCCCGGCCGGGCACGGTCGTCGTCAATCTGTGCCAGGTCTCCTTCATGGACTGCAGCGGCCTGGCCCTGCTGTGCCGCCTCCGCGAGCGGGTGAACGACCGCGGCGGCCGGCTGATGCTGCTGAGCCCGCGGCCCGTGGTCCGCCGTCTGCTGCGCCTGGCGCCGCTCGACGAGCGCTTCGTCGTGATCGACCGGCTGCTGCCCGCACGTACGCTCAACTGACGCGGACGGTCTCAGCCGAACGTCACCCCCTGCGCCAGCGGCAGCGCGTCCGAGTAGTTCACGGTGTTCGTCGCCCGCCGCATGTACGAACGCCAGGCGTCCGAGCCGGATTCGCGGCCGCCGCCGGTCTCCTTCTCCCCGCCGAACGCGCCGCCGATCTCCGCGCCCGAGGTACCGATGTTGACGTTGGCGATGCCGCAGTCGGAGCCGTCCGCGGCCAGGAAGCGTTCCGCCTCGCGCTGGTCGCGGGTGAAGATGCTGGACGACAGGCCCTGCGGAACGCCGTTGTGCAGGGCCAGGGCCTCGTCGAAGGTGCGGTAGGTGAGGACGTACAGGATGGGGGCGAAGGTCTCCGCGCGGACGATGGCGGTCTGCGCCGGCATCCGTACGACCGCCGGGCGCACATAGACGGCGTCCGGCGCCAGGTCGGCGAGCCGGCGGTCGCCGCCGGTCAGTACGGTGCCGCCGTCGGCCCGCGCGGCGTCCAGGGCCTTGTCCATGGCGGCGTGGGCGCCCGGCCCGATGAGCGGGCCGACGAGGGTGGCGGCGTCGAAGGGGTTGCCGACCCGGAGTTGGCCGTAGGCGTGCGCGATCTTCTCGGTCAGCCGGTCCGCGATGTCCTCGTGGACGATGAGGCGGCGCAGGGTCGTACAGCGCTGGCCCGCGGTGCCGGCGGCGGAGAAGACGATGCCGCGTACGGTGAGGTCGAGGTCGGCGGACGGGGTGACCACCGCGGCGTTGTTGCCGCCGAGTTCGAGCAGGCAGCGGCCGAAGCGGGCGGCCACCCGCGGCCCGACCTGGCGCCCCATCCGGACCGATCCGGTGGCGCTGAGGAGCGCGATGCGCGGGTCGTCGGCGAGCAGTTCGCCGATCTCCCGGCCGCCGAGGAGCAGCCGGTGCAGCGCGGCCGGGGCGCCCGTGTCGGCGATCGCGCGGGCCAGCAGGGCGTCGCAGGCCAGGGCGGTCAGCGGGGTCTGTTCGGAGGGCTTCCAGACGACCGGGTCGCCGCAGACCAGGGCCACGGCGGTGTTCCAGGCCCAGACGGCGACGGGGAAGTTGAAGGCGGTCAGCACCCCGGCGACGCCGAGCGGGTGCCAGGTCTCCGCGAGGCGGTGACCGGGGCGTTCGCAGGCCATGGTGCGCCCGTAGAGCTGCCGGGACAGCCCGACCGCGAAGTCGCACATGTCGGTCATCTCGCGTACTTCGCCGAGCGCTTCGGAGCGGATCTTGCCGGCCTCGACGGTGACCAGGTCGGCGAGGTCGTCCTGGTGCTCCGTCAGGAGTTCGCCGAGCCGCTTGACCAGGGCGCCGCGCCGGGGCGCGGGGACGGTGCGCCATTCGCGGAACGCCGCTTCGGCGGCGGTGACGGCGGCGTCGGCCTCCTCGGTGGTGGCGGCGGGCAGCCGGTACAGGACGCCGCCGGTGAGCGGCGTACGGGCGGTGATGCCGGTGCCCTCCGGGGCGGCGTCCTCCCCGATGGTGCCGACGCCGCAGCGGCGCAGCCGGTCGGCGGCCAGGTCACGGAGTTCCTCGGTGCTGGGGAGCTGGGCGGGGGTGCTCACGGCGGGGTGGCTCCTAAGGTCGCGGGCGGTGGGGTGTGGCGGTACGCGGTGGTCAGGAGGGGCACAAGGTGCGCAGGGCGTCGTCCGCGCCCAGTGCCTCCAGTGCGTGCCGCAGCGAGGCGTCCTGCTGGGCCGCGTAGATTTCGAAGGGGTCGTGCACGGGGCGCCCGACGGCTTCGGAGAGCCGGTGTTCGTCGTACGGCGTACCGGTGCGCGTGGCGTCCCTGGTGCCCTGCCCGGTCAGGTTGGAGCGGAAGATCCCGGCGGCCGAGCGGGGCAGGAAGTCCTCGTAGACGATGGGGTGGGCGGTCAGCCAGCCCTGGGCCAGCAGCCCGGCGAGGTCGGCGGGCGGGCGCCTCCTGTCGCGCGGGCGCGTGGGGGACGGTTCGTACGTGAAGTAGCCGAGTCCTTCGGCGGCCAGCCGGTGTTCCGAGCGCGGGAAACCGGCCTCCCAGAGGGCGCGGGCCACGTCCTGCCGCGCGGGGCCGCCGGGCCCGGACGCGGCGAGCCGCCGGTCCGTCTCGGTGGTGAGCGCGTCGTAACGGGCGCGGCCCGCGCGGCTGAGCGCGATGCCGCGCGCTTCGACCTCGCCGAACCGCACGCGCAGGGCGCCGGTGGTGACGCTGCCGTCCGGTTCCCGGAAGGTACGGGCTTCGTCGAGCGCGCGGAAGGAGGTCTGGCGCAGCAGGACGTCGGGCCCGTCCCAGCGGGGCGGCCCCTGGATCTCGTCGATCATGGTGATGCCCCGGTCCGCCATCCGCCGGTAGAGCGCGTCGATGTCCAGCACGCGCGGTGTGAGGTGGTTGATATGGGTGCTGGTGACGCCGCCGATGTCGGCGGCAACGGCGGAGATCCGGGCGAGTTCGGTGTACCAGGCGCGGTCGACCGGCTCCGGGGACAGTTCGAAGGCGGCGACCGCCAGGGTGAGGAGGCGTTCGGCCTCGTCCGGTTCCAGGCCCCGCTCGCGTTCGGCGCGTTCGGCGAGTCTGAGCAGCTCCGGCGGGAAGAGGGTGCGGCGCTCCAGGAAGGTTTCCAGCCGGGTCTGGAGGCCGGCGTCGAAGAACCGGCGGTCGGCGGTGGTGAGCAGGGAGGTGAAGACGCGGAAGGGGTTGCGGGCCAGTTCCTCGGGCTCCACGGGCCGGAAGGCGGTGGAGACCACCGGGACCGCGCTGGTGGTGGCGTCCCGCAGATCGTAGAAGCCCACCGGGCGCATGCCCAGGGCGGCGAAGATCTGTGCGGCCTGGCACAGTTCGCGGGGCGTGCCGACGCGGATGGCGCCGTGCCGCTCCGCGGTGACCCGGGCCAGCGCACCGAGGCGCCCGGCGTCCGGATCGCGGCGCGCCACCTCGTCGTTCACCTCGCCCGCCACCTCCAGGAGCGTGGTGTACGCGGGGACTTCGGCACCGTACATGCCGGACAGCCGGCGGGCGAAGGCGGCGCGCAGCCGCCAGGTGGGGATCATGCGTCCTCCCGACGCGACGGGCGTTCAGATGATGTGGGCCTCGGGGCGGGCACCGGTGTGCCCCGCGCTCCCCTCCTCCTCCGCCGGGCCGTCGAACCGGCTCGCCGCCAGCGGCCCGATGTCGAGGAACGGTTCCCGGCCCAGGTAGAGGTCGCGGACCAGCTCCCCCACAGCGGGTGCCTGGAGGAAGCCGTGGCCGGAGAAGCCGGTGGCGTACAGGAAGCGGCGCACGTCCGGGGCCTCGCCGATGAGGGCGTTGTTGTCGGGGGTGGCCTCGTAGAGCCCGGCCCAGCCGTGGCCGGCCGGGACGGTGGCGAGGGCGGGCGCCCGGCGGGCGACGGCCGCTCGGAAGGGTTCCAGCCACTCCCGGCTGTAGTCCCGGCCGAAGCCGGGTTCCTGGCGCGGGTCCGACAGGCCCAGCAGCAGCCCGTCCGCGCCGTCGTTGTGGAAGTTGGCGGTGGAAGCGAAGTCGAGGGTGAAGGGGATGCGGGGCGGCGGCGGGTCGAGCGGCCCGGTCAGGGCGATCTGGCGGCGCAGCGGGGTGACGGGCAGCCGTACGCCGGCCATCGCGCCGACCTCCCGCGACCAGGCGCCCGCGCAGCAGATCACCGTGCCGGTGCGCACGGTGCCGTACGGCGTACGGACCGCGCCGAGGGCGCCGCCGGAGGTGTCCACGGCGGTGACGGGGCAGTGCGTACGGACGGCCGCGCCGTGCCGGACGGCGGCGTGCAGATAGCCGCGTACGGCCGGCTCCGGGAGCGCGTAGCCGTCGGTGGGGCAGTACGCGGCGGCGATGACGCGGTCCGGGTCCACGTACGGGCAGAGCGCGGCGGCCTCGTCCGGGCGGACGATCCGGCTGGGCACCCCGAGCCCGTTCTGCGTCGCCACGCCCTCCTCGAACAGGGCGAGTTCGGTGGCGTCGCCGAGGAGGAAGAGGTAGCCGACGCCCGCGAAGCCGATGTCGGCGCCGGGGCGTGCGGCGAACGCCCGCCACGCCTCCAGGCTGCGCCGGCCGATCCGGATGTTGAGCGGGTCGGAGAACTGGGCGCGGACGCCGCCGATGGGCTTGCCCGAGGAGCCGGCCGCCGGCCGGTCGCGCTCCAGCAGCAGGACGCCGGGCACCCCGGCCTCCGCGAGGTGGAACGCGATGCTCGCGCCGATGATGCCACCGCCGATGATCACGACCTCGGCGCGGTCGGGGACGGAGACCGTAGCGAAGTCCGTGGCCGTACTGCGCTCCATGCGAGACGCCTTCCGCCGGGGACGGGACGTGTGGTGCCGCTGGTTTTGACGGTGACGGTCATGGTCATGGTGACGCCCATGGGCCGCCGCGTCCATGTGCCGTCCGCCCCGGCGGGCGCCGGATCACTGGCCGAGATCGTCCACGAGCGTCGGCGACGGATGGGGGATCTCGCCGAAGTCCTCGTCGTCGTCGGCGACGGTGAGGCGGTTGATGACGTTCTCCAGGACGGCGGGGAGGGTGGGCGCGAGGCCGCTGTGCCACTGGACGAGCAGGGCGTGCCGGGCGGCGTCCGGCAGCAGCTGCCTGCCGTCGCACGCGGTGGGCGGCGGCGGTTCTTCCTCGGGGTCGTGGGCGGCCTGCGTACGCCAGTAGGCGGCGTCGCGGAACTCACCGTGCCGCCGGTGGGAGAGGTACAGGCAGTACGCCGCGGTACGGCTGCCGCCGCCGGCGCCGAACCGCCACCAGAAGTCGGCGGCCTCGGCGCGCCCGGTGATGTGCAGCAGGCAGGCGAAGACCAGGGCGCCCTCGGGGTCGATCCGGTGGTCGTTGACCAGCCGGGCCAGGCTGTCCGCCGCCGCGGCGGCGTTGACGACCAGGGCACAGGCCAGGTCCAGTTCGTGGGTGGCCTCGTCGTGGGCGCTCGGGTAGGCGGTGGGCGCCGGGGCGCCGGGGCGGGGCGCGGCCGGGTACGCGGCGCCGCTCTCCTCGTACGTGTCACCGGCCAGCCGGTCGCGGGCCGCCGCGGTGTCGTAGGAGCCGTAGGACTCGGCGAGTACGCCCGCGGCGGCGGCCAGCAGGGATTCGACGGTGTCCGGGCCGGCCTGACGGGTGTGCGGCATGGGTCACTTTCCCTTCGTGGGGCACGCGGCGATGCCCAGTGCGGCGGCGAGCCGGCGCTTGCCCCGGCTCGCGTGGGAGCGGACGGTGGCCTCGTCGACACCGAGCAGGGAGGCGATCTGGGCGTCGGAGTAGCCGACGACATGGCGCAGCACGATCACGTCGCACTGCCGCTCGGGCAGCCGGGATATCGCCTCGTACAGGCCCAGCTGGCTTTCCAGCAGCGCGAACTGCTGCTGGCACTCGCGCAGCAGGGCGCGGGTGACGACGGCGAAGGCGGCGCTCTGCGTCAGTGCCGTGACGCGGCCGTTCGCGCTGAGCCAGTCGACCACGGTCTCCTTGAGGACGGCCCACGCGTAGGAGTCCACCGAGGACTGTTTGAGTGCGTACGGCCAGCACAGCCGTAATCTCCGGTAGGCGGCGCAGGTGACCTCCAGGGCCGCCTCCTCGCTGCCGGTGTGGAGGTGGGCGTAGGCCAGCCACTTGCGGTAGTGCGTCTCGTGGAACGCCTCGAAGGCGACGGCCAGCCGCCGGCCGGCCTGCCGCAGCGGATCGCCGGCCGCGGGCGGCAGCCGGTCGCGGGTCATGGGCGCACCTGTGCGCCGGGGCGCCGGGGGCCGAGGGAGCGGGCCGCGGCGGACGGCGGCAGGGGGCTGTCCCGGTACGTGCTCACGTGAGTTCCTCGATCCGTTCACCGCGGTCCGGGGGCCGGGCAGGCCCCGGCATCGGCGGGAGGGCAGAAGCCCTCCCTTCCAATGAACCGGAAAACCCGCCCCGTTGTGGCACCGACCGCCAAGAAATCTCGCGGTACGCGTTCCTGTGATGACGTGAATCCATCAGCGGGACCGGAGCGCCGGGCGTACGGCGCGCCCCGGAGCATGACCGGGATCGTGGCGGGTAGGGCTCCGGCGGCGGCCCGGCGGCCGTACAGGGAGGCGGAGGGCGATGGGTGACGAGCACGGCGAACCGGTGGTGGACCTCCAGCTGGACCGGGCCCACTCGGCCCGCATCTACGACTACATGCTCGGCGGCAAGACCAACTTCCTCGCCGACCGCACAGCCGCGGGCAGCGTGCTCGCCGTCTTCCCCGCGGCGCTGGTCGCCGCCCGGATCAACCGGGAGTTCACCCACCGCTCCACGCGCGACCTCGCGCGCGCCGGGCTGCGCCAGTTCCTGGACATCGGTACGGGCATCCCCACCCCGCCCAACCTCCACGAGATCGCCCAGGGCGTCGCGCCGGACGCCCGTGTGGTCTATACGGACAACGACCCGATCGTGCTGGCCCACGCCGCGGCGCTGCTGCGCAGCACGCCGCAGGGGCGCACCGCCTACCTCCAGGCGGACGTCACCGACCCGGGCGCCATAGTCACCGCGCCCCAGGTCCTGGCGACCCTGGATCTGAGCCGCCCGGTCGCGCTGAGCCTGAACGCGCTGATGCACTTCGTGCCCGACGGGGACCGGAACCGGGCGCACGAAGTGGTCGAGGAGCTCAAGGCCGCGCTGCCCAGCGGCAGCGCGCTGGCCATGAGCCACGCCACGGCCGACTTCTCCCCCGAGGCGATGGCCCGGATCTCGGACATCTACGCGGCGGCGGGCACGACGGTGACCTACCGGACCAAGGCGGAGTTCGCGCGGTTCTTCGACGGCTGGGAACTGTGGCAGCCCGGCATCACCCTGCCGCACCAGTGGCGGCCCGACGACCCGGGCGACGCCACGCATGTGACGGACGCCGAGGCCGCCTGTTACGCGGCCGTGGCGCGCAAGCCCTGACGCCCGCCCCGGCTACCCGGCGTTGCCGTGCTGGACCGTGAAAGCGGGCGGTGGCTCCACGTCGTGGACGTGCGGGAGTTCGGAGACCAGCTCCGAGGTCATCGCGACGGTCGCGGCGAGGGCTTCGGGGACTTCCACGGCCTGCGCGGTGGCCGGGGCGGTGGCGGCGGCCGAGCCCGCCAGCAGGGCCGCGGCGGCAATCTTCTTGATCATGCCCTGCACAACGAGAGTCCCCGCGCACGGGTCACCCCGCCGCCCGCACCGGTGTGCGGACGGCGGGGTGCGGCGGGGATCCGGCCCGGTCAGGTCCGCCGGTCGCCCTTGCCCTTCAGGGAGTCGCGCATCCCCTGGGCGTTCTCCTTGGCCTCGTCCATCGCGCCCTTGGCCTTGCCCTTGGCGCGGTCGGTCTTCCCCTCGCTCTTCATCCGGTCGTCGCCGGTGGCCTTGCCCGCCATCTCCTTGGCCTTGCCCTTGACCTTGTCCATGGCGCTCTCGTCGCCCATGACCTGCTCCCTCGGTCCGGTTGGTGGGACAGCACCACGCTGCCGCAGCCGGGCGGCGGGCGCATCCGGAGGGAACTACCGGTAGTCCCGGCACCGGCCGGTCCCGCGCGCCCGCCCCGCCGCTGCCATTGACCTCTCCGGCGCCCGGCGCCACCGTGTTCCCCCGCCGGTTCCGTCTCCTGCCTTCCCTCACCGACCCCAAGGACGGCACTCATGCGAAGACGCACTTTCGTCAGCGGCCTGGCGGGCACCGCCGCGGGCCTCGGACTGGCCGGTACGGCGCGCCCCGCGGCCGCCGCCCCCACGGCCGCCCCCGGCTGGTCGGCCGTCCCGGTCCCGGACGCGCGGCCGGGCGCCCGGCTGTACGGCGTGGCCGCCGCCCGGCCCGACCTCGCCTGGGCCGTCGGCGTGGAAGGGCTCGGCGGCAGCGGCGACGGGAACGCGGTCGCGCTGCGCTGGGACGGCGCCGCCTGGTCCCGTACGGATCTGGGCGCGCTCTCCTCCGCCGGGCCGCTCACGGCGGTCACCGCGGCCGGCGCCGGGGCCGCCTGGGCGGTCGGCGCGGGCGGCCTGCTGCTGGCCTGGGACGGTACGACCTGGCAGCGGACTCCGTACCCGGGCCACGGCGAGGCCGGGACCACCGTCACCGACGTGGTGGCCACGCACGACGGCCGGGCGTGGGCCAGCGGGCGGCACGACGGCCGCGCCGGGCTCCTGCACCGGGACGGCCGCCGGTGGCGCTGGTGCACCCCGCTGCCGGACGCGGCGGCGCCCACTCCCGGGCACGTCCATGTCACGCCCGGCGGCGAGGTGTGGGTGTACGGCGAGGTCATCGCGCGCTGGGACGGCGCCTGGACCGTGCTCCCGCACAACCCCGGCATCCGCTCGACCGTCTCCGGGCTGCTGCCGGTGGCCCACGACGACATCTGGCTCACCGGATACGGCTACGGGGTCGGCGGCCCGCCCGGGAAGCCGCCCGGCGTCATTCTGGAGCGCTGGAACGGCACCGAGTGGACGTGGGTGAAGGCGCCGTACTCCGTCGGCCTGCTCAGTTCGGTCGCCGGGGACGAGCGGGGCCGCCCCGACCGGATCACCGGCTGGGACTTCTGGGACCATAACCGCTCCCACTACCTGCGCTGGGACGGCACCGCCTGGGTGAGCGAGCGCGGCCCCGAGATGCCGGAGACGGCCCTGATGACGGACCTGACCCGGATACCCGGCACGGCCGGTTACTGGTCGGTCGGCACCACGTCCTTCTCCGCGGGCACCACGGCCCGGATGCACATCGAACGGTACGGGTGAGCCACCGGCTCCCGGCCCCGGGCGGACGGGCCGGGCGGCGGCCCCGCCGTTCACCCGTTCGCCCGTTCCGGATCGCAGCGCGTGCCCGGGGCTCCTAGCGTCCGTACGACGGAGTGTCCCCTCCTGTGCGACCCGCGGCCGAAGGAGTTCGACATGCGCCGGCTCATCGCCGTACCGACCGCACTGCTCGCCCTCGCCGTCGCCGGGTGCGCCGGCGGCGGACCGGACGATCCCACGGAGTCCTCCGCCGCCTCCGGCTCCGCGCCGGGCGCGAGCCCCACGAAGAGCCTGGAGGGAAGCCCGTCCGGGGACCCGGGCCCCAGCGGCGGCGCGAGCCCGTCCGGCTCCGCCGTCCCCGGCCAGCCGCTGGACTGCGGGGCGCTGCCGGACGCGATGGGCGAGGGCCTGACCGCGCGGCTCTTCTCCGGCCCCGGCGCCGGGCCGACCGCGGGCTGCGCGGAGGCCCGCGGCGTGATGGGCGAGTTCTTCCGCAAGGCCACCGCGGACAAGCCGGCGCTGACGGTGCGCGGCTGGGAGTGCCAGTACGAGAACGGGCCCACCGGCACCTGGCTGAGCAGCTGCCGCAAGGACGGCGGCCGGCAGCAGATGCACACCGAGGAGGCGGGCGGGTCCGCGCCCCCGGACGACCCCGGCCAGTCCGAGAAGCCGGAAGGACCCGGGCTGCCCGGCGGGGGCGAGGAGTCGCAGACCTCGATCCACCTCCCGTGGGCCCACGTCTGACGGCGGCCCGCCCCGTTACGCCCGGTCGATCCCCGCGAACCAGGCCGGTCCGTCGTCCAGCGCCATCTTGATCCGCGCCACCGCGAACTCCTCCATCTCCGGCAGCGCGTCCAACGCGAACCAGCCCACCTCCAGCGACTCGTCGTCGTTGACGACGGCGGTGCCGCCGACCGCGCGGCAGCGCAGCGAGATGTCCATGAACTGGCACTGGTCGCCGTTGGGGTAGCGCACCCGCTGGAGGGCCTCGACGAGGATCACGCGCTCGGGGACGACGTGCACCGCCGTCTCCTCGAAGACCTCGCGCACCGCGGTCTCGGCCGGCTGCTCCCCCGGCTCCGGGATGCCGCCGATGATCGACCACATGCCGTTGTCCACTCTGCGGCCGAGCAGCACCCGGCCGCGGTCGTCGAAGACCACGGCGCTCACGCCCGGCAGCCACAGGAGCTGGTGGCCGATGCCGGCCCGGATGTCACGGATGAAGTCGGGTGTCGCCATACCCGCACCCTAACGACCACCGGGTAAGGAGCATGGTGACCGCACCCGTCGTACTCGCGTACGGGACGGTCCGGACGCGGCGCGGCTCAGCGGCCCGCGGCCCGCTTGCGGTTCCGGTCGCACCGGCCGCGGATGCAGCGCACCGCGCTCTCGGCGTCGTCGACCGTGACCGTGAAGCTGCGGCCGTCGCCGAGCCGGAGCACCACGGCCTCGCCGCGGCGTACGACCACGGCCGTGCCCTGCTCGGGGCGCCAGCGGTAGCCCCAGCCGCCCCAGTGGCGCGGGGTGACGCGGGGCGCGAAGTCGGCGCCGACGACGTGGTCCAGGGGGATCCGGCGGCGGGGCAGGCCCATGTGCCCGCAGCGCACCTCCAGGCAGTCCTGGTCGACGCGGACGGCGACGTGCACGAAGGCGAGGGTGCCGAAGAGCACCAGCAGACCGGCCAGGACGCAGCCGACCACCGACATCACCAGCGGCGCCAGCCCGGACGTCCAGGCGCTGTCGACGGCCAGCTCGACGCCGAGCGCCATGCAGGCCGCCCCGGCGCCCGCCAGGAGCCACTGCACGCGGTTGGTCGCGCGGCCGTGCCACACCTCGGGGACGTCCGCGGGGTCCGCATGACTGCCGGAACCCCCGCCGTCACCGACCGGGCCGCCGTGCTCGCCGGGGGCTGTCGCCCCCTCGTGGGGGTGGTCCCTCATGACTCGCAGCGTACGCGCCTTTGCCCGTCCTGGCAGCGTGTCGCGCGTACTCCCGTGGCCTCAGTGACGCACGGTCCCGCCGGCCCGGGCCGGGCCGGCCAGCAGGCGACCCTCGGCGTAGGCGAGCGCGGCCTCGGGCAGGCGCCCCGGGCGGCCGCTGAGCAGGACGGTGACGGTGCCGGTCGGCTCGGCCGAGGGGTCCGGCTCCGCGCCGATGCGGCGCAGCGCCTGGGCGGCGACCGCCTCGGCGGAGCCGAGCAGGACCAGGGCGGGGGCGCCGGGCTGCTGGAGGGCGGCGCGGATACGCTCGGCGACCAGCTCGTAGTGGGTGCAGCCGAGGACGACGGTCCGTACGTCGCGCGGGGTGTGCGCGGCGGCGGCCGCGACGGCGGCGTCGATGGCTGCCTCGTCGGCGCCCTCCACGGCGTCCGCGAGGCCGGGGCACGGCACGCCGGTGACCTCGACGTCCGCGGCGAACTTCGCGATCAGGTCGCGCTGGTAGGGGCTGCCGGTGGTGGCGGGGGTGGCCCAGATGGCGACCGGGCCACCGGTGGCGGCGGCGGGCTTGATGGCCGGGACGGTGCCGATGACCGGCAGTGCGGGCTCCAGCTCGGCGCGCAGCGCGGGCAGCGCGTGCACGGAGGCGGTGTTGCAGGCGACGATCAGGGCGTCCGGGCGGTGCGCGGCCGCGGCGCGTGCGACGGCGAGCGCGTGCGCCGCGATGTCGTGCGGCGGGCGGGGTCCCCAGGGCATGCCGTCCGGGTCGGAGGAGATGACCAGGTCGGCGTCGGGCCGCAGCCGCCGTACCGCGGCCGCCGCCGCGAGCAGGCCGGTTCCGGAGTCCATGAGCGCGATCTTCACCCGGACACTTTACGCCGGGCCGCTCGGTACTTGTCATACCGGCGGGTTCCGTCCGGCGCTCCCCGGGCCGCCTGCGACGGGTTCCGGCCGCGCCGGGTGCCGGTGCGGCAGACTGCGGGCGTGGGAGCGATGGAGTGGATCGGTGCCGGGTCGCTGGCGGCCTGGGTGTGGCTGGCGCTGGCGCAGGGCTTCTTCTGGCGGACGGACGTCCGGCTGCCCGGGCGAACCGACCCGGAGCGGTGGCCGCCGGTCGCCGTCGTGGTCCCGGCGCGGGATGAGGCCGAGGTGCTGCCGGTGAGCCTGCCGTCGCTGCTGGCGCAGAAGTATCCCGGCCGGGCCGAGGTGATCCTCGTCGACGACGGCAGCACGGACGGGACGGGCGGGCTGGCCCGGGAGCTGGCCGCGCGGGGCGGGCTGCCGCTGACCGTCACCGCGCCCGGCGAGCCGGAGCCGGGCTGGACGGGCAAGCTGTGGGCGGTACGGCACGGCATGGCGCTCGTGCGGGAGCGCGGCGACGCGGAATACGTCCTGCTGACGGACGCGGACATCGCCCACGCGCCGGACAGCCTGCGGGAGCTGGTGGCCGCGGCGCACTCCGCGGACCTGGACCTGGTGTCGCAGATGGCGCGGCTGCGGGTGGTGTCGTTCTGGGAGCGGCTGATCGTCCCGGCCTTCGTGTACTTCTTCGCGCAGCTGTACCCGTTCCGGTGGGTCAACCGGCCGGGGGCGCGGACCGCCGCGGCGGCGGGCGGCTGTGTCCTGCTGCGGCGCGCCGTGGCCGAGCGGGCCGGGGTGCCCGACAGCATCCGGCACGCGGTGATCGACGATGTGACGCTGGCCAGGGCGGTGCAACGGGCCGGGGGCCGGATCTGGCTGGGGCTGGGCGACCGGGTGGAGAGCGTGCGTCCGTACGCGGGGCTGGGCACGCTGTGGCGGATGGTCTCGCGCAGCGCGTACGCCCAGCTGCGGCACAACCCGCTGCTGCTGGCGGGGACGGTGGCCGGGCTCGCGCTGGTCTATCTGGCGCCGCCCGTCGCGCTGGCGGCCGGCCTGGCGGCGGGCAGCGCGACGACGGCGGCGCTGGGCGGTGCGGCGTGGGCGGTGATGGCCGGTACGTATCTGCCGATGCTGCGCTACTACCGGCAGCCGCTGTGGCTCGCGCCGCTGCTGCCCGGCACCGCGCTGCTCTATCTGCTGATGACGGTCGACTCCGCCGTCCAGCACTACCGGGGGCGCGGGGCCGCCTGGAAGGGCCGGACGTACGGGGCGCCGGGCGCGTCCTGAGGGTCGCTCACTTGCTGGCCGGGGACCAGTTCAGCCCCCAGCCGTACGCCTCGTCGACGGTGCGCTGCGGGCTGACGCCGGGCGCGGGCACCAGGAAGCGGGACTCGCGCTGCACGACCAGTTCGCTGCCGGTGTTGGTGATCAGGGCGAGGGCGCAGACGTTGGACGGCACGGTGCACTCGTCGAGGGAGAAGTCGACGGGGGCGCCGTACTGGGGCTGGAGGGTGACGGTCGCGTGCAGCCCCTCGAAGCTCCGGGCGCCCGCGTAGACCGTCACGAAGACCAGGATGCGCCGGAAGCGGGCCTGGTGGTCCAGATTGATCGTCAGGTTCTCGCCCGCGGCGACGGCGCCGGTGCGGTCGTCCTGGTCGAGCTGGATGTACGGCGGGGCGTGCAGCGAGCCGAAGTTGCCGCCGATGGGGTGGATGACGCCCGCGCCGCCGTCGGTGAGTTCGTACAGCGCGCACAGGTCGAGGTCCAGGTCGCCGGACTGCGGCAGCAGCGCGCCGCGGGCGCCCAGCGCCTCCATGGTCTTGCGGCCCAGCTTCTTGCCGAGGCGCTTGGCCTGCCCGCCCGCCTGCTGCCAGTTCAGGTTCACCCGCATCGCTCCGGAGGTGCCGCCCTGTTTCGTCAGGGAGACGGCGGGCGCCTCCTTGGTGAGGGTGACCTTGGACAGGCTCACGGGCGGGGCGGGGGCGGGCACGGGTGCGGTGGCGTACGGCTGGGCGGGAGGCGGCGGGTACGCGCCGTAGGGCTGGGCGGGCGGGGCCGGAGGCGGCGGGTACGCGCCGTACGGCTGGGCGGGCGGGGCGGTGGGTGCGGCCGGGGGCGCGGCGGGCGGCGGAGTCGGGGCCGGGGCGGTGGCCGGGGGCTCCTCCTCCACGCTGATGCCGAAGTCCGTGGCGAGTCCGGCCAGCCCGGTGTCGTACCCCTGCCCGACCGCCCGGAACTTCCAGGCGCCCTGCCGCCGGTACAGCTCCCCGAGCACGAAGGCCGTCTCGGCGGTGGCGTCCTGGCTGTCGAAGCGGGCGAGTTCGGCGCCACTGTCGGCGTCGAGCACCCGGATGTGCAGCCCGGCGACCCGGCCGAAGGCGCCCCCGTCGGCCGAGGCGGCGAGCACCACCTTGTCGACGGCGGGCTCCAGCCGGGCCAGGTCGACGGCCAGACTGTCGGTCACCGTGTCACCGGCGGGGCGCTTGCCCTCGTGGCGGACGGCTCCCGAGGCGTGCGCGGGCTGGTTGTAGAAGACGAAGTCCGCGTCGTCGCGGACCTTGCCCGCCGTGGTCAGCAGCAGTGCGGACGCGTCCACGTCCGGAGTGCCGGGCCCGGTGCGCCAGCCCAGTTCCAGCCGTACCGACGTGGCCGGTACCGCGACGTTGCTCCCCTTGGGCATCGACATCGTGGTGCCCTTCCTCTCGCTTCGCTCGCCGGGCCGCTGCGCGGCGCCCCCTTCCGCACGGGGACAGGTTCCAACCTACTTGCCGAAAAATGTCCGCCGTTCGTCTGATGTGGACACGTCCTTTACACGATTCCTACGCGTGTTCGCGACCGATTTTGCCAAGTTCGCTCACATTGCGGATCGCGGGCTTCACGCGACACGTGAAACAACCCTCTTTTCAGGCTCCCCAACCGGCACATCGTGGGCTTAACTTATGAGGTATGACCTCCCCCCGCTCTACCTACGGCGGCGGCTACTACGCTTCGCCGTCCTTCCCGGACACCCCGATCTACGACTCCCTCGTCGCCGAGCGCGGCACGCCGCAGATTGCCCCGATCCGCGTCGAGTTGCCCTACGACTCGGGCTCCTCGTACATGCCGGCCCTCCCGTCGGCCCTGCCCGCGCTGCCCGCCGCGCCGTCCCACCCGCAGCCCGGCCCCGGTTATCCGGGTGCCGCCGCCCAGCCGGTGGCGCCGCTCCAGAGCACCCCGGCGCCGTACATCCCGCAGCAGCAGACGGGCACCCGCGGCTATCCCGCCCAGCAGCAACAGCCCCAGCGCCCCACCGGGAACAACGTCGGCTACGACGCCATGCGCCCGGCCGGCCCGGTCGCGCCCCGGCCCGCGCCGTCCCCGTACGACGACCCGTACGGCCGCCAGTACCCGCGCGGGTACTGACCCGGCCGAACCGTACGCGGGCGGAGAACCGGTCCCGTACCCCGGTACGGGACCGGCCACCGGGGCGCCGGGGGCGGCTGGCAGGATAGGGACGTGCTGAAACCTTTCCTCTGCGCCATCCACCGCTATCCGGTCAAATCCGTGGCGGGGTCCGGCCCCGGCGAAGCGGTCGTGGAACCGTGGGGGATCGCCGGGGACCGCCGCTGGATGCTGGTCGACGCCGCGCACCGGTTCGTCACCCAGCGCGCCCGGCCGCGCCTGGCGACCGTCACCGCAGCGGAACTCCCCGACGGCGCGCTCCGGCTGACCGCGCCGGACATGCCGCCGCTGACCGTCCCGGTACCGCAGCCCGGCGCCACGGTCACGGTCGAAATCTGGCGGGACGAGGTCGAGGCGGTGCCCGCGTCCGGCGCCGCCGCCGAGTGGTTCAGCACGTATCTGGACGTGCCCGTACAGCTGGTCCACCTGGACGATCCGGCCAAGAGGCGGCCGGTGGACCCCGACTACGCGCGCCCCGGCGAGACGGTCGGCTTCGCCGACGGCTTCCCGCTGCTGCTCACCACCACCGCCTCGCTCGACGCCCTCAACTCCCTCGTTGCCCGGGGGCGGCACCCGGACGAGGGTCCGCTGCCGATGGACCGCTTCCGGCCGAACGTCGTGGTGGAGGGCACCGAGCCCTGGGACGAGGACGAGTGGCAGCGGGTACGGATCGGTGAGGTCACCTTCCGCGTGGTGAAGCCGTGCGGCCGGTGCGTCATCACCACCACCGACCAGCGCACCGGGCACCGCGGCAAGGAGCCGCTGCGCACCCTGGCCGGCCACCGCCGCTTCGGTGACCAGCTCGTCTTCGGCCAGAACCTGATCCCGGAGGGCACCGGCACCCTCCGTGTCGGCGATCCCTTCGAGGTGCTCGCCCGCCGCCCGCGCGCCTGAGGGGCCGTCTCCCGCCTCCGCGCGGCGGCCCGCTGACACGTCGTCCGGCCCCGGCGCCCGCCCGCCGATGGTGGCGCGCGGGCCGCATTGCGGGCGCGTGTCCGGCTGCCTACAGTGAGCGCACGGCGATGCCGACAGCGGGAGTGACCAGGTGACGATGCCGTCCTGGGAAGTGCCCGGGGACCATCTCATTCCGGTGCAGCACATGCGTCCCGGGGACCACGCCTTTGTGAGCTACGACGATGACGAGGTGCGCTGGGAGGTCCTGACGGCCTTTGTACGCCTCGGGCTCGCCCGGGGCGAGAAGGTCATCCTCTTCCCCGATCCGTGGGTGCCGGAGGCCGAGGTGCTGGCCCGGCTCGACTTCACCGGACGCAGCACGGTCACCGCCCGTGAGCGGGG
Organism: Streptomyces rimosus; assembly: GCF_008704655.1. NCBI lineage: Bacteria > Bacillati > Actinomycetota > Actinomycetes > Kitasatosporales > Streptomycetaceae > Streptomyces > Streptomyces rimosus. The sequence goes on along the minus strand of NZ_CP023688.1, from coordinate 7,929,663 downwards.
GCAGCTGGTGCTGAGCAGCATGCGGGGGCTGATCCGCCCGGACGCCCGGTTCACGCCGAAGCGGCAGCTGGGACGGCTGTCCGCGGAGACCGCGCGCGCCGCCGACGAGGGCTTCACCGGCCTGCGGGCCTTCATCGACATGCGGTGGGTGCCCGATCTGAACGCCGACGTACGGGTGATGATGCACCGTGAAACGCACGCGGACGCCCTGTTCGAGGGCCGTCCGTACAGCGAGATCTGCGCCTACGACCGCCGCTGGTTCGCCCGCGAGGTGCTGTACGCCATGGACCGGGCGCATCCGCGCAGCCTCGTCGAGCGGCTCGGCACCCTGCGGACGGTGCGGAGCGCCGACGGCAGCCTGTGTTTCGTCGGCGAGGCGGACACCGGGGCGCGGGCCGACTTCACCGTCGCGCTGGAGCTGGCCCTGTCCGGCAGCGCCGGCACCCGCCGGCTCACCGTCGACCTGACCCGCCTGCACTTCCTGTCGGTCAGCTGTGCCACCACACTGCTCACGCTCGCCGGACGGGCCACCGGGCACGACCTGGTCGAGATCCGCTGCCATCGGCCGCTGGCGCGCACCCTGCACCGGCTCGGCGCGGGCACGGTGCGGCGGCTGCTCATGACGGAGGTGGTACGCCCGTGCTGACACCGGAACCGGCCATGTCCGAGGATGGCCCCGTGGACACGCGGACCGCCACCCGCCTGCTGCAGCGGCGCTTCACCGCGCGCCTGCTGCCGCAGCTGCGGCTGCTGGTGGAGGAGTGCGCCCTCCGGGAGGGCCTCACGGAGCCGCGGCGCGGCGAGTTCGTGCTGGCCGTCGACGAGATCGCGGGCAACGCGGTCGAGCACGCCGGCGGTTCGGGGCGGCTGGTGCTGCGGCGCATCGGCGACGAACTGGAGTGCCGTATCAGCGATTCCGGCCCCGGTTTCAGCGAGACGGTGATCCCCGAACTGCTGCCGGGGCTCGACGGAGCGCACAACGGGCGCGGGCTGTGGCTCGCGCGCCTGGTGGCGGACCGGTTCACGGTCCGGGCGGGCACCGACGGGACACCGGGCGCCCGGGGCTCGGAGGTCATCCTGGCGGTACGGGTGCGATAGGGCCGCGCGCCCGCCCCGGCCGGGCGCCGGTCAGCGCGTACGAGGCCCGGTCAGATCCGCCGCAGCCACTCCTGCGCCCGGTCCCGCACGGTCTGTTCGCCCTGCTGCTCGGCCGTGTCGTCGTGCTCGTACTCCAGCTCGTCGATCACGGCCACCACCCCGTCGATACGGCCCGCCAGCCGCAGCGCCAGGGGCACCTCGCTGCTGCGCCTCAGCCGCCCGGACAGCGTGACCACCCCCGCCCGCACGGACACGCCGATCGCGCCGGGCCTGAGGGCGAGGGTGCGTACGAGGACCTCGGTGACCAGTTCCTCGCGGATCTCCTCGTCCGGGCGCAGGAAGACCTTCAGCAGGTCGGTGCGGGTCACCAGCCCGCACAGCCGGCCCTCCGCGTCGACGACCGGCAGCCGGTCCAGCTTCCCGGTCACCATCAGCCGGGCCGCCTCGGTGACGCTCTGGTGGGGTCCGATGGTCACCGGTGGCGAGGTCATCAGCTCGCCTGCGCGCAGGCCGCGCTTCCTCGCGCGGGCCGCGCGGGCGCTGCCGGTCAGCCGGCGGCGGTTGTACCAGCGGTTCTGCAGGATGTCCTGGGCGGCCTGGCGGAACATCAGGTCCGTCTCGGAGATCACGCCCAGCACCTTGCCGTCCGCGTCGACGACCGGCAGCCCCGTCTTGCGGTGCCTGCCGAGCAGGTTGACGACCTCCCGGAACGAGGTGCCGGACCGGGCCTTGACGACCTCGGTGTTCATCAGCCGGCCGACCTGTCGGTGATCCATCGCGGGGCCTCCCTCAGGCAGGGATACAGTGTCGGCCGCCGCCCGGGGTCCCTGAAGGTCGCGCACACGGCGATACGGCGCACGCCCGGCAGGTGACGGAGTGCCGTACGGGCCGGTGACCGTACGCGGCCCGCCCCCTCCCCCACGGCGGCCCATTGCGTGCCGAACCGATGATCTGCCGCCCGTTCCGTGCATGACGTGGGCCCGACGAGGTACCTGCGGACAGGGAGAGGGGGTACGAAGTGGTACGTGTCATCGCCGGGCTGTGGCGCTGGCGGCGCAACCCGCTGCGCCGGACGACGGATCTGCTGGAGGCGTGGGTGGCGCTGGCCGCCGTCGCGCTGATGGTGCCGGGCGGCGTCCTCGCCGGCCTGGCCGTGGGCGGCGTCGCGAAGGACGCGCTGCTCAGGTCCGTACGGACGCAGGCGCAGGAGCGGCACCGGGTCTGGGCGACGGCGGACCGGGCCCTCCCCCACGCCTCCCTCGACCCGGACTCCGAGACGTCCTCCGGACGCAACGCGCACCGCAGGGTGGAGGCCCACTGGACCGGGCGGGACGGCAGCGGCCACAGCGGCCGGGTCGCCGCGCCGCACGCCGTGCGCATCGGCGAGCGGTTCCGCATCTGGACCGACGACCGGGGCCGGGTCGTGCCGCGGCCGATGGACGCCGGGACGGCCGGGGCGCACGCGGTGCTCGCCGGGCTCGCCGCGGCGGGCGTCGCGGCGGGCGCGGTCGAGGGCGGCCGGCGGCTGGCCGTACGACGGCTGCTGACCTGCCGGTACCAGCGCTGGGAGCGGGAGTGGGAGCGCGCGGGCCAGGACTGGGGACGGGCCGGAGCGGGCAGCTGAACGGCCGCGGCGGGCACCGGAGCGGGCCGCCGGACGCCCGTCCGGGAGCTGCCGGACATACAGGCTGACCATGTCATCCGGCGCCCGCCGGGCGCGCTACGGTGGAGCGTCCAGCCTCCCGGCTGGGGTCCCGGGCATACGAACGCGGACATACGCGGACGTACAACTGCCGGGCCGGTAACAGCCGCACGAGGTGGGGGCACGACAGCGCCATGGCACAGGGCTCGGTCCAGGTGACGCACACGGGCACATCGCGGTGGCGGCGCCGCACGGGCGAGTACAGCTCGCTGGCCGCGGCCCTGGACGCCGCCGGGGACGGTGACGTGCTGACCGTGGGCGCCGGCACGTACCGCGAGAACCTGGTGCTGGCGCGCGCGGTGACGCTGCGGGGACCGGACGGCGCGCGCGGGTCGGTGCGGATCGCGCCCGCCGACGGCGTCGCGCTGACCGTACGGGCCTCCGCGACGGTCCAGGACATCCAGGTGGAGGGGCAGGACTCCACGGTGCCCGCGGTGCTGGTGGAGGACGGGGCGCCGGAGCTGGACGGGCTGCGGGTGGTGACGCGCTCGGCCTCCGGCATCGAGGTGCGCGGGGGCGCGCGCCCGACCGTGCGCCACTGTTCGGTGGACAACCCGGGCGGCGTGGGCATCAGCGTGCTGGACGGAGCGGGCGGCATCTTCGAGGAGTGCGAGGTGGTGGCCGCCGGGCAGACCGGGATCGCGGTGCGCGGCGGCGCCCATCCGCGGCTGGAGAACTGCCGGGTGCGGCACGCCTCGGGCGCGGGCCTGTCGGTCAACGACGAGGGCAGCGGCGTCGAGGCGGTCGGCTGCGAGCTGTACGAGATCAAGGGCGCGGGCGTGCAGGTGGCCGCGCGGGCGAGCGGCCAGCTGACCGACTGCACGGTGCACCGGACCTCGGCCGACGGCATCACCCTGGACACCGACGCGGTGCTCACGCTCGCCGACTGCGACATCCACGACATCCCGGAGAACGCCGTGGACCTGCGGTCCCGTTCGGTGCTCACGCTGACCCGCAGCACGGTGCGCCGCTTCGGCCGCAACGGGCTGTCGGTGTGGGACCCGGGCACCCGGGTGGACGCCAACCAGTGCGAGATCCACGACAGTACGGGCGACTACCCGGCGGTGTGGGTCAGCGACGGCGCGACCGCCGTGCTGGACGCGACGCGGGTGCACGACGTGCCGGACGCGCTGTTCGTGCTGGACCGGGGCTCGCGCGCGGACGTGGTGGACTCCGACCTGTCGCAGGTGCGCAACACGGCGGTGTCGGTGAGCGACGGGGCGACCGTGCAGCTCGACGACTGCCGCATCCGGGAGGCGGCGACCGGCGCCTGGTTCCGCGACCACGGCAGCGGCGGCACGCTCGCCAACTGCACCATCGACGCGGCGCAGACCGGCGTGATCGTGACCAAGGGCGCCGATCCCACCGTCGAGCGCTGCACGGTCGCCTCGCCGGTCGAGGCGGGCTTCTACGTCTCCGCCGAGGGCCGCGGCACGTTCGACTCCTGCCGGGTGACGGGCAGTTCCGGGTACGGGTTCCACATCATCGACGGGTGCCGCGCGACGCTGACGCGCTGCCGTACGGAGCGGTGCGCGCGCGGCGGGTACGAGTTCGCGGACGGCGGCGCGGGGCACGCGGGCGGGCCGACCGTGCGGGACTGCACCAGCGACGAGAGCCGCGCGGTGGGCGAGCCGCTGGTCCCGGCCCCTGCGGTGCGGGCGCCTGCGGCCGTGCCGGAGACGCGGACGGTGGGGCTGCTGGGGGACGTACCGGTGCGGAGCGCGCAGTCCGCGCCGCCCGCTGCCGAGCCCGCGGCGCCCGCCGCCGGGCACCGGCCCTCCGACGAGGTGCTCGGTGAACTGGACCGGCTGGTCGGCCTGGAGAGCGTCAAACGCGAGGTGCGCAGCCTGATCAACATGATCGAGGTGGGGCGGCGGCGCCAGGAGGCCGGCCTCAAGGCCGCGTCGGTCCGCCGCCACCTGGTCTTCACCGGCTCCCCCGGCACCGGCAAGACCACGGTCGCCCGGCTCTACGGCGAGATCCTGGCCTCGCTGGACGTGCTGGAGCGTGGGCACCTGGTCGAGGTGTCCCGGGTGGACCTGGTCGGCGAGCACATCGGCTCCACGGCGATCCGTACGCAGGAGGCGTTCGACCGGGCGCGCGGCGGGGTGCTGTTCATCGACGAGGCGTACGCGCTCTCGCCGGAGGACTCCGGGCGGGACTTCGGGCGCGAGGCGATCGACACGCTGGTGAAGCTGATGGAGGACCACCGGGAGGCGGTGGTGGTGATCGTGGCCGGGTACACGGCCGAGATGGAGCGCTTCCTCGCCGTCAACCCGGGGGTGGCCTCGCGCTTCTCCCGCACCATCACCTTCGCCGACTACGTGCCGGAGGACCTGCTGCGCATCGTCGAGCAGCAGGGCGAGGAGCATGAGTACCGGCTGGCCGAGGGCGCGGGCGAGGCCCTGCTCAAGTACTTCACCGCGCTGCCCAAGGGGCCGTCGTTCGGCAACGGCCGGACCGCCCGGCAGACGTTCGAGGCGATGGTCGAGCGGCACGCGGGCCGGGTCGCCCTGCTGGCCGACCCGGACACCGACGATCTGACGCTGCTGTACGCGGAGGATCTGCCCGATCTGCCGTGACGGTACGTCAGCAGAGCGCGGTGGCCCCCGGTTCGCCGCGCTGGCGCGGCAGCCCGGACCCGAGCCGGGCGATCAGTTCGGCGCGGGTCTCCTCGAAGACCGGGTCGGACTGGTAGTCGCCGTGGCCCAGGATCTGGGCGGGCAGCGGGTGTTGCAGGGTCCGCCCGAAGGCGAGCGGGTCGCGCATCGGGCCGAGGTCGATGTCAGGCCCGCCGTCGCAGGTGAGCCGGATGGGGCCGCCGATGGGGTCGGTCAGCCGCCACAGGTTGCGCCAGTCGTCCATCTCCCGGTGCAGCCCGGTGAGCGCCTCGGGGCCGAAGCAGGCCGGGAACCACCGTCCGTACAGGCGCTCCAGCGGTGATCCGTAGGTGAGCAGCGCGACCCGGCTGCGGGTGACCAGGTCGAGCTGCCAGACGGCCGCCGCGGCCAGCACGCTGCCCTGGGAGTGGCCGGAGATGACCAGGCGGCCGTCGTTGTTCTCGGTCCAGGTGGCCATCCGCCACGTCAGGTCGGGGACGGCGCGCTCCGCGTAGCAGGGCGGGGCGAAGGGGTGCGCGGCGCGCGGCCAGAAGGTGCCGACGTCCCACAGGATGCCGATGGTGCGGCGGGTGGACCGGTCGCGGTAGGCGCGCCAGCCCATGATGGCGAGCAGCAGCACCCCGGCGCCCATCAGCCAGGAGCCGAGCGATTCGGCGGTCGCGGCGGCCGTGTGGACGAGCACCGGTGTGCCTTCGGTGGCCCGGCCGGGCGCGCGGTCGGTGAGCCAGGCGCCGGCCACAGCTCCGGCGCCCAGCACGAGGGTCACCACGCAGACGGCGCCGACCAGGACGGGCGCGGAGTCGGTGAGCCCGGCCCGCGCGATGGTGCCCGCGATGCGGCGCGCGCGCTGCTCGTCGGGCCGCTCCTGCTTGTCGTACAGCCCGGGGATGTCCGGCTCGACCTTGCGGCGTACGAGCAGGATCTGCACCCCGGCCAGGAGTGCGAACGCCACGACGACCACCAGCAGCACCGGCAGCACCGACGCCTGCCAGGACAGCAGGACGGGCGGGCCCGCGATCGGTGCGCCCGGGCGGCCAGGGGTCGAGCCGCCGTCCAGCCAGTCCGCCAGCCGCTGTGCCGCTCCCCCGGTGAGCACGCCGCCCAGCGCGCACCCCAGCAGCGCGACGGCAGCGCCGTGCAGGCCCTTCAGCGCCGCGCGGCCGTCGCCGTGTCCATGGCGGCGGGCGGCGGCCTGGAGGAGGGCCGCGGTGCCGAGCAGCCCGAGGACCAGCAGGCCCTGGAGGACGGCGATGCCGCCGAAGGCGCCGGTGCCCGGCAGGCGGTTGCCGCTGGTCCAGCCGGGCCGCGCCCAGGCCGTGTGGACGGCGGACAGCAGCAGCGCGCCGAGCGCGGCGAACGGCAGGGCCCTGACGAGGAAGCGGTCGCGGTGTTCGTCCGGTTCGGCCTCGGAGCGGGCGGTGCGGCACACGACGCAGACGGTCACCGCGGCCAGCAGCAGCACCAGGGTGAGCAGGACCCACCCGGCGGCGGACAGGAAGCCGCCGGCGCCCGCCCGCCGGTCGTGGTCCACTGCCGCCGTGAGCAGGGCGGCGGCGATGGTCAGCAGTCCGGCGGCGGTGTGCGCGGCGCGCAGCCGGGCCACCACCCGGCGGCCGTACCAGAATCCGGGGCGGGTCAGCGCGGGACGCTGGTCGGGCGGTACGTCGCGGGAGGTGCCGGGGCGGCGCGGCGGCGGCGAGGCGGATTCGTACGCGCTCCACGTACGGCGGGAGAGCCACCAC
>NZ_CP023688.1:7230000-7317500 GCF_008704655.1 Streptomyces rimosus | reverse complement strand
TACACGTACGCGTGACCGGGCGGGCCGAACATCGAGGCGTTGCGCGCGGTGCGGCCCCGGTAGGCGTGCGAACCCGGGTCGGACGACCCGTTGTAGGCCTCCACCTCCGTGATGCGCAGCTCGATCGGCCCCTGCGGCGTACGGCGTACGAGAGTGCGGCCGAGCAGCTCAGGCGCGACGTCCAGGACGGGACGGTCGAAGAAGTCCCGCGTGAGCGGTCGGCGGTCCGGTGCGACGATCATGCGGATCAAGGGTAACGGAGAGCGACGCGAACCATCGGGCGCGCGACTTCCCACCGGGTGCCGCCGTTGGGAAGGTGTGGCACACGGAACCGGAGCGCGCCGACCGGCGTGGGACCGGTCGGGCCGGTTTCACGGCGCGTCGCACGAGGTACAGGCGTCTGCCTGGGAGGGATGAGCATGGGGTTCAAGAAGCTGCTGGCCAGTTTGGGGGCCGGCGGGGCATCGGTGGAGACGGTGCTCTTCGAGGAGAACGTCGTGCCGGGCGGGGTCGTGCAGGGCGAGGTGCGGATCGAGGGCGGTTCGGTCGCCCAGCAGATCGAGGGCCTGTCGGTGGGCCTCCAGGCGCGCGTCGAGGTGGAGGGCGGCGATCAGGAGTACAAGCGGGACGTGGAATTCACCAAGCTGCGGCTCGGCGGGGCCTTCGAGGTGCAGGCCGGTGCGGTGCACACGGTGCCGTTCGGGCTGGAGATCCCGTGGGAGACGCCGGTGACGACGTTCCTGGGGCAGCAGCTGCACGGTATGCACGTGGGGGTGACGACGGAGCTGGCGATCGCGCGTGCGGTGGACTCCGGTGACCTCGATCCGGTCCATGTCCACCCGCTGCCGGCGCAGCAGGCCATCCTGGACGCCTTCGGCCGGCTCGGGTTCCGGTTCAAGAGCGCGGACCTGGAGCAGGGGCACATCCGGGGCACCCGGCAGCGGCTGCCGTTCTACCAGGAGATCGAGTTCTACGCGCCGCAGCAGTACCGGGGCCTGAACCAGGTCGAGCTGTCCTTCGTCGCGGACGACCGCGAGATGGACGTGGTGCTGGAGATGGACAAGAAGCCGGGGCTCTTCAGCGAGGGCAGCGACACCTACCGTTCGTTCGTGGTGCCGCTGGACGGCCATCAGGCCACCGACTGGGCGGCGTACCTCAACCAGTGGCTGGCCGAGGTCGGCGGCAGGCGGAACTGGTTCTGAGGGGCCGCGCCGTCCCCGGCCGGGCGCCCGGCCGGGGCTTCGGCACAGGGCCTAACCTGGCCCGACAGCTGTCCATTCGCGACTCAGGAGGTGCCCAGGTGTCCGAGCTCAAGCGCCGGCCGCTCCCGCACGATTTCCATCCGCCGGTGGCCGGGTTCACCGTGGTGAGCGACGGGCTGACCGACGGCGGCCCGCTTCCGTCGGCGCAGGTGCAGGCGGAGGGCAACACCTCGCCGCACCTGCGGTGGGAGGGCGCGCCCGAGGGGACCCGCAGTTACGCCGTCACCTGCTTCGACCCGGACGCTCCGACCGGCAGCGGCTTTTGGCACTGGTCGGTCTTCGACATCCCCGCCTCCGTCACCGAGCTGCCCGCGGGCGCCGGTACGGGTGACATGAAGGGGCTGCCGGAGGGGGCCGTCCACGTACGCAACGACGCGGGATCGCGGGACTTCACGGGCGCGGCGCCGCCGCCCGGTGACGGCCCGCACCGCTACGTCTTCACCGTGTACGCGGTGGACCAGGAGAAGCTCGGTCCGGACGCGGACGCGACGCCGGCCGTGGTCGGCTTCAACCTCCGCTTCCACGCGATCGGGCGGGCGCAGCTGATCGGCGAGTACGAGGTGCCGGCCGGAAGCTGAGCAGGGGCCGGTGTCCGTGCCGCGGCCGTGTGCGGCCGGGCGGGCACCGGCCTAATTCCGTTGCGCCCCGGCGCCCGTGCTCGCACAGTGGTGCATGGACCGGCGAACGGCTCGCGGTACGGCCGTCGGGCAGCCGGCACCGCAGTGGCGGGGGCGGCGGGGCGCAGGTGTGTCGCCGGCCGCCTGTCGGAGTCCGTTTCGTGTCGGACGTCCGCGCCGGCTGCCATACGCTCCGGGGTCCCGGTGTACGCACGGGGGCGGGACCCCGGAGCGTGCCGCCCAGCGCTCCTTCGCGCCGCCGAGCGCTTCCTCACGCCCCCTCGTACGCATCTGTACCTTCACCTCCCCGTCACCTCCCATCTCCCTTGTGGCGTGCGGAAATTGCGTTGTCCAGGGGATCACTGGAGCTGCACAGTGGATCCACTTCGCCGAGCGGCGAACGGGGACCGGGAGGTGGACGGGATGCGCGAAACACTTGTACTGAATGCCAGCTTCGAGCCGCTGGCGACGGTGTCGCTGCGGCGTGCGGTGGTGCTGGTGATGCAGGACAAGGCCGTGGTCGAGCAGGCGCATCCGGGGCTGCGGATCCGGGCCGCCGCGGTGGAGGTGCCGGTGCCGCGGGTGATCCGGCTCAGCAGGTACGTACGGGTGCCGTTCCGAAGACAGGCGGCGTGGTCGCGGCGGGGCGTCCTCGTACGGGACCAGCACCGGTGCGCGTACTGCGGGCGGCGGGCGACGACCGTGGACCACATCGTGCCGCGCTCGCGCGGCGGCGGCGACAGCTGGCTGAACACGGTCGCGTCCTGCGCGGAGGACAATCACCGCAAGGCCGACCGGACGCCGGAGCAGGCGGGGATGCGGCTGCTGACCCGGCCGTTCGAGCCGACGCCCGCGGACGCGCTGGTGGCGGCGCTGGCCGGGACCGTACGGGAAGAGCTGCCGGACTGGCTGGGGCTGCCCGCGTAGCGCTCGTACGGGTCAGTCGAGGAGCAGCTGGGTGATCGCCGCGATGCCGACGGCGACGATCACCCCGCGCAGTACGGCCGGCCGCAGCCGGCGGCCGATCCTGGCGCCGATCAGGCCGCCGAGGGCCGAGCCGGTGGCGATCAGGACGACGGCGAGCCAGTCGATGGGCGCGGCGAAGAGGAAGAAGAGCGCGGCGACGCCGTTGACGAGCAGGGACAGGACGTTCTTGACGGCGTTGAGGCGTTGCAGTTCCTCGCTGAGCAGCAGGCCCATCAGGGAGAGGTAGATGACTCCCTGGGCGGCGCCGAAGTAGCCGCCGTACATGCTCGCGAAGAGGATTCCGGTCAGCAGCAGGGCACCACCGTCCGTACGGGCGGTGGTGCCGTTGCGTGCGCGGCGGGCGCGCAGCGCGGCGGCGAGTCGGGGCTGTACGACGACGAGGACGAGGGCGACGGCGATCAGTACGGGCACGATCGCGTCGAAGGCGTCGGAGGGCAGCAGCAGGAGCAGGGCCGCGCCGATCAGCCCGCCGGCCAGGGCCGCGGCGCCGAAGCGGCGTATGCGGCGCCCCTGTCCGGCCAGTTCGCGGCGGTAGCCGATGGCGCCGCTGAGTGAACCGGGCACCAGGCCGAGGGTGTTGGAGACGTTGGCGGTGACCGGTGGCAGGCCGGTGGCCAGCAGGACCGGGAAGGTGATCAGGGTTCCGGAGCCGACCACGACGTTGATCGCCCCGGCGGCGCCGCCCGCCGCGAAGACGGCGAGCGCTTCCCACATGGTCATGCGATCTCCCTCGTACATGATCGGTAGGGTCCGATCATGCATCAGGGCCCGCCCCTGGAACAGCGGTTCCGCCGGGAACGGGCCCTGAGGGGAGCCGGTCAGTCGATGGGCGGCTGCTCGCGGTGCGGGGCGGACTTGCTCATGCCGGGGCCGCCGGCCGGGGCGCCGCCGCCCGCGGGGTTGAAGCTGTTGATGGCGCCGCCGAGGCCCTTGAGGGCGTCGCCGATCTCGCTGGGCACGATCCAGAGCTTGTTGGCGTCGCCCTCGGCGATCTTCGGCAGCATCTGGAGGTACTGGTACGACAGCAGCTTCTGGTCCGGGTCGCCGGCGTGGATCGACTCGAAGACCACCCGGATCGCCTGGGCCTCGCCCTCGGCGCGCAGCGCGGCGGCCTTGGCCTCACCTTCGGCGCGCAGGATCGAGGACTGCTTCTCACCCTCGGCGGTGAGGATCTGGGACTGCCGGACACCTTCGGCCTGGAGGATCGCCGCGCGCTTGTCCCGGTCGGCGCGCATCTGCTTCTCCATCGAGTCCTGGATGGAGGTGGGCGGCTCGATCGCCTTCAGCTCGACGCGGTTGACGCGGATGCCCCACTTGCCGGTGGCCTCGTCCAGGACGCCGCGCAGCGCCGCGTTGATCTCCTCGCGGGAGGTCAGGGTCCGCTCCAGGTCCATGCCGCCGATGATGTTGCGCAGGGTGGTGACGGTCAGCTGCTCGATCGCCTGGATGTAGCTGGCGACCTCGTACGTCGCGGCGCGCGCGTCGGTGACCTGGTAGTAGATGACGGTGTCGATGTTCACGACCAGGTTGTCCTGGGTGATCACCGGCTGCGGGGGGAACGGCACGACCTGTTCGCGCAGGTCGATGCGGTTGCGGATGGAGTCGATGAACGGCACGACGATGTTCAGGCCCGCGTTGAGGGTGCGGGTGTAGCGGCCGAAGCGCTCCACGATGGCGGCGCTGGCCTGTGGGATGACCTGGATCGTCTTGATGAGTGCGATGAACACGAGCACCACCAGGATGATCAGGACGATGATGATCGGTTCCACTGCGGCTCCCGGTACCCCTCGGTGACTGACTGCGGCGGCCTCGGCCGGCCTTCCGCTTGATCGAGTCTTTCAGAGCGAACGGCCGTCACGCAGGCGGTTCGGCTCATCGGTGCGCTCGTACGACGACTGGCTCGGCCTCTTACATGACGACCGCCGTGGCACCTTCGATCTCCACCACGTCCACCTTCTGGCCCGGTTCGTAGACCTGGTCGGCGTCCAGTGCGCGGGCCGACCAGACCTCGCCGCCCAGCTTGACCCGGCCGCCGGCGGCGTCGACCCGTTCCAGGACGGTCGCGGAGCGGCCCTTGAGGGCGTCGATGCCCGAGGCCAGCTGCGGGCGCTGGCTGCGGTGCCGGTTGGCGATGGGGCGGACCACCGCGATGAGCGCGACCGAGACGGCGGCGAAGACGATGAACTGCATGACCGTGCCGCCGCCGAGCCCCGCGGTCACGGCGCCGGCGACGGCGCCGACCGCGAGCATCCCGAATTCGGGCATCGCGGTCACGACGAGCGGAATGCCCAGTCCCACGGCGGCGACGAGCCACCACACCCATGGATCCACGCCTTCATGGTAGATCCGCCGGACGGCCCGGGACAGGGGCCGTCCGGTCAAGGAATGACCCGAATGGTCAGGAAAGCGGCAGGCCCTGGGCGGTCCAGCGGTCGCCGTTGCGCTCGACGACCAGCGGCAGGCCGAAGCAGTGCGAGAGGTTGCTGGAGGTCAGCTCCAGGTCGAGCGGTCCGGCGGTCAGGACCTTGCCCTGGCGGATCATCAGGACGTGGGTGAAGCCCGGCGGGATCTCCTCGACGTGGTGGGTGACCATGATCATGGAGGGGGCGTACGGGTCGCGGGCGAGCCGGCCGAGGCGGCGTACGAGGTCCTCGCGGCCGCCGAGGTCGAGGCCGGCCGCGGGCTCGTCCAGCAGGAGCAGCTCGGGGTCGGTCATCATCGCGCGGGCGATGAGGGTGCGCTTGCGCTCGCCCTCGGAGAGCGTGCCGAACTTCCGGTCGAGGTACTCGTTCATGCCGAGGCGGTCGAGGAAGGCGCGGGCGCGCCGCTCGTCGATGTCCTCGTACTTCTCGCGCCAGCCGGCGGTCATGCCGTACGCGGCGGTGAGCACGGTCTGCAGGACGGTCTGGCTGCGCGGCAGCTTGTCGGCGAGCGCGATGCCGGCCACGCCGATGCGCGGGCGCAGGTCGAAGACATCGACCTTGCCGAGCGTCTCGCCGAGGATCGTGGTGGTCCCGGTGCTCGGGTAGAGGTAGCTGGAGGCGACGTTGAGCAGGGTGGTCTTGCCGGCGCCGTTGGGGCCGAGGATGACCCAGCGCTCGCCTTCCTTGACCGACCAGGAGACCTGGTCCACCAGAGCCCGTCCGTCGCGGACCACGGATACGTCCACCAGCTCCAGCACATCGCTCATGAGCGCGTTGTCTCCCATTGCATCTCGGTCGTCTCGTGCGCCTGTGGGCGCCTCCCCCCTGCAAACCTACGCCACTCGCTGTCAGTGCCTGTCCTTAGGCTGGGGAGCATGCTCGATGAACCTCGTTCGGGACGCCTGGCCGCGTGGGGAAATGCCCTTTTGGCCGGTCTTGTCTCACCTGATGAAGCCGTGCAGCACATCGCGGACGACGACGCGGTGCACCGCGTGCGCGGCCTGCCCGGGGAGCCCGGCCCGGTCGGGCTGACACTCGCGCTGGGGCGGCTGCGCGCGCTGGGCGCGACCGGCCTGCGGGTGGCGCTGCCGGCGCCGGGGCACCCGCTGGGGCTGAGCGGCCCGCCGGAGTTCAACGCGCGGGCGATGGAGGCCGAGGAGGCGGTGCTGGCGACCGGGGCCGCGCTGGGCCTCGTCCCGGAGGTGTTCGAGTCCGGCCCGGAGGGCGCCGGGGTGCCGCGCGCCGATGTGCACATCGAGGTGGTCTGGCACTGCCTCCCCATACGGGACGCGCCGCCCGCCGACGTCCCCTCGCTCGGCGAGGCGGAGCGGGAGCTGGCGGAGGCGCTGCGGGAGGCGACGGAGGTGCTCTCCCGGCTGGACGTGGCCGGTTCGGGACCGGTCGCCCAGGCGGCCCTGGAGGCGTACCGCGCGCGGGCCGAGGCGGGCCGGCAGGTGCTGGCGCCCGGCTATCCGCCGCGGGCGGTGCGGGTGCTGGAGCTGGCGCAGCGGGTCGGCGCGCTCATCGACATCGCGCAGGGCGCGGGCCGTGACGGGCAGGAGCACGGCGCCGCGGTGAGCGCCTCCGAGATGGCGGCGCGGGCGGCCGCGCTGCGCCCCGTGGAGCGCACGGCCCGGCGCGCGCAGGTCGCGGCGTACAACGCGTCCGTGGAGGAGGCCGAGCGGCGCCGGGGGTGACGGGGCGGCGGCCCGGCTTTCCCGTACGGCGAAAGCCTCGGCGTACGCAAGTGGCAGCCGGATCCGCCGTACGCGGAAGGCCCCGCCGGACCGGGGGCGGTCGGGCGGGGCCTTCGGGGGGACGCGGCGTGACCGCGGTCCGGAGCGCCGTGGCTCAGTGGTTGGCGGCGGCGTTGTGGTGGGTCGGGTTCAGCACGCCCACGACGTTGATGCTGTTGCCGGAGACGTTCACGGGCACGTCCACGGGGACCTGGACGAGGTTGCCCGACAGGACGCCGGGGGACTTGGTGGCCGCGCCGTTGGCGTGCGCGTGACCGGTCGCGGCGGCCGAACCGGCGGCGGCGCCGGCGGCCAGTCCGGCGGTGGCGAGGATGAGAGCGGCCTTCTTGGCGGTGTTCATGTAGGTGTTCCTCACGTGTCGGCGCGGGGCCGGGATGGTGGTGGGGTGCTTGCTGCGGCCGGGCCGCCGGGCGGGGGTGCCGGCAGCCGGCCGTACTGCGGCCGTCAGGAGTTGTGGCTGCGGTTCCCGAACGCCGGGTTCAGGGCGCCGATGACGGTGACGGTGTTGCCGGTGACGTTCACCGGGACGTGCACCGGGACCTGGAGCAGGTTGCCGGAGGCGACACCGGGGGAGTTGACGGCGTGGCCCTGGGCGATGCCCTGCGCGGAGGCGACGCCGGCACCGGCGAAGGCGAGCCCACCCGTGGCGATCGTGACGGCCACGGCCTTCTTGATGTTCTTCACTTCTTCTGACCTCTCCTGACGACGGCCGCGGTCGGGTCCCGCGGCACGCCATGGAGAACGGCCCGTGCACCGGACGGGTTGCGCCACATGGGTGACGTCCACCCGACGGTATGAATCTCCGATGGGATGCGGGCGGACCGGCCCGCGCCCTGATAGTCGGACCGGAATCCGGCGCGTCAGGCGCCGATGCCGTGCCGGACCGCCCAGAGGGCCGCCTGGGTCCGGTCCGCGAGATCCAGCTTCATCAGGATGTTCGACACATGGGTCTTGACGGTCTTCTCGGACAGCACCAGCGTCCGGGCGATCTCGCGGTTGGAGCGGCCGTCCGCGATCAAGGCCAGCACCTCGCGCTCCCGGTCGGTCAGCGAGGTGCCGCGCCCCTGGCCGTTGTTGCCCTCCTCCTGCGCGAGCAGCGCGCCGGCCACCTCGGGCTGGAGCAGGACATGCCCGGCGTGTACGGAACGGATGGCGCCGGCCAGCGCCTCCGGGTCCACGTCCTTGTAGACGTATCCCGCGGCGCCCGCGCGGAGCGCCGGGACGACGGTGCGCTGCTCGGTGAAGCTGGTGACGACCAGCACACGCGCCGGGTTGTCCAGTTCGCGCAGCTTGCGCAGCGCCTCGATGCCGTCGGTGCCCGGCATCTTGACGTCCATCAGGACGACGTCCGGGCGCAGTTGCTCGGCGGCGGCGATGCCCTCGTCGCCGTCGGACGCCTCCCCCACCACCTCGATGTCGTCCTGGACCTCCAGGAACGTGCGCAGGCCACGCCGTACGACCTGGTGGTCGTCGACCAGCAGCACCCGGATCGTCCGCCCGTCGTCCGCCATCGCGCCGCCCCTGTCCTTGTCACCCACCGGGTACCTCCATCTCCACAGCGGTGCCCTTGCCGGGCTCCGATTCCACGGTGAGCCGGCCGCCGACGCCGCTCGCCCGGTCGCGCATCGACACCAGGCCCAGGTGCCGTCCGGCGCGGCGCACCGCGCGGGTGTCGAAGCCGCGGCCGTCGTCGGCGACGCGCAGCAGGGCGCCCTGGCCGTGCCGTACGAGGGTCACCTCGACCCGGCCGGCGCGGGCGTGCCGCAGGGCGTTGTG
The DNA here is from genome assembly GCF_008704655.1 of Streptomyces rimosus. Taxonomy (NCBI): domain Bacteria; kingdom Bacillati; phylum Actinomycetota; class Actinomycetes; order Kitasatosporales; family Streptomycetaceae; genus Streptomyces; species Streptomyces rimosus. Next base: position 7,308,678 of record NZ_CP023688.1, on the reverse strand, counting down.
CAGGGCTTCCTGGGCGACGCGCAGCAGCGCCTCTTCCTGGGAGGCCGGCAGGGCCCGTACGCCGCGGGCCTCGAAGGTGACGCGGGCGTGGTGGGCGCGGTCCAGGACTTGGGCCTGGGAGCGCAGGGTGGCGACGAGGCCGTCCTCGTCCAGGGCGGCGGGCCGCAACTCGACGACGGCGGCGCGCAGTTCGTCGGCGGCCTCCGCGGCGAGGGCGGCGACCTGCTGCAACTCGCCCTTGGCGCGCGCCGGATCGCGGTCGACGAGGGCGGTGGCGGCCTGCGCGGTCAGCCGCAGCGAGAAGAGTTTCTGGGCGACGGCGTCGTGCAGTTCGTGGGCGAGGCGGGCGCGCTCCCCCGCGATGGTCAGTTCGCGGCTGCGTTCGTACAGCCGGGCGTTGGTCAGGGCGATGGCGGCGTGCTGGGCGAGTATGCCGAGCAGCCGCTCGTCCTCGGCGGTGAAGCCGCAGCCGCCCGCGGGCTTGGGGCAGCGCTTGTTGGCGAGGAAGAGCGCGCCGAGGATCTCGTCGCCGTCGGCGACCGGCATGCCGATGAAGTCGGACATGTCGGGGTGGGCCGCGGGCCAGCCGCCGAAGCGCGGGTCGGTGCGGACGTCGGCGAGCCGCTCCGGGGTGGCGTTGTGCAGCATGGCCGCGAGAACGCCGTGCTGGCGGGGCAGCGGGCCGATGGCCTTCCACTGCTCCTCGCTGACGCCGTCGACGACGAACTGCGCGAAGCCGCCGTGGTCGTCGGGGACGCCGAGCGCGGCGTATTCGGCGTCGAGGAGTTCGCGGGCGGAGGCGACGATCGTCTTGAGGACGTCGCGCACCTCCAGGTGCCGGCTCATGGCGAGGATCGCGCTGCTCACGGCGGGAATCCCGGCGCCCGGCCCGTCTGCGTCCCGCGGTCCGTTGGTCATGGCATCACCGTACCGGCGGGCACTGACAGCCGTATCGGACCACCGTCGCCCTCCGCTTACGCCGTCGGGCCTAGGCCGAAGTGCCCTGGCCCGGCCCGCCCGCTGCCCGAGGCGGCCCGGTCCGTCCCGTTCTTAGCGTGACGGTACGAACGCACGTCGAGGCGGAGAGGCGGGACGGGGCCATGCCGGTGGCGATCATTACGGGGGCATCGAAGGGGCTGGGGCGCGCGCTGGGCGCGGCGCTGGCCGCGCGTGGCTGGGATCTGGTGGTGGACGCCAGGTCGGCCGGACCGCTGGAGGAGGCGGCGCGGGAGCTGCGCCGGGGTGGCGCGCGGGTGGTGGCGCTGCCCGGAGACGTGGCGGACGCCGCGCACCGGACGGAGCTGGTGGCGGCGGCGCGGGAGCTGGGCGGGCTGGACCTGCTGGTGAACAACGCGAGCGTGCTGGGCGCCGAGCCGCTGGTGCGGCTGGAGGAGCATGCGCTCGACGGGCTGCGGGCGGCGCTGGAGGTCAATGCGGTGGCGCCGCTCGGGCTCGTACAGGAGGCGCTGCCGCTGCTACGGGCGTCGTCGCTCTACGGAACGCCCGCGCCTTCTCCCTATATAGGGGACAACAGCCATCAGACAGGGACAGAGGCCCACAAGAGTACGGGCGGGGCCGTGCTGAACATCAGCTCCGACGCGGCGGCCGAGGCGTACGAGACCTGGGGCGGTTACGGGGCGGCGAAGGCGGCGCTCGACCAGCTCTCGGCGGTGCTGGCGGTCGAGGAGCCGGGGCTGCGGGTGTGGTGGGTGGACCCGGGCGACATGCGGACGGACCTGTACGCGGCGGCCGTGCCCACCGATGACGGCGCCGGCCGCCCGCTGCCCGGGACGGTCGTCCCGGCGCTGCTGCGGCTGCTGGACGCGGGGGCGGCCAGCGGGCGGTACGCGGCGCCCGGCCTGCTGGACGGTGCCCGGTGACCGCCGAGGTGCTGCGGGTGCCGCCGGAGCTGTCGGCGCGGGAGCCGGCCGAGCAACGGGCGCCCGGCCAGGGCAGGGACGCGGTACGCCTGCTGGTCAGCCGGGGTACGGCGGAGCCGTCGCACCACGCGTTCAAGGAGCTGCCGCGGCTGCTGTCGGCCGGGGACGTCCTGGTGGTGAACACCTCGCGGACCCTGCCGGCGGCGCTGGACGGCCGGCTCGGGGACGGGCGGGGCCGCGGCGAGCCGGTGGTGGTGCACTTCTCGACGCGCGCCGACCGGCAGCATCCGCGTCCGGAGGCGGCGGCCGGGGACTGGACGGTGGAGCTGCGGACGCCGGACGGCTGCGGCAGCACCCGGCAGCGGGCGGGCGGCCCGGCCGGGACGGTGGTGCGGCTGCCGGGCGGGGCGCGGCTGGAGCTGCGCGCGCCGGTGGAGCGCGGGGGCGTACGGCTGTGGTGGGCGCGGGTGTCCGGGGCGCCGGTCGCGGAGCTGCTGCGCCGGTACGGGCGGCCGATCCGCTACGGCTATACGGACCGGGACCAGCCGCTGGACGCCTACCAGACGGTGTTCGCGGTGGGCTCGCCGGACGGCGGCGGCAGCGCGGAGATGCCGAGTGCGGCGCGGCCGTTCACCGCTTCCCTGGTGGCGCGGCTGGTCAGCAGGGGCGTGCAGATCGCGCCGGTGACGCTGCACACGGGGGTGGCGTCGGCGGAGGCGTACGAGCCGCCGTACCCGGAGCGCTTCGCGGTGCCGCCGTCGACGGCGTGGCAGATCAACGCGGCCAGGGCGGGCGGCGGCCGGGTGGTGGCGGTGGGGACGACGGCCGTACGGGCGCTGGAGACCGCCGCCGACGCGGACGGGCGGATCCGCGCGGCGTCCGGATGGACGGAGCTGGTCGTCACCCCGGAGCGCGGGGTGCGGGCGGTGGACGGGCTGCTGACCGGACTGCACGAGCCGCAGGCGTCGCACCTGCTCATGCTGGCGGCGGTCGGGCAGGTGGCGGCGGGCGCGGATTTCGGGGACGCGCTGTGCCGGGCGTACGCGGAGGCCGTCCGCCGCCGCTACCTGTGGCACGAGTTCGGGGATCTCCACCTCATCCTGCCGTCCTGAACCCCAGACTCGGAGCATGTCGACACCAACGAGGAACTGGGCACCGACCCACGGCGATCCCTACCGGTCGGTGCCGTACCACCCCGAGCGGATGCCGGCCGGCGAATCCCTGGCCCGCGCCGCCGAGCTGCGGGAGCGGATGGACCGGCGCCGCACCGTCCGGCAGTTCTCCCCCGACCCGGTGCCGGAGCAGGTGGTGAAGGACGCCATCGCCTGCGCGGCCACCGCGCCCTCCGGGGCGCACCAGCAGCCCTGGACGTTCGTGCTGGTCAAGGACCCGGAGGTGCGGCGGCGCATCCGGGAGGCGGCGGAGGCGGAGGAACGTCTCTCCTACGCGGGACGGCTCGGCGAGGAGTGGCTGGCGGCGCTGCGCCCGCTGGGCACGGACGAGATCAAGCCGCATCTGACCGAGGCGCCCCACCTGATCGTGGTCTTCCAGCAGCGGTACTGGCTGGGCGCGGACGGCACGAAGCACAAGCACTACTACGTGGACGAGTCGGTGGGCATCGCGGTCGGCATGCTGCTGTCCGCGCTGCACCTGTCGGGCCTGGGCGCCCTGGTGCACACACCGAGCCCGATGCGCTTCCTCCAGGAGGTGCTGGGGCGGCCCGCGAACGAGAAGGCGTTCGCGGTGATTCCGGTGGGATATCCGGCGAAGGACTGTCGGGTACCGGATCTGGTCCGTAAGACCCTGGACCAGGTGCTGGTGGAGATCTAATTCACTGACACAGTGTGCGAATGCAATCACACCGGGCGACTAAACGTCTCGCCCGGTGTGACGCCGCGCATAGGGCCTACGTCACTTACGAAGGGCATTAGTGGCTTCGCCGGCCACGTACGACTTTTGGATGATGCGGGGCATACCTGGGGTGGACCCGGCCCGGACGCCGGGATGAACCGACGCTGACGCGAGATCCGTACCCCGGGTTCCACTAAGCGGGATCGTATTTCGTCTCTTTGCTCAGCTAATTTCCGGCCGCTAACAATGACTGCCGTCGCTCGGCGCCGTGGACAGAACTCGGCGTTCACCGCCCATCCCGGCCACAGCGGCGCTCCCCATTGGAAGAGGTCTGACTCCGCATGCCCAAGCACGCCATTCCCGGCTACGCCCGCCTGAACCGGACGCACAAGCTCTCGGCCGCCGGCGTCGCCGCTGCCGGTGCCGCCGCACTGGTCTTCGCCCTCGTCCCGGGTTCGGCGGACGCCGGGCAGAACGACCGGGCCGCGGGCCAGAACGTCAAGCCGGTCGCCTTCAGTGCGGTCGACAACGCCGCCAAGACCCAGTCGGAGACCCTCGGCAAGCAGGCGGACGCCTCCGCCCAGCAGGCCGAGAAGGACGCCGCCGAGGCCAAGAAGAAGGCCGAAGACGCCGAGAAGGAGGCCAAGGCCAAGCAGGAGGCCGACGCCAAGGCCAAGGCCGAGCAGGAGCGCAAGGACAAGGAGGCCGCGAGCCGGTCCGCCGACCGCGCCGCCGCCCCGGCCCCGGAGCCGGCCAAGACGTACAGCAACGACCTGGACGGCTGGATCCGCGAGTCGCTGGACATCATGCAGAAGCACGGCATCCCCGGCTCCTACGACGGTCTGTACCGCAACATCATGCGCGAGTCGACCGGCAACCCGCAGGCCGTCAACGGCTACGACTCCAACGCGCAGCAGGGCACCCCGTCCAAGGGCCTGCTCCAGGTGATCGACCCGACCTTCCAGGCGTACCACGTCGAGGGCACCTCCTGGGACATCTTCGACCCGGTCGCCAACATCGTCGCCGCCTGCAACTACGCGGCCGCGACCTACGGCTCCATGGACAACGTGAACTCCGCGTACTGAGCCGGACGCGCATACGCCGAGGGGCGGCACCCAGCACTGGGTGCCGCCCCTCGGCGTTCGTCGTGCCACGCGTTACTTGCGCATGACCTCCGGCTCGTGGCGGCGCAGCAGCCGGGCCACCGCGAAGGCCAGGGCGACGCCGAGCGCGAGCAGGATGATCAGGTCCATCGCGTAGACGCTCGCCTCGTGCTTCCACAGCGGGTCGGGGTTGCCCGCCTCCCACGGCAGCAGCGTGTTCATGTCGGCGGTCGCGCCCATCGCGGCCACCGCCCAGCGCGACGGCATCAGCCAGGCCACCTGGGCGACGCCGACCGTGTCGAAGAGCTGGAAGAGCACGCCGGTGAAGACCACCTGGACGATGGCGAACATGACCAGCAGCGGCATGGTCTTCTCGGCGGTCTTGACCAGCGACGAGATGATCAGGCCGAACATCATCGAGGTGAAGCCCAGCGCGATGACCGCCAGCGCCATCTCGACGGCGGGCAGGTCCTTGAACAGCACGCCCTCGGTGGGCATCTTGCGCGGGGTGAAGCCGATCGCCGCGATGATCACGCCCTGGATGGCGGTGACCACCCCGAGCACGATCACCTTGGACATCAGGTACGCGGACCGGGACAGGCCGGTGGCCCGTTCCCGCTCGTAGATCACCCGTTCCTTGATCAGCTCACGGACCGAGTTGGCGGCGCCCGAGAAGCACATGCCGACCGCGAGGATCAGCATGATGGTGCTGGCGTCGCGGTTGGGGCCCTTGGGGCCGTAGCCCAGGCCGTGCTGGCTGGGGATGAGGATGGAGACCACGCCGAGCACGGCCGGCAGGATCAGCATCAGACCGAGGAAGCCGCGGTCGGAGGCGAGCACGGAGACATAGCGCCGCATCAGGGTCCACAGCTGCGAGCCCCAGCTCTGGGACTTCTGCATCCGGGCCGGGGGTGCCTGGACCGACACCGACTGCGGGGCGACGGCGTCGATGTCCGCGGCGTACATCTGGTAGTGCGGGGAGCCGCGCCAGCGGCCCATCCAGTCGTAGTCGCGGTAGTTCTCGAAGGCGGAGAAGACATCGGCCCAGGAGTCGTACTGGAAGAAGTTCAGCGCCTCTTCCGGAGGGCCGAAGTAGGCCACACCGCCGCCCGGCGCCATCACCAGCAGCTTGTCGCACAGTGCCAGCTCGGCGACGGAGTGGGTGACCACCAGGACCGTACGGCCGTCGTCGGCCAGGCCGCGCAGCAGCTGCATGACGTCGCGGTCCATGCCCGGGTCCAGGCCGGAGGTCGGCTCGTCCAGGAATATCAGGGACGGCTTGGTCAGCAGCTCCAGGGCGACCGAGACGCGCTTGCGCTGGCCGCCGGACAGCGAGGTGACCTTCTTGTCCTTGTGGACGTCCAGCTTGAGCTCGCGCAGCACCTCGTCGATCCGCGCGGTGCGCTCGGCCTCGGCGGTGTCACCGGGGAAGCGCAGCTTGGCCGCGTACTTCAGGGCCTTCTGGACGGTCAGCTCCTTGTGGAGGATGTCGTCCTGCGGGACCAGGCCGATGCGCTGGCGCAGCTCGGCGAACTGCTTGTAGAGGTTGCGGTTGTCGTAGAGGACGTCGCCCTGGTCGGCGGGCCGGTAGCCGGTCAGCGCCTTGAGCAGGGTGGACTTGCCGGACCCCGACGGGCCGATGACCGCCACCAGGGACTTCTCCGGGACGCCGAAGGAAACGTCCTTGAGGATCTGCTTGCCGCCGTCGACCGTGACGGTCAGGTGGCGGGCGGAGAAGGACACCTCACCGGTGTCGACGAACTCCTCCAGCCGGTCGCCGACCAGCCGGAAGGTGGAGTGGCCGACGCCGATGATGTCGTTCGGGCCGACCGGCGCCTTGCCCGACTTCGGTACCGGCTGGCCGTTGATGTACGTGCCGTTGTGGCTGCCGAGGTCGTGGATCTCGAAGCGGCCGTCGGGCGTGGCGCGGAACTCGGCGTGGTGCCGGGAGACCTGGAGGTCGGAGACGACCAGCTCGTTCTCCAGCGCGCGGCCGATGCGCATGACGCGGCCGAGGTCGAGGCGGTGGAACGTGGTCGGGCTGCGGTCGCCGTAGACCGGCGGGGCGGCGGCGCCGGACCGGTCGGCCGGGGGCTGCTGCGCCACGGGAGGCCGGCCCTGGGGCGGCTGCTGCGGGGTGTACGGGGCCTGCGGCTGCTGGTTCCAGACCTGCTGCTGCGGGACCTGGTGGGCCGGGGCCTGGTGGTGGGCGGGCGCCTGGTGGACCGGCGGCTGCTGGGCCTGCGGCGGCGCGGCCCATCCAGGTCCGCCCTGGACCTGCGGCTGGGCCATCGCGGTCTGCGCGCTGTGCACACCGGCGGCCGGGGCGGCGCTGCCCGACAGGGTCAGCCGCGGGCCGTCGGTGGCGTTGCCGAGGTGCACGGCGGAGCCGGGGCCGATCTCCAGCTGGTGGATGCGCTGCCCCTGCACATACGTGCCGTTGGTGCTGCCCTGGTCTTCGATGACCCAACTGTGCCCGCCCCAGCGCACGATGGCGTGCCGCCAGGAGACCCTGGCATCGTCCAGCACCATGTCACCCTGGGGATCACGGCCCAGGCTGTAGGACCGGGACGGGTCGAGCGTCCAGGTCCGTCCGTTCAATTCGAGTACGAGTTCAGGCACTCCATGCCCCATTACATAGTCCCCCGAGTGACGCCCTGTATGGGAAGTCTAGGGATGGCGAACATCGTGAGGAACTATTTCAGGCACGGTGCCCGGAGCCAAAAAACGGGTCCGGCAAGGTCATCGGCCGGGTGCGTTGACGGCGGCGAAACGCCCACGGAGAGTGGTAAGCGACCACGGAAGCGTACGGATCATGGCATCGTGCGCGTTCGGGGCGACTCGACCCGGATCGGGGGCTTCGATGACCGCCGGCACCACCGCACGGCTCCGCTGGGGCGACGTTCTGCTGTCCGCCGTCGCCGCCGTCAGCTGGGCGTTCCTGGCGATGGCCGGGGTGGCGGCGCTGGGGCTGCATCTGCTGGGCGCCGACTCCGCGGCGTCGCTGGGGCCGCTGACCGCCGCGGCGGTGGTGCTGGCCGTGGGCGGCTCGGTGACGCCGTCGGGCGATGTGAGCGCCTTCGGGCTGGAGGGGCAGGCGGCCGAATCCGCCGTTGACATCGCGCCGTTGGGTGTGGGCCTGGTGGGCGCCCTGGTGCTGGGGTGGGTGTTCGCCCGCTCGCTGCGCCGGGTCGGCGCGACCGTCGGCTGGGGCGAACTGGCCGCCCGCGCCGTGGTGTTGGCGGGCCTGTTCGTCGCGCTGCTGGCCTTCCTGGCCTGGGCCGGACACGACTCCGTAACGATCGACGGCAAGACGCTGGGCGGGCTCGTCGGCGGCGGGGGCGGGGGTTCCGGAGGCGGGGGCGGTGACGGCGGGCTGCTGGACCGGCTGCGGGACGGCCTGGGCGGCCTCGGGATCGGGGACGGCGACAACGGCGGGCTGCCGGAGCGGATCGCCGACCTGATCGGCGCCAAGGCGTCGGTCGGGTTCGCGGTGGACACGGGCGCCTCCCTGGCGGGCGGCCTGGTGTGGGTGCTCGGAGTGCTGGTGATCACGGTGCTGGCGGCCCGGCGGGCGCCGCTGCCCCGCGCGCTCACCGCGGCCCACCGCTTCGTACGGCCCGCGGCGTCCGCGCTGGTCATGGTGGCGCTGGTGGCGGTGGCGGCGGGACTGGCGGCGGCCGGGTACGCGGCGATCGGCGACGATCATCCGCGGCGGGTGCTGGGCGCGGCGCTGCTCGCCGCCCCGAACGGCGTCTGGCTCGGCATTCCGCTCGGCCTCTTCGTCCCCTGGCACGGCAGCGCCTCCGGCGTGCTCACCCGCTTCCTGCCCGACCCCGTCGACCGCCTGCTCGACGGCGGGAACGGGGCCCGGCTGACCATCGGGCGGCTCGCCGAGCTGGACGGACGGGTGTGGCTGCTGCCGGTGGCCGCCGTGCTGATGATGCTGCTCGCGGGCGTGCTCACGGCCGTCCGTACGCCGCGGGAGGGCGCCCGCACGCTGCCGTTCGCGCTGCGCTGTGCGGCCGGGCTGGGCGCGCTGACGGCGCTCACGCTGCCGCTACTGGTGCACCTGACCGGCGTCTCGGCGAACGCGAGCCTGTCCGTCTTCGGGTTCGACGCCTTCGGCGCGGGCCTGGAGCTGCGCGGGAGCGTGCCCGCGGCGTTCGCGCTGGGGGCGGTGTGGGGCGCGGTGGCGGGACTGGTGGGCGGCCTGTTGGCGTGCGCCACCGGGGCGGCCGGACGGCGTGCCGTACGGCTGCCGAAGAGCGCGGGGCCGGAGCCGGAGGACGTACGGGGGTACGGGCAGGACGCCGACGCCCGTACGCAGAGGCACGGCCACCGGCACGCGGCCCCCACGCCGGGTTACGGCGCCCCGGGCTACTCCGACGCTGCCCACGAGCCCGGTCCGTACACGCCCTCCCCCGTCTACCGGCCCCCGAACGCCGACACGAACCCGTACATGCGCCCGCCGGAAAGCCGGGAGCGGGAGCCGTACCCGCGCCGGCCGGAAAGCGGCCGGACGCCCCCGCCGCCCCCACCCGGGCAGCCGCCACGCCGGCAGAGCTGGCCGACGCCACCGGCGGGACCGCCGCCGGAGACCCAGACCTGGCCGCCGCCTCCGGAGCAGCCCCCGCACACACGCGACTGGGGCCCGCCGCCCGCCGGGCACGCGGCACCCACGGCGCGCCGCCCCGGGAACAGGCCGCCCGAGAATCCCCCGCCGCCGGAATCCCACCCCACCGTGGGCAGCGGCTACCAGCCGCCCCCTCCCCCGCGTCCCCCGGTACCGCCCAAGCCGCGCGGCGCGCCCCGGAAGCGCCGCGCGGACCCGCCCGACGGTCCGCCGCCGCCCGGACGGCCGGGAGGAGGCCGCTGACGGACCCCGTCCGAACTCCGGGAGAACGCCACTGAACAGCGGGGCGTCCGGACCACGGACACCTGTACGGGAGCCGGCGGGGTCCGGTTACCGTAAGAGCACCATGAGCGCATCGCAGATCCCGCCTGCCACCGCCGTACCGGGCGACGACGTACCCACCCTCCTCGTCAAGATCTTCGGGAAGGACCGGCCGGGCATCACCGCCGGACTCTTCGACACCCTCGCCGCCTACTCCGTCGACGTCGTCGACATCGAACAGGTGGTGACCCGGGGCCGCATCGTGCTGTGCGTCCTGGTCACCTCGCCCGTCCCGGCCGACGGCTCGTCCGGCGTCACCGAGGGCGACCTGCGCGCCACCGTGCACAGCTGGGCCGAGTCGCTGAACCTCCAGGCCGAGATCATCTCCGGCACCGGCGACAACCGGCCGCGCGGCACCGGCCGCTCGCACGTCACCGTGCTGGGCCACCCGCTCACCGCCGAGTCCACCGCCGCCATCGCCGCCGCCATCACCGGCACCGGCGCCAACATCGACCGCATCTTCCGGCTCGCCAAGTACCCCGTCACCGCGGTGGAGTTCGCGGTCTCCGGCACCGCGACGGACACCCTGCGCACCACCCTGGCCATAGAGGCCGCCGCCCTCGAAGTGGACATCGCGGTGGTCTCCTCCGGCCTCCAGCGCCGCGCCCAGCGGCTGGTCGTCATGGACGTCGACTCCACCCTCATCCAGGACGAGGTCATCGAGCTGTTCGCGGCCCACGCGGGCTGCGAGGCGGAGGTCGCCGCGGTCACCACGGCGGCGATGCGCGGCGAGCTGGACTTCGAGGAGTCGCTGCACGCCCGCGTCGCGCTCCTGAAGGGGCTCGACGCCTCCGTGGTGGACCTGGTGCGCAAGGAGGTACGGCTGACTCCCGGCGCCCGGACGCTGGTCCGCACCCTCAAGCACCTCGGCTACCAAGTCGGCGTCGTCTCGGGCGGATTCACCCAGGTCACCGACGCGCTCCAGGAGGAGCTTGGCCTGGACTTCGCGTCCGCCAACACGCTGGAGATCGTCGACGGCAAGCTCACCGGCAAGGTCACCGGCGAGATCGTCGACCGCGCGGGCAAGGCGCGGCTGCTGCGCCGCTTCGCCCAGGAGGCGGGCGTACCGCTCGCGCAGACCGTGGCCATCGGCGACGGTGCCAACGACCTGGACATGCTCAACGCCGCGGGCCTGGGTGTGGCGTTCAACGCCAAGCCGCTGGTCCGCCAGGCCGCGCACACGGCGGTGAACGTACCGTTCCTGGACACCGTGCTGTACCTGCTCGGCATCACCCGTGAAGAGGTCGAGGCGGCGGACACGCACGACGACTGAGGCGTACGGAACAGCCGGGACCGTACGGAACAGCGAAGGGCTCCGACGCGCGCGGCGTCGGAGCCCTCGTCCGTCCTGCGGTGCCGGTCAGGCGTGCGGCGCCCAGTACGCGTCCAGGCGGCCGACGCCGTGCTCGACCGACTTCCAGGAGCCGGTGAAGGTCAGCACGGCGATCGAGGAGGTGGGGAAGCCGCTGCGGTTCATCCGGGACAGCAGGTCGCCCTCCACCTCGCCCGCCAGCGCGTCGGCGAGCGCGTGCATGCCCGGGTTGTGGCCGACCAGCATCAGGTCGCTCACGTCGTCGGAGGTCTCGTTCAGCAGCGCGATCAGTTCGCCGAGGGAGGCTTCGTACAGCCGCTCCTCGTAGACGGTCCGGGGCCGCTGCGGCAGCTCACCCACGACCAGCTTCCAGGTCTCGCGGGTGCGCGCGGCGGTCGAGCACAGGGTCAGGTCGGGGGTGATCCCGGCTCCGGCCAGCCAGTGGCCGGCGGCCGGGGCGTCCTTGCGGCCGCGCTCCGCGAGGGGGCGCTCATGGTCGCTCTCCTGCGACCAGTCGGCCTTGGCATGGCGAAGAAGGACAATCCGGCGAGGTGTTTCGGCGCTCATGTGTCCCAGCTTCGCATGAAACCCGGCGCGGGGCGCGAGGTGTTGGAGCGCTCCCCCCGCAGGGTGAACGCGCCGTGGGCGGGCATCGGCCACCGGCCCTCAGGCGCCGATGCCGACGACCCTGGCGAGGAACTCCAGCAGCGGCGCCAGGCCCTGGGAGGCGCTCACCGCGTGGGCCGGGGACGGCGCGGTCATGACGATGAGCAGCGTGACGAAGGAGACGACGGCCAGCGCCACGGCCCACCACGGCAGGCCGGTGCGGGCACCCGGGCTGCGGGGGACGGACGGCCGGCTGGACACGGCGGACATCGGTGGCCTCCGGGGACGTTGGCGGGGACGACGCGGCCGCGTGGTGCGGCCGCGCCCACCGCAGCGGCACGGTGTGCAACGAACCTACGGTCCGGCGACGGCCGTTCCCATCCGGTACGCCACCCACTTGCCCCTGACCCTGGCCCCCTAGGGGACGGTGGGGTTACCCCCACCACCTCCCGGCCGGGGCGTCCGGCGCGTCAGGGTGAGGCGATGCTCGCGATGACGCCGATGACGACGGTCACCGCCAGCATCGCCCCCAGCACGATGAGCAGCTTCTTCTGTCCGCCCTGCGGATTCGGTTCGAGCACTGGCATGGCTTCAGTGTCGCACCCGGGCCTCGTCCTCCATCCGGCGGTCCCGGCCCGCCAGCATCCCGACCGCCATCTGGGGCACCATCAGCCCGGCCATCAGCGCGAGCGGCAGCCCCCAGCCGCCGCTGTGCTGGTAGAGCGTGGCCACCAGGAAGGGGCCCGGCAGGGAGATCAGATAGCCGACGCTCTGGGCGAAGGCGGACAGCCGTACGACACCGTCGGCGGACCGCGCCCGCATCCCGATCATGGTCAGGGCCAGCGGGAAGGCGCAGTTCGATATGCCCATCAGCAGCGTCCAGGCCCAGGCCCCGCCGGCCGGGGCCAGCCACAGGCCGGCGTAGGCGGCCAGCCCGCACAGGCCGAGGCCGGCGGCGAGCAGGCCCTGGTTGCGCATCCGGGCGGCCACCCGGGGCAGCACGAAGGACAGCGGTACGCCGATCGCCATGGTGAAGGCGAGCAGCACGCCCGCGGTACCGGCCGGGACCCCGGCGTCGCGGAAGATCTGCGCCATCCAGCCCATGGTGACGTAGGCGGCGGTGGCCTGGAGGCCGAAGTAGACGGCCAGCGCCCAGGCGGTCGGCGAGGTGGCGACCCGCAGGGCGGGCGGCGCGGCGGGCTCCGCGGCGGCGGCCCCGCGCTCGGCCTTCCGGCCGCGTACGACGGTCAGCCAGGGCAGGACGGCGAGCGCGGCGATCAGCGCCCACACCGCGAGACCGGCCTGCCAGCTGCCGCTGAGCGCGGTCGTGACGGGGACGGTCAGCGCCGCGGCGATGGCGCTGCCGAGCGCCAGCGCCATGGAGTACAGGCCGGTCAGCGGGCCGACGCGCTCCGGGTACCAGGTCTTGATGACGACCGGCAGCAGCACGTTGCCGACCGCGATGCCCGCGAGGGCCAGTGCGGTGGCGGCGAGGAAACCGGCGGTGCTGCCCGTGTAGGGCCGTACGACGATGCCCGCGGCGATCGCGGCCATGCCCGCGCAGACGACCGCGCCGGGGCCGAAGCGCCGGGCCAGCCGCGGGGCCGCGATGCCGAAGACCGCGAAGCACGCGGCCGGTACGGAGGTGAGCAGGCCGGCGACGGTCGCGCTCATGCCGAGGCCGGACCGTACCTCTTCCATGAGCGGGCCGAGGCTGGTGATGGCCGGGCGGAGGTTGAGGGCGGCCAGGAACAGGCCGAGGATCATCACGATCGGCACCGCGCGGCCGGGGGCCGGGGGGTGGTGGTGCGGTCCCGGTGCGGCTTCCGGCCGGGCCGGTGCGCCCGTGTGCTGTGCCGGCGGCGGGCCGGAGGACCCGGCGCCGGGGCCGAGCGTCGCGAGGGAGTCGTCTGCCATGAGACGCATCATAGAATCATGGGATGAATGCTTGTCCAGGGCTTTCCTCCCAGGCCCCGCGGGCGGCCGGCTCGCTATCCTCTCGCGGTGCCGACCGTCGGGCCCCCGGCCCCCGTCCCACTGGAGCGCTGTCATGCCACTGACCTCGCCCCGGCGCTCCGCGCTGGCGGACCAGGTGATCACGCAGCTGCGGGCGCAGATCACCTCCGGTGAATGGCCGGTGGGCTCCCGCATCCCGACCGAGCCGGAACTGGTCGAACAACTCGGGGTGGCCCGCAACACCGTCCGCGAGGCCGTACGGGCGCTGGCGCACAACGGCCTGCTGGACATCCGCCAGGGCTCGGGCACGTACGTGGCGGCCACCAGCGAGCTGGCCGGGGTCATGAACCGCCGCTTCGCGGACGCCGACCCGGAGCATGTGGCCGAGCTGCGCAGCGCGCTGGAAGCGGCGGCGGCCAAGCTGGCCGCGCGCCGACGTACCGACCACGACCTGCGGCAGCTCGACACCGCGCTGGAGCGGCGCGAACGGGCCTGGGAGTCCGGCGCGGCGACCGCGTTCGTGGAGGCCGACGCGACCCTGCACATGGCGGTCGTCGCCGCCTCCCACAACGAGGTGCTGGCCGAGCTGTACGCCGATCTCGGCGGCGTGCTGCGGGAGTTCCTGCGCGCCGACGTGGGCGACGTCCTGCGGCCCGAGGCGTACGTGGACCACGCGCGGCTGGTCGCGGCGATCCGCGCGGGCGACGACGAGCGTGCCGCGGCGGAGGCGAGCACGCATCCGTTCGGGTGCCGGCTGAACGCACAGGGCGCCGGCTGAGCCGTACGGCGCGCGAAGCCCGTACAACGGCGCGCTGCCCGTCCCGGCGGACCGGGACGGGCAGTGGTGCGGGCGCTTACGGGGGCGTCAGGCGCCCATCATGTGCACGCCGCCGTCGACGTGGACGACCTCGCCGGTGGTCTTCGGGAAGAAGTCCGAGAGCAGGCCGACGACACCGCGGCCGGCCGGCTCGGGGTCGGAGAGGTCCCAGCCGATGGGGGCACGGTGGTTCCACACGTCCGCCAGCTCCTCGAAGCCCGGGATGGACTTCGCGGCCATCGACTTGATGGGGCCCGCCGAGATCATGTTGCAGCGGATGTTCTTCTCGCCCAGGTCACGGGCGAGGTACCGGCTGGTGGACTCCAGGGCGGCCTTGGCCACGCCCATCCAGTCGTACTTCGGCCAGGCGATGGACCCGTCGAAGGTGATGCCCACGACCGAACCGCCCTGCGTCATCAGCGGCAGGCAGGCCATGGTCAGCGACTTCAGCGAGTACGAGGAGACGTGCAGCGCGGTGGACACGTCCTCCCAGTTCGCCTCCAGGAAGTTGAAGGCGCCCTGCGGGCCGAAGGCGATGGAGTGCACCACGCCGTCGAGCCGGCCGTCGTCACCGGTGTACTCGCGGATCTTGTCGGCGAGACCGTCCAGGTGCTCCTGGTTGGTGACGTCCAGCTCGATGACCGGGGCTTCCTTGGGCAGCCGCTTGGCGATCCGCTGCACGAGCGAGAGCCGGCCGAAGCCGGTGAGGATGACCTCGGCGCCCTCGTTCTGCGCGACCTTGGCCGCGTGGAAGGCGATCGAGCCGTCGGTGATGACGCCCGTGACGAGGATGCGCTTGCCTGCGAGGATTCCACTCATGCTGATCAGTGACCCATGCCCAATCCGCCGTCGACGGGAATGACGGCTCCGGTGATGTACGCGGCCTCGTCGGAGGCCAGGAAGCGGACCGAGGCGGCGATCTCCTCGGGCTGCGCGTAGCGCGCGAGCGGCACCTGCTTCACGATGCCCTCCCGCTGCTCGTCGGTGAGCGCACGGGTCATGTCGGTGTCGACGAAACCGGGCGCGACGACGTTGACGGTGATGTTACGGCTGCCCAGCTCGCGGGCGAGCGAGCGGGCGAAGCCCACCAGGCCCGCCTTGGAGGCGGCGTAGTTCGCCTGGCCCGCGGAGCCCAGCAGGCCCACGACGGACGAGATCAGCACGACGCGGCCCTTGCGCGCCCGCAGCATCCCGCGGTTGGCGCGCTTGACCACCCGGAACGTACCGGTGAGGTTGGTGTCGAGCACCGAGGCGAAGTCCTCCTCGGACATCCGCATCAGCAGCTGGTCGCGGGTGACGCCGGCGTTGGCCACCAGCACCTCGACCGCGCCCTGCTTCTCCTCGATCTCCTTGTAGGCCTGCTCGACCTGCTCAGCGTCCGTGATGTCGCACTTCACGGCCAAAAATCCCTCGGGCGGCTCCCCCGAGCGGTAGGTGATGGCGACCTTGTCGCCTGCCTCGGCGAAGGCCCGGGCGATGGCGAGGCCAATGCCGCGGTTGCCTCCGGTGACCAGAACCGAGCGGCTCAAGAGATCACCCTTTCCGTGTCCTGTCCGACCTGCGTTCGCTACGAAACTATCGGTCACCGGCCTCGTACGGAGAATCGAGCCCGGACAGGCGCGCACGCCGGTCACTGTCGGGTCCCTACAGAAGACGCCGCCGTCCGGGTCCCCCGCGGGGTGGGCCGGACGCCCCGGGGAGGGCATGATTCATGGCGCCGACCACGGGAGGACACCTTGCCTGTCACACCTCGTTCGATCGACGAGACGTTCCTCGCGCTGCCCCTGCGCGCGCTGGCCGACGCCGCGCTGGCGCGGGCCCGCGCGCTCGGCGCCGAGCACGCGGACTTCCGCCTGGAGCGGCTGCGCAGCGCGTCCTGGCGCCTGCGGGACGCCCGCCCTTCGGAGGCTTCCGACACCACCGACCTGGGCTACGCGGTGCGCGTGGTGCACAACGGCGCCTGGGGATTCGCCTCCGGTGTGGACCTCACGATGGACGCCGCGGCGCGTGTCGCCGGCCAGGCGGTGGCCATGGCGAAGCTCTCCGCCAAGGTGTCCGAGGCGGCCGGCTCCACCGAGCGTGTGGAGCTGGCGGACGAACCGGCCTACCCGGACCGCACCTGGATCTCCTCCTACGAGATCAACCCGTTCGACGTACCGGACGCCGACAAGACCGGCCTGCTGGCCGAGTGGAGCGCGCGGCTGCTGGCCGCACCGGGCGTGGCGCACGCGGACGCCGCACTGATGACCGTCCAGGAGAACAAGTTCTACGCCGACACGGCGGGCACCAGCACCACCCAGCAACGCATACGCCTCCACCCCCAGCTGACCGCGGTCGCCGTGGACCCGATGAGCGGCGAGTTCGACTCCATGCGCACACTCGCCCCGCCGGTGGGCCGAGGCTGGGAGTACCTCACCGGCGACCACTGGAACTGGGACGCGGAACTGGCGGAGATCCCGGCCCACCTCGCCGAGAAACTCCGCGCCCCCAGCGTCACCCCCGGCCGCTACGACCTGGTCGTGGACCCCTCCAACCTCTGGCTGACCATCCACGAGTCGATCGGCCACGCCACCGAACTGGACCGCGCCCTGGGCTACGAGGCCGCCTACGCGGGCACCTCCTTCGCCACCTACGACCAACTCGGCACACTCGCCTACGGCTCCGAAATCATGAACGTCACCGGCGACCGCACCGCCGAACACGGCCTGGCCACAATCGGCTGGGACGACGAGGGCGTAGCAGCCCAATCCTGGAACCTCATCCAGAACGGCACCCTGGTCGGCTACCAACTCGACCGCCGCATGGCCAAACTCACCGGCTCCCCCCGCTCCAACGGCTGCGCCTTCGCCGACTCCCCCGCACACGTCCCCGTCCAGCGGATGGCGAATGTGTCACTGCAACCCGCGCCACAGGGGCCGAGCACGGAGGAGCTGATTTCCGGGGTGGAGAGGGGGGTTTATGTGGTGGGGGATCGGTCTTGGTCCATTGATATGCAGCGGTACAACTTTCAGTTCACCGCCCAACGCTTCTTCCGTATCGAGAACGGCCGGCTCGCCGGACAACTCCGCGACGTCGCCTACCAAGCCACCACCACCGACTTCTGGGGATCGATGGCCGCGGTCGGTGGGCCGGATACGTACGTTCTGGGTGGGGCCTTCAATTGTGGGAAGGCGCAGCCGGGGCAGATCGCGGCCGTTTCGCACGGGTGTCCGGCGGCGCTGTTCACCGATGTCAGCATTCTGAATACGGCACAGGAGGCGGGTCGATGAGCCGTTCCGCGCGGGCGGGTGCGCCCCACGAGATTGTCGAGCGGGCCCTTGAATTGTCCCGGGCCGACGGGTGTGTGGTCATCGCGAGCGAGCGGTCCAGTGCCAATCTGCGGTGGGCCGGTAATGCGCTGACCACCAATGGGGTCACTCGCGGGCGGTCGCTGACGGTGATCGCGACGGTGGACGGTGCGCAGGGCACGGCGTCGGGTGTGGTGTCCCGGTCGGCGGTGACCGTGGCCGATCTGGAGCCGCTGGTGCGGGAGGCGGAGGCGGCAGCGCGGGCGGCGGGGCCCGCCGAGGATGCGGGGCCGCTGGTTTCCGGGGCCGCGCCGTCGCCGGACTTCACCGATGCCCCGGCCGAGACTTCTTCCGCGGTGTTCGACTCCTTCGCGCCCGCGCTGGGTGAATCGTTCAAGCGGGCCAGGGACGGCGGGCGTGAGCTGTACGGGTTCGCGTTTCACGAGGTGGTCTCGTCCTACCTCGGGTCTTCCACGGGGCTGCGGCTGCGGCACGACCAGCCCACCGGGACGCTGGAGCTGAACGCCAAGTCCCCGGACCGCACCCGGTCCGCGTGGGCGGGGCTGTCCACCCGGGACTTCCGCGACACGGACCCGCTGGCCATGGACGCGGAGCTGGCCACCCGGCTCGGCTGGGCCGAGCGGCGCGTCGAGCTGCCGGCCGGGCGGTACGAGACGCTGCTGCCGCCGACGGCCGTCGCCGACCTGCTCGTGTACCAGCAGTGGTCGGCGGTGGCCCGGGACGCCGCCGAGGGCCGTACGGTCTTCTCCCGGCCCGGCGGCGGCACCCTCGTCGGCAGCAAGATCGCCGGGCTGCCGCTGACGCTGCGCAGCGACCCGGGCGCCCCGGGCCTGGAGTGCGCGCCGTTCGTCCTGGCCCATGCATCCGGCGACGACGCCTCCGTGTTCGACAACGGGCTGCCGCTGGAGCCGACCGACTGGATACGCGACGGCGAGCTGCGGCGGCTGGTGACCACCCGGTACGGCGCCGGGCTGACCGGGCTGCCGGTGGCGCCGGGCATCGACAACCTGATCCTGGACGGCGGCGGCGCCCGGTCGCTGGAGGAGATGGTGGCGGGCACCGAGCGGGGGCTGCTGCTGACCTGCCTGTGGTACATCCGCGAGGTGGACCCGGCGACACTGCTGCTCACGGGGCTGACCAGGGACGGCGTCTATCTGGTCGAGAACGGTGAGGTGACCGGCGAGGTGAACAACTTCCGGTTCAACGAGTCGCCGGTGGACCTGCTGGCGCGGGCCGCGGAGGCGGGCCGTACGGAGCGCACGCTGCCGCGGGAATGGAGCGACTACTTCACCCGCGCCGCGATGCCGGCCCTGCGGATTCCGGACTTCAACATGAGTTCGGTGAGCCCCGGGGTGTGAGATCGGCGGGTATCCGGCCGGGCCCGGGCGGGCGTGCGCCCGGGCCCGGCCACCACCTCGAATAGACTCTCCCTTCGTCCTCCCGTACGGGAAAACCGACCGATCAGGAACGCCATGACACGCCTCGGCGAATCCGTCGCCCGCGCCAGCTCGCTGCTCTCCGCAGATCTCTCCGCCGACTCCACCGTCGCGGAGCTGCTCCAGGAGACGGGTGCGCGGCGCTATCTGGACCTGACGGACCTGCCCGCCAAGGAGCAGGCCGAGCTGATCGCCTCCCGTACCGTCGAGGTGCTGCCGGGCGTGAACCAGCTGGCCGAGCGGATCGAGGAGCGCCGGGCGGCGGGCAAGGGCCTGCACATCAAGCTGGGCATCGACCCGACCGCCACCGACGTCCACCTCGGGCACGCGGTGCCGCTGATCATCCTGAGCCGGTTCCAGCGGCTCGGGCACGACGTGACGCTGATCATCGGCGACTTCACCGCCAAGATCGGCGACCCGTCGGGCCGTACGGCCGAGCGCCCGCCGCTGACCGACGAGGACATCGCCGCCAACCTGGCCAGCTACCGCGACCAGGTCCGGCCGTTCTTCGACTTCGAGAAGGTCAGCTTCCGCCAGAACAGCGAGTGGCTGGCCCCGTACACCTTCCCCGAGCTGCTGGGGCTGCTCTCCCAGGTGCCGGTCTCGCAGCTGCTCCAGCGTGAGGACTTCCGCAACCGGCTCGCCGCGGGCTCCGGCCTGACGATGACCGAGCTGCTGTACCCGATCGCGCAGGGCCTGGACTCGGTGGCGCTGGAGTGCGACGTGGAGCTGGGCGGCGCCGACCAGCTGCTCAACCTCCAGATGGGCCGCAAGCTGATGGAGCTGCGCGGGCAGCGGCCGCAGCTGGTCGTCACCATGCCGCTGATCGAGGGCACGGACGGCACCGGCGCCAAGATGTCCAAGTCCAAGGGCAACTACGTGGGGCTCAGCGCGCCCGCCGACGATGTCTTCGGCAAGATCATGTCGGTGCCGGACCGGCTGATGGAGCCGTACCTGAAGGCATGGACGGAGTGGACCGACGAGGAGATCGCGGTCGTCCTGGCCCGGGTCGCGGACAAGAGCTTGCACCCGATGGACCTGAAGAAGGTCCTGGCGGGCGAGGTCGTGACGGCGCTGTACGGGCTGGAGGCGGCGATGGCCGCGCGCGCCGGGTTCGTGGCGCAGTTCTCCAAGAAGTCCTTCGCCGACGTAAGCACGCTGCCGGTGGTGGACGTCGCCGAGCACGGCGCGGAGACGGTGGCCACGGTCCTGACCAAGGTCCTGGAGTTCACGCCGAGCGCCTCGGCGGCCCGGCGGCTGGCCAAGCAGAACGCGCTGCGCCTGGTCGTGGAGGCCCCGGAGGGGCAGCAGACGCTGGTGCTGGCCGAGTCCGAGGCGATCCGGCCGCTGGGCGAGGTGCTGGCCGAGAAGCTGGCCGGGGTGTCCGGTACGGCGTACCTGAAGGCGGGCCGCAAGCTGGCTCAGCTCGAAGGCCGCTGAGGCGGACGAGGCCCTGAGGCCGACACGGACAGGACCGGCCGGTGCGCGTCGTTCGCGCACCGGTCGGCGTGTGTCTCCCTCGTGCCTGTTGCTCTCAGGTCGTTTCTCTGTGCCGGCCGCGTACGGCGGCCCAGAGCCGGTCACCGATGGCGACCACGATGACCGCGCCGACCAGCTGCAGCACGTGCCGTGTCCAGTCGACGCCCTTGGTGTCGTTGACCCCGATACCGGTGGCGAGCCAGTTGCCCAGGACGCTGCCGAGCATGCCGCAGATCACGGTCAGCCAGAGCGGGATCGCCTGCTTGCCGGGAAGAATCGCCTTGGCGATCAGGCCCAGGACCAGGCCCACGATGATTGCCCACAACCAAGTCATGTCGCCTCCTCAAGCGGCGCGCGCACGCAATCGTGCACCGTCAGTCTCACTCCGGACGCGCTACGCCGCACGTCGGAGCGGTCCGTACGCGCGGGAGCGGTACGGACCCGGCCCGCCCGTATCGCGCCCCGGTCTCGAAGGCTGCGCAGGCGCGGCGTAACGTGGAATCGGTGCGGAACCGGGGAGAATCCGGCACGACAAGCAGGTGGTGGAACGTGATGCGGAAGCAGACCGGCGCCCAGCCCTTCCGGATCACGGGAGCGCGACGGGGCCTGACCGAGGATGTGCGGGGCCGGCAGCGCCGGTATGTGATCTCGATGTCGGTGCGGACCGTGGCCGTGGTGCTCACGGCCGTGCTCTGGAACATCGAGCGTCACGTGGCCATCGCCACCCTGGTGCTGGGGGTGGTCCTGCCGTATGTCGCGGTGGTCATCGCCAACGCCGGGCGGGAGAACGTACGTTCACTGCCGTCCACCTTCATACCGGCGCCCACCCGGCCGATGCTGGGTCCCGGGAGCACCGATGGCCCGGCGGAACCCGTCCCGGAAGCGGCCGGACCGGATGCGGACGGCCCGCGGCGGGAGCGGAGTTGACCCGTCCGCGATCTGCAAAGCTCAGAAAAAGCTCAGATCAATCATGCGGTTCCGGTGCACCGGGCCCACTCTCGCGTGACATACTGCGTACGCGCTCCGCATCCCCCGTCGGAGCGACGGACCGACGCCGGGCGGCTCCCCCCGTGGCTGCCCGGCGTCGCCATGTCCGCCTCCGGGGCGACGTAGGGTTGAGGCCGTGAACTCCCCTGACGCCCCGCTTCCCGACCCCTCCGGCTCCGCCGGAAATCCCGCATCGCCGCAGGTCCCGGGCCTGCCGGGCCTGCCCGGCTCGACGCCGCAACCGGCCGCGGAGACGCCGGTCTGCTCGGCCAAGGGCTGCCGCGCCGACGCCGTGTGGGTCCTCGCCTGGAACAACCCGAAGCTGCATACGCCGGAGCGCCGCAAGACCTGGCTCGCGTGCGACGAGCACCGCGAACACCTGTCCAACTTCCTTAACTTGCGCGGGTTCTTGAAGGACGTCGTGACACTGGCGGAGTGGGAGAAGGGCGCGGCGGACCGCCCGGCCGACGACCGCCCGACAAGCGGCTGACCCCACCGTGGATCGCCTCACACCGGCCTCACCAGCGGCCGGCCCGCCGTCGGCCGCCCGCCGCCATTGGTCCGGCCACTGAAGGCGGGACGACCGGTCGGGCGCGGCCCCGCCCCCGTACCTAGCCGCCGATCGCCGACATCGGCCGCTCCGGCTGAAGGAACGACGGGTCGTCCAGCCCCGACCCGGCCTTCTTGCCCCACATCGCCTGCTTCCAGATGCGGGCTATCTCCGCGTCCGGCGCGGTGGAGCGCAGCGCGGCGCGCAAGTCCGTTTCCTCGGTGGCGAACAGGCACGTACGGACCTGGCCGTCGGCGGTCAGACGCGTACGGTCGCAGGCGCGGCAGAAGGGGCGGGTGACCGAGGCGATGACGCCGACGCGGTGCGGGCCGCCGTCGACGAGCCAGCGCTCGGCCGGGGCGGAGCCGCGCTCCTCCTGGCCCTCGGGGGTGAGCGTGAAGCGGGTGCGCAGCGAGGCCAGGATGTCACCGGCGGTGATCATGCCCTCGCGCTTCCAGCCGTGCTGGGCGTCGAGCGGCATCTGCTCGATGAACCGCAGCTCGTAGTCGTGGGCGATGGCCCAGGCCAGCAGGTCGGGAGCCTCGTCGTCGTTGAGTCCCGGCATCAGGACGCTGTTGACCTTGACCGGGGTGAGGCCGGCGGCGCGGGCCGCCTCCAGGCCGCGCAGCACGTCCTCGTGGCGCTTGCGGCGGGTCAGGGCGCGGAAGACGTCCGGGCGGAGCGTATCGAGGGAGACGTTGACGCGGTCCAGGCCGGCGGCGCGCAGGGCGGTGGCGGTGCGCTCCAGGCCGATGCCGTTGGTGGTCAGGGACATCTGCGGGCGGGGCTCCAGGGCGGCGACGCGCTCGACGATGCCGACCAGGCCGGGGCGCAGCAGGGGCTCCCCGCCGGTGAAGCGGACCTCCTCGATGCCGAGGTCGGTGACCGCGATGCGGATCAGGCGGACGATCTCGTCGTCGGTGAGCAGGTCCGGCTTGGCGAGCCACTGCAGGCCCTCCTCGGGCATGCAGTAGGTGCAGCGCAGGTTGCACCGGTCGGTCAGCGAGACGCGCAGGTCGGTGGCCACGCGACCGTATGTGTCGATGAGCACTGCTGCCCCCTGCCCGAGAGCACTCCTGCCCCCATGCCCGAGTCCGATCAGTTCGTCTTCGAGCCTACGCGATGGGTCTGACAGCCGGCACGGGTGAGAAATCACGAGGCGGGCGGGGTGGCGTCGTAGATCCCTACGACCCCACCCCGCCCGCCGGTGGGGCGTCCCTGCGGCGGCCCCGGGTCAGTGCGCCCCGGTGCCGGTCAGCGAGCGGACCTCCAGTTCGGCGTACTTCTTCACGTCCGGCTCCTCCTTGGACAGCAGCGAGCCCAGCCAGCCCAGCAGGAAGCCCAGCGGGATGGAGATCAGGCCCGGGTTCTCCAGCGGGAAGAAGTGGAAGTCCGCGCCGGGGAACATCGAGGTCGGCTTGCCGGAGACGACCGGGGAGAAGAGCACGAGCAGGACGGAGGAGGCCAGGCCGCCGTAGATGGACCACAGCGCGCCCTGGGTGGTGAACCGCTTCCAGAACAGGCTGTAGAGGATCGTCGGCAGGTTGGCGGAGGCCGCGACGGCGAAGGCGAGGGCGACCAGGCCCGCGACGTTCAGGCCGCGGGCGAAGACGCCGAGGACGATGGCGACGGCGCCGATGCCCACGGTCGCCCAGCGGGCCGCGGCCACCTCCTCCTTCTCGGTGGCCTTGCCCTTGCGGAAGACGTTCACGTACAGGTCGTGCGCGAAGGACGAGGACGAGGCGAGGGTGAGCCCGGCGACGACCGCGAGGATGGTCGCGAAGGCCACCGCGGAGATCACCGCGAGCAGGATCGCGCCGCCGGTGGAGTCGGCGCCGCCGCCGATCTCCTGGGCGAGCAGCGGTGCCGCGGTGTTGCCCGCCTTGTTGGACGCGATGATCGTGGCGGGCTTTATCAGGGCGGCGGCGCCGAAGCCGAGCGCGATGGTCATCAGGTAGAAGACGCCGATGATGCCGATCGCCCAGTTCACGGACTTACGGGCGGCCTTGGCCGTGGGCACGGTGTAGAAGCGGATGAGGATGTGCGGCAGGCCCGCGGTGCCCAACACCAGCGCGATGCCCAGCGAGATGAAGTCGATCTTCGAGGTGGCGGTCACGCCGTACTTCAGACCGGGCTCCAGGAAGGCCGCGCCCTTGCCGCTCTGTTCGGCGGCCCTGCCCAGCAGGGTGGAGATGTTGAAGTTGAACTTGAGCATCACCAGGAACGTGATGAGCAGGGTGCCCGCGATCAGCAGGACGGCCTTGACCATCTGGACCCAGGTGGTGCCCTTCATGCCGCCGATGGTCACGTAGAGGATCATCACGATGCCGACCAGGACGACGACCAGGATCTTGCCGGCCTCGCTGGTGATCCCGAGCAGCAGGGTGACCAGGGCGCCCGCGCCCGCCATCTGGGCGAGCAGATAGAAGATCGAGACGATGATCGTGGAGACGCCGGCGGCGGTGCGCACCGGGCGCTGGCGCATCCGGTACGCGAGCACGTCGCCCATCGTGAACCGCCCCGAGTTGCGCAGCGGTTCGGCCACCAGCAGGAGGGCCACGAGCCAGGCGACGAGGAAGCCGATGGAGTACAGGAAACCGTCGTACCCGAAGAGGGCGATGGCGCCGGCGATGCCCAGGAAGGACGCGGCGGACATGTAGTCGCCGGAGATCGCCAGGCCGTTCTGGAAGCCGCTGAACTGGCGGCCGCCCGCGTAGAAGTCCTCGGCGCCCCGGGTCTGCCGGCCGGCCCAGACGGTGATGCCCAGGGTCGCGGCGACGAAGACCGCGAACAGGGTGATGATCAGGGCCCGGTGCTCGCCGGCGTCGCTCGCGGCGAGCTGTCCCGCGCCGTCGGCGAGCTGCCGCGCGCCGGTGGTGATCCGTTCGGTCGGGCTCATGCGTCACCCTCCAGGCGGGCCTTGATCGCCTCGGCCTTCGGGTCGAGCTTGGCGGCGGCGTGCCGGGAGTACCACCAGGCGATGAGGAAGGTGGTCACGAACTGCGCGATACCGAGGACGAAGGCGACGTTGACGTTGCCGAAGACCTTGGTGCCCATGAAGCCGCCCGCGTAGCTGGAGAGCAGCACGTACAGCAGGTACCAGAGGATGAAGGCGACAGTGAGCGGAAAGGCGAACGACCGGTACGAGCGGCGCAGTTCGCCGAATTCCGGGCCTGCCTGGACCGCGGTGAAGTCCGGCGGCCGGGGCGGCCCCGGGTCGGTGGGCGGCGGTGCGGTGCTCACGGGATCTCCTGGGTGCGTAGGGGCGGACGACGGAACCCGGTGATAAAGCGTGCGTAAGTGATCCGGATCACGCATCGTAGAGGTGCGGCATGCGTTGCGACAGAGGCTGGTTGGTTGAATTCGGCAGGAAGTGGGAACACCGGCCGCCACCGCGGCGGAGCCCGTTCGTTGGGCCGGGTGTGATGTCCACACCGCACACCGGGCCCGCGGGGCCGGGCCGCCGTCCGTACGGGGCCGTGCGGCTGGCCGCGCCGGTCGTGGCCGCGCCGCCCTCGCGGCGGCCCGTGCGGGTGGCGCCGGGGCGCTGGTACGGCCCCCGTCCCCCGCTGCCGCCGCTGAGCCTGGCGGCGCTGCGGCGGGAGCCCTGAGGCCGCACCCGGGCCCGGCCCGTGATGCTTCCGTGACCGTGGCGGCGGCTGACGGCGAGTCAATCCGCGGCTTGTGGCAGGTTTTCTCCGTGATCCATTGATGTTCCGTGGTCGACACGGATAACTTCTCGGGGACTTGCCGCGCACGGGAGCTGTTCCCCCGTTCGGCGGTATCCACCTGCCCGTACGCGACCCGTGTACGGGAGGTCTCACGGATGATGTGGAGTACCCATGGCGCATCCCCGATCCAGACGGGTGCGGGCGCTGGCCGTACCGCTCGGACTGGCTCTGACGGCATCCCTCGGCTTCCTGCCGGGCGCGGCCACCGCCGCCCCGCAGGCCGCGGCCCCGGCGGCCGCCGTCAAGACCGACGGCCCGCTGCTGTCGTACGTCGTGAACGCCACCCCGGGCCAGGCCTCGGTCAAGCGCGTCACGAAGGCGATATCCGAGGCCGGCGGGAAGGTGATCATCGCCCACGAGAAGATAGGCGTGATCGTCGTCCACTCGGCCAACCCGCTGTTCGCCGCGACCATACGCAAGACGCCCGGCGTGCAGTCCGCCGGTGCCACCCGTACGGCACCGCTGAAGGCGTCCGGCACCACGGACGTCGGCAAACCCCAGAAGGTCGAGCGGCTGACCGCCGACAAGGCGGCCAAGGCGGCCCGTGTGGCCAACGCCGCGGGCGACGACAAGGAGCCGCTGGAGCCGCTCCAGTGGGACATCCCCGCGATCAAGGCCGACCAGGCCGCGAAGATCGACGAGGGCAGCAAGAAGGTCACCGTCGCCGTCATCGACACCGGTGTGGACGACACCCACCCGGACCTGAAGGCCAACTTCGCCCCGAAGCAGTCGGCGAACTGCGTGGGCGGCGTGGCGGACACCTCCCCCGGCGCCTGGCGTCCGTACGACCCGGCCGAGGACTACCACGGCACGCACGTCGCGGGCACCATCGCCGCCGCGCGCAACGGTGTCGGCGTGGCCGGTGTGGCCCCGGGCGTCAAGATCTCCGCGATCAAGGTCAGCGAGCCCAAGACGAGCCTGTTCTACGCCGAGAACGTGGTGTGCGCGTTCGTCTTCGCGGCCGACCACGGCGCGAAGGTCACGAACAACAGCTACTACGTCGACCCGTGGATGTTCAACTGCAAGGACGACCTGGACCAGGGCGCCATCGTGGACGCCGTCGGCCGGGCCGCCAAGTACGCCGAGGGCAAGGGCGTGGTGAACGTCGCCGCGGCCGGCAACTCCAACATGGACCTGGCGGCGGCGCAGCTGACCGACACCTCCAGCCCGAACGACTCCACGCCGGTGACGCGCACCATCGACCCGAAGAAGTGCTGGGACGTCCCGACCCAGCTGCCGGGCACCGTCACGGTGGCCTCGACGGGCGTGAAGGGCCTGAAGTCGTACTTCTCGAACTACGGCAACGGCGTGATCGACGTGGCGGCGCCGGGCGGCGACTCCCGCCAGGTCCCGGAGCTGCCCGCCAAGAACGGCGGCATCCTGTCGACCATGCCCGGCGGTGACTACGGCTACCTCCAGGGCACCTCGATGGCCAGCCCGCACGTCGCCGGTGTCGTGGCGCTCCTGAAGAGCACCCACCCGAAGTCCAGCCCGCAGGAGATCCAGTGGCTCCTGAAGATGCAGGCTGACAACCCGGGCTGCCCGACCGCCGACAAGACGTGCACCGGTACTCAGCACGTCAACGGCCACTACGGCTACGGCATCGTGGACGCGCTGGACGCGGTCCAGGACTGATGCCGCCGAGGGACCGGTGACGGTTCCGAGGCAGGGGCCGGGCGGCGTGCCGCCCGGCCCCACCGCCGTTTCACCTGCCTGCCCAAGCAGGAAGCCGCCCAACCTGCCAAAGCAGGCGGCCGGTTCACCTGCCCAGGTAGGCGGCCAGCCGGTCCGCTCCCCCAGCCGCCGGCGGTGCGGTCCGCTCGGGCGCGAAGGAGCCGCCCTCCGTGCGCGGCGCGGCTCCGTAGATGCCGCGCGCCGCTTCCAGTACCTCATCGGCGACCTCAGGCGCCAGATCCGTGCTCGCGCCGAGCGCGCGGGCCAGGTCCCAGCCGTGCGCGAGGAGTTCGACAGCGGCCTGCTGCGCGAACAGGGCGCCAGGGGCTCCGTACGGGCCGTACGTGCGCTCCAGCAGCCCGGTGCCGGTGAACGCCGCGAGCAGTGCGCCCACCGATGCCCGGAAGGCGGCGGCGTGGTCGTCGCCCAGGTGGTCGGCGTCCGGGTCGGTACGCGGCGCGTCCCGGGCGATCGAGGTGATCATGAGGTTTTCCCACGTCATGTGGTCGATGAGCTGCCGTACGGTCCAGTCGTCGCACGGCGTGGGCCGCTCCAGTGCTTCCCCCGGTACGGCGTCGACCAGCGCGGCGACATGCGCGGCCACCCGCTCGTACACGTACAGCGCGCGCTGCGCGTCCGGCGCGGGCGGCAGGACGAGACCCGGGCCGGGCTCCGGGTGAGCGCGCAGCGCGCCGGCGGTCCAGGTGCCCGCCGCGCTCCAACTGGGCGGCTGTGGACGGCCGGTGGCGGTGCACATCAGCTGCCAGTAGCGCTCGATGTGCGGTTCGGCGGCGGCCTCCAACTGCTCCAGCAGCCTGGCGCGCGCGTGGGCGTCGTCCCGTTGGGGCGGGTCGGCCGTACCCGCCTGAGTGGGCAGCCAGGCGGCGACCAGTTCCGCCACGACGGGCTCCGCCGCCGGGGAGTCGGCGGCGACACCGGCCGCGAGGGCCGTCTCCGCGCGCTCACGCATCAGGCCGGCGACCCGCGCCGCGTCCTCGGCGGCCGTCGCGGACGGTTCGGCGGGGGTGGTGCGGGCGCTGTACTCGGCCAGGCGGCGCAGCGCGGCCCGTACTTCGGGGCGCTGTACGAGGTCGGCCAGGTCGATCCAGGCGGCGAGCTGGTCGGGCGCGGGGTCCTCGGGCAGGTCCGGGGCCGCGGCCAGCAGTCCGGCGCGGTAGGCGGGGGCGGCCACGCCGTCCAGGGCGTCCGCGATGAACTCCTCGATGATGCGGCGCCGTTCGGCGGCGGTCAGGCGGGCGAGTCGGTGCACGTCCGGTAGCTCCTCGGCTGCGGTGCCCCGCGCGGCCACCGCCCGCAGCACGGCGCGCCGCAGGCGCAGCGTGCGGATCTGCGTGTCCAGGGCGTCCGCCCAGCACCCGGCCGTGTCGGCGACGGTGCGCTCGCTGCGCAGTACGGCCCGGATGTCCGCGACGCCGATGCCGAGGTCGCGCAGCGTGCGCACGATCTCCAGGCGGGCGGGCGCTTCCGGGCCGTACAGGCGGTAGCCCGCGGGGGTGCGGGCGGCGGGCGGCAGCAGGCCCTCGTCCGACCAGCGCCGTACCGTCTTCACCGGCACTCCGGTGCGCCGGGCCAGCGCGCCGATCGTCAGCAGGCCGCCGCCGTCCTCGTTCATGCCGTCCACTGTCGGGTCTCCCCCGGCGGGAGACTCAAGCCCGCGGCCGTGTTCGCCGGTCAGGGCTTGACCAGCACCTTCAGCGCGGTGCGCGCGTCCATGGCGCGGTAGCCGTCCGGGACGCCGTCGAGGTCCACGGTCAGGTCGAAGACCGGCGACGGGTCGAGGGTGCCGTCCAGGACGTCGGGCAGCAGTTCGGGGATGTACGTACGGACGGGGGCGACGCCGCCGCGTACCGCGATGTTGTTCTGGAACAGCGTCTCCATGTTCAGGCCGTTGCCGCTGCCGTGCGGGACGCCGACCCAGCCGACGGCGCCACCGGGGCGGGCGATGCCGACCGCGGTGGCCATGGACTGCTCGGTGCCGACGGCCTCGATGACGGCGTGCGCACCCCGGCCGCCGGTCAGCTCGCGCACCGCCGCCACGGCCGCGTCGCCGCGCTCGGCGACCACGTCGGTGGCGCCGAAGGTGCGGGCGAGATCCGTACGGGCGGTGTGCCGGCCGAGCGCGATGATCCGCTCGGCGCCCAGCCGCTTGGCGGCGAGCACCCCGCACAGCCCGACCGCGCCGTCGCCGACGACCGCGACCGTCGCGCCGGGCCGGACGCCCGCGCCGACCGCCGCGTGGTGGCCGGTGCCGAGCACGTCGGAGAGGGTCAGCAGGGCGGTCAGCAGCCGGTCGTCGCCGGCCGCGTCGGCGGGCAGCGTGACCAGGGTGCCGTCGGCGTACGGGACGCGGACGGCCTCGGCCTGGCCGCCGTCCGAGCCGGGCGTACCGCCCCAGAACCCGCCGTGCTCACAGGAGGTCGTCAGGCCCTCGGCGCAGAACTCGCACACGCCGTCGGACCAGGTGAAGGGCGCGACGACGAGGTCACCGGGCCGGACGCCGGACACCTCGGGGCCGGTCTCCTCGACCACACCGAGGAACTCGTGGCCGATCCGCTGCCCGCGCTCGCGCGGGATCTCGCCCCGGTAGGCCCACAGGTCGCTGCCGCATATACAGGCCCGCAGCACCCGCACCACCGCGTCCCCCGGTTCCCGGACGGCGGCGTCCGGGACCTCTTCGACGCGGATGTCGTGGGGTGCGTGGAGGGTGGTGGCGCGCATGACGTACGTTCCTTGCGGTCAGACGGTTGTACTACGCACCTCACCGTACGCCCGGGTGGACCCGGCGCCCCGGGTCCGTTCGCGCCCCGCGTACGCCCTCCGTACGCCGTCGGCCAGCGCGAACTGGGCGGCCGTATACGTCAGCATCACCCAGAACTGGGCGGCGGGCGGCTGCTGCCAGTGGGCGAGACCAGTGGCGAGCAGCGAGTCGGACAGCAGGAAGAGCAGGCCGCCGAGCGCCGCCCACGGGCCGGGCCGCAGGGCGGCGAAGGCCGTGGCGGTGAGCAGCAGGCTGTACGCGGCGACCGGCAGCCGCAGATCGGCGGACAGGTCCGGCCACAGCAGCGCGACGAAGCCGAGCCAGGCGGCCGCGTACACCGCCGCGAGCGGCCCGGAGCGCCGCAGCCCGCCCGGGAAGGCGCCGCGCCGGGCGAGGAGGACCAGGTAGCAGACGTGTCCGGCGGCGAAGGAGCCCATGCCGGCCAGGAACAGCGCGTCGTCGCCGGTCTGGAGGAGGGTGTCGCCGCCGCAGCCGAAGAGCAGCGCGCCGGCGAGCAGCCGGGGCGCGCCGGCGGCCAGCACGTACGCGGCCAGCACCGGCATCAGCGCGGGCTTGGTCAGGTGCGCGACGGTGGTCGTGCCGGCGAGCAGGGCGGCGAGGTGGACGAGGGTCAGTGCGGCGAAGGCGCCGAGCAGGACCCGCGCCGTGCGCGCGGCGGTCGTCACGCGACGCGCTCCTTGGCGGGGTCGGGGGTCGTGGGCCGCTCGGCGGTCGCGGGTTTCGTGGCCGCCTTCCCCGCGGCAAGTCGCGCCGGCTGCCACCCCGGTCCGCGGAACACCCGCCCCGCCCGCTCGCTCCAGCTCTCCGCCGCCCGTATGTCGCGGGCGATGGCCGCGTACTCGTGGGTGGCGACGCGGAGCGGGTTGAAGGTGTTGATGTTCTTGGTGAGCCCGTAGACCGGCCGCGCCGTCTCCGGGACGAACGAGCCGAACATCCGGTCCCAAATGATGAGGATGCCGCCGAAGTTGCGGTCCAGGTAGCCGCCCTGGGAGGCGTGGTGCACCCGGTGGTGCGAGGGCGTGTTCAGGACGAACTCGAAGGGCCTGGGGAGCTTGCCGACCCGCTCGGTGTGCACCCAGAACTGGTACACGAGGTTGGCCGACGAGCAGAACGCGACCGCGGCCGGGTGCACGCCGAGGGCGATCATCGGCACATAGAACGGCCAGACGGTCCAGGTGGTCCACGGCTGGCGGAGCGCGGTGGTGAAGTTGAACTTCTGGCTGGAGTGGTGCACCACGTGGCAGGCCCACAGGATGCGGACGACGTGGTGGCCGCGGTGCGACCAGTAGTAGAAGAAGTCCTGCGCGAGCAGCATCAGCGGCAGCGTCCACCACAGGACGGGCACCCGCAGGGGCGTCACCGTATAGATCGCCGAGTAGATCGCCACGATCGGGATCTTCCACAGCGCGTCGAAGACCAGGCTGCCCAGCCCCATCCCCACGCTCGTCGCCGCGTCCTTGGCCTCGTACCCGGCGGCGTCCTCGTCGGGATGGAGGCGGTAGCTCACCATCTCCACGACGGTGAGCACGACGAAAGCGGGCACGGACCACAGCACGACATCGGGCAGGTGCGGCATGTCGGCACCATAAAGGCGCCGATGGGCGCCCCGCTAGGGGTTGTTACCGAGAAGTATGTAAGACGGGGTGTCAGCGGCGTGCGAGGGACGGCGCGTCTCCATCGGTGACTATTCGGACGTTCGTTACGTAACGCCGCGGCCGGGAGCGAGCCACGCGCCCGACACGGGAGGGGGCCGGACGCCGCCGCGTGACCCCGTCCCCCGATCGTGGCCCAACGGACGGCCGGGCGCGCTCCGTTCGCGCACGTCCGCGCCGGGCGGTGCGCCCGCGGGCCGCGCCGGGCCGCCCGCGGGTACGGGGAGGGCGGTGGCGCTGTCAGTGGCGGCCCGTATCCTCAGTGACCATGCTCGAAGACCGCATGGCAGCAGCCCGCCCGATCACCCCGGCGATCGGGCGGCAGCCGTCTCCTCCGGAGGCGGCAGCCCCCTGGCCGGCCGCGTATCCGAAGGGGTACGCGGTCGTCGACGTGGAGACCACCGGCCTGGCCCGCGACGACCGCATAGTGTCCGCGGCCGTCTACCGCCTGGACACCCACGGCGAGGTCGAGGACCACTGGTACACCCTGGTCAATCCGCAGCGGGACCCGGGCCCGGTGTGGATCCACGGTCTGACGAGCGACATGCTGTCCACCGCGCCGCTCTTCCCCGAGATCGTCCCCGAGCTGTCCCGGCGGCTGGAGGGGCGCGTCCTGGTCGCGCACAACGCGATGTTCGACTGGTCGATGATCGCCAGGGAGTACGCCCGCGCCGAGGCCGAGGCGCCGGTGCGGCAGCGGCTGTGCACCATCGCGCTCTCCAAGGAGCTGCGCCTGCCGCTGCCCAACCACAAGCTGGAGTCCCTCGCCGCGCACTACGGCGTCAAGCAGGAGCACGCCCACCACGCCCTCGACGACGCCCGGGTGCTGGCGGAGGCGTTCCGCCCCAGCCTGCGGCTGGCCGCGCAGGCCAATCTGCGCCTGCCGCTGCTGGCCTGCCAGCCGCTCACCGAGTGGACGGACGGCCCGGCGCCCCGGCAGCGCCAGTCCTCGTCCGCGTACCGCCCCACCAGCTGGCGCCCGTCGCGCAAGCGGCCCGCCTGCCCGTATCCGAACCCCGGCCGGTACGAGCCGGGCGGCCGCCTGGTGCAGGGCATGCGGGTGGCGTTCTCCGGTGACACCTCCGTCGACCGCGAGCTGCTGGAGGACCGCGCGACCGAGGCCGGGCTGCACGTCGCCTCCAGCGTCTCCCGGCTGACGAGCCTGCTGGTCACCAACGACCCCGACGCGCGTACGTCGAAGACCGCCAAGGCCACCGCGTACGGCACCCCGGTCATCGACGAGGCCGCCTTCATGCAGCTCCTCCAGGACGTGGCCCCGGCGCCTGCGTCCGGGTGAAGCCCCACAACACGCCTGGCGCAGGCTCGCCCCACCGCCCGCCCCACCCGCACCCTGTGGCGCATGGCACGTTGTGAGGTCTGCGGAAACGAATACGGCATGACGTTCGAAGTCCATGCACAAGGCGCGGTGCACGTCTTCGACTGCTTCTCCTGCGCCATCCACCGCATGGCGCCGATCTGCGAGCACTGCCGGTGCCAGATCATCGGCCAGGGCGTGGAGGCCGGCGGCCGGTGGTTCTGCGGCGCCCACTGCGCCCGCGCGGAGGGCCAGGTGGGCATCGTCGACCGGGTCTGACGCCGACCCCGCCGCCGGGGCACCGGATGCCCTGGTTGTACCTTCGTGGGGTGTACCGCTTCCTGTTGTCCCGGCAGTGGGTGATCCTCACCCTCGTGGGTCTCGTCCTGATCCCAGTGATGATCAAACTGGGTTTCTGGCAGCTCCACCGCCATGAACACCGGGTGGCGCAGAACCAGCTCATCGCGGACAACCTCCACGCCGACCCGGTACCGGTCACCGACCTGACCGCCCCCGGCCGGACGCTCCCCCGCGACGACATGTGGCGCCGCGTGACCGCCACCGGCACGTACGACACGAAGCACGAGGTCGTGGTCCGCCAGCGCACCGCCGCCGACGAGCAGACCATCGGCTACTACGTGCTGACCCCGCTGGTCCTGGACCAGGGGCCGCGCAAGGGCACCACCGTCCTGGTCAACCGCGGCTGGATCGCCTCCGGCAACGACCTCACCCGCTTCCCCGACGTGCCCGCCGCCCCGAAGGGCAAGGTCACCGTCACCGGGCGAATGATGGCCGACGAGACCACCGAGAACAGCGGCATCAAGGACAAGCCGGGCCTGCCCGAGCGCCAGGTCATGCTGATCAACAGCGAGCAGCAGGCCAAGGCGCTGGGCCGCCCGGTCCTCGGCGGCTACATCGAACAGACCGCGCCGAAGCCCCCCGGCGGCAAGCCGGAGCCGGTGCCCGAGCCGGACCACGACAGCATCGGCCCGCACATGGCCTACGCGGTCCAGTGGTGGCTGTTCGCCGCCGGGGTGCCGGTGGGCTGGTTCATCCTGGTCCGCCGGGAACGCCGGGACCGGTCGGCCGCCGCCGCGAGCCCCGCGGACAGCGCGGCCGAAGCCACGGGCGACGGCGCGGACAACGCGGCGGCCGAAGGCGCGGACAAGGTCGCGGCTTCCGCGGCGGACACCACCCCCGCCGAATCCGCCCCCGCCGAGCCCCTGCCCCGTACAGTCGCCGGAAGCGAATAGCCGCTGACGGAAGGGGCACCGCGTGCACGCACCCATCGAGGACCACGCGCTCATCGGTGACCTGCAGACCGCCGCCCTGATCGGCCGGGACGGCTCGGTCGACTGGCTGTGCCTGCCGCACTTCGACTCCGCCGCCTGCTTCGCGGCCCTGCTCGGCGACCGGGAGAACGGGCACTGGCTGCTGGCCCCGGCCGCCTCCGACGCCCGGTCCGAGCGCTCCTACCGCGACGACACCCTCGTCCTGGACACCGTCTGGCACACCGGCACGGGCTCGGTGAAGGTCACCGACTTCATGCCGCAGCGCGACCGCGCGCCCGACCTCGTACGCATCGTGGAGGGCCTGGAGGGCGAGGTCGCCATGCAGGGGGTGCTGCGGCTGCGCTTCGATTACGGCCTGGTCGTCCCCTGGGTGCGGCACGTCGGCCGGTGCCGGGTCGCGGTGGCCGGCCCCGACTCCGCGTGGCTGCGCACCGAGCCCGATGTCGAGACGTACGGGCAGGGGTTCAGCACCCGCTCGGACTTCACCGTCGCGGCCGGCGAGCGGGTGGCGTTCATCCTGACCTGGCACCCCTCGCACGAACCGCGCCCCGCCGAGATCGACCCGTACGAGGCGCTGGAGCACACCCTGGAGGACTGGCGGGCGTGGGCGGCGCACTGCCGCTACAACGGGCCGTACCGCGCCGAGGTGCTGCGCTCGCTCATCACCCTCAAGGCGCTGACCTTCGCGCCCACCGGCGGTATCGTCGCCGCGCCCACCACCTCGCTGCCCGAGGAGCTGGGCGGCGTACGCAACTGGGACTACCGCTTCTGCTGGCTGCGCGACTCCACCCTCACCCTGAACTCGCTGATCACCGCCGGGTACACCGAAGAGGCGGCGGCCTGGCGGGACTGGCTGCTGCGCGCGGTGGCGGGCAATCCGGCCGATCTCCAGATCATGTACGGCCTGGGCGGCGAGCGGCGGCTGCCGGAGACCGAGCTGCCCTGGCTCGGCGGCTACGCCGGCTCCAAGCCCGTACGCATCGGGAACGCGGCCGTCGAACAGCGGCAGCTCGACGTCTACGGCGGGGTGCTGGACTCCTTCCACACCGCGCGTATCGCGGGCCTGCCGTCCAAGCCGCACGCCTGGAACATCCAGCGCTCGCTGCTGGACTTCCTGGAGTCCCACTGGCGCGAGCCGGACGAGGGGCTGTGGGAGGTGCGCGGGCCCCGCCGGCACTTCGTGCACTCCAAGATCATGGCGTGGGTCGCCGCGGACCGTGCCCTCAAGGCGGTGGAGATCCACCCGGACCTGGAGGGGGACGTCGAGCGCTGGCGCGCCATGCGCGACGCGGTGCACCGCGAGGTGTGCGAGAAGGGCTTCGACCCCGAACGCAACACCTTCACCCAGTCCTACGGCTCCGACCAGTTGGACGCCGCGACGCTGCTGATCCCCCGCCTCGGCTTCCTGCCCGCCGACGACCCGCGGGTGATCGGCACGGTCGACGCGGTCCGTAAGGAGCTGACGCACGAAGGCCTGATACGGCGCTACAGCACCGACGGCCGCGCCGTGGACGGGCTGCCGGGCAGCGAGGGCACCTTCCTGGTCTGCTCGTTCTGGCTCGCCGAGGCGCTGCATCTGACCGGGCGGCGGGAGGAGGCGCAAAAGCTGTTCGACCGGCTGCTGCGGCTGCCCAACGACCTGGGGCTGCTGGCCGAGGAGTACGACCCGGTCAGCGGCCGCCAGCTGGGCAACTTCCCCCAGGCGTTCAGCCACGTCGGCCTCATCGGTACCGCCTTCACCATGTTCGGGTGCGACGGGGCAGACTGACCCCCATGGATCTAGGACTCACCGACCGGACCTACATCGTCACCGGCGCCACCCGCGGCCTGGGCTTCGCCATCGCGCGGGAACTGGTCGCCGACGGGGCGAACGTCGTGATCAGCGGACGCGACGCGGACAGCGCGCGGGCCGCGGCGGCCTCCCTCGGCGAGCGGGCACACGGCGTCGCCGCCGACAACGCCGACCCGGACGCCGCCGCGCGCCTGGTCGACACGGCCCGTGAACACTTCGGCCGCCTCGACGGCATCCTCGTCAGCGTCGGCGGCCCGCCACCCGGCCGCCCCACCGACAACACCGACGAGCAGTGGCAGGCCGCGTTCGAGTCGGTCTTCCTCGGCGCGGTCCGGCTCGCCCGCACGGCGTCCGCCGCGCTCGGCGACGGTGGCGCGATCGGCTTCGTCCTGTCCGGCTCCGTCTACCAGCCGATCGACGGGCTGGCCATCTCCAACGGCCTGCGCCCCGGCCTCGCGGGCTACGCCAAGGCACTAGCCGACGAACTGGGCCCACGCGGCATCCGCGTCTTCGGCATCCTGCCCGGCCGCATCGCCACGGACCGGATGACCCAACTCGACGCCCTCTCCGGAAACCCCGAAGAGTCCCGCACCCGCAACAGCGCCACCATCCCCCTGCGCCGCTACGGCGAACCAGAGGAATTCGGCCGCACCGCCGCCTTCCTGCTGTCGCCTGCGGCGTCTTATGTCACGGGGGTGATGGTGCCGGTGGATGGTGGGGCTCGGCGGGGGTTCTGATCCTGGCGTACGGGGAGCCGGGCGTACGGTTCCGACGTACGGGCGGGGCCCGGCGTACGGCCAACGCCTGACGCCTCCCGCACACGACCCTCAACTCACCCTCTCCGCCCGATGCTTCACCGCCCGCAGCCGTACCTCGGCGGGTAGCTTCTCCAGGCCGGCCGAGGTACGGGCGTGGGCGATCGTCTCCGACGAGAGACGGGCTACCACCGCGCAGGGATTCGCGTGCGGGGCGAGGGCCAGGCCCGCCCGCAGCCGTGGCTCCGTGCGCCGTCCGGTCAGTCTCACCCGGGCCCGGTCCACCCCGTCCAGTGTTTCGGTCTCGGCGGTCAGGACGTTTTCCATTGCGCGGCCGCGCAGCTGGGCGCCCTCGCCGTCGCCGCTGTCCACGAGGATCTCGCTCAGCCGGTGGCGCCGGAACTGGGACAGCAGCCACCACAGCGCCAGCAGGACCAGTACTGCCAGCACCGCGATGACCACCGGCCACCACCAGCCGCTGTCCGCCCAGCGCGTGCGGTCGTCGTCGCGGAGCAGCACGTCGTCGGGCCGGGTCCAGCGCCAGCCGGAGGGCATGCCGAAGCCCCACTTGCGCGGCAGGTCGAGCCCGCCGAGCAGTACCGTGCCGCCGACGCCGATCAGGATCAGGCCGGTCAGGCCCAGCAGCACCCGGTTGACCGTGCGTGAGACCTTGCGCATCGCCGTACTCACCTCTTAGCGGACCGGCGCACCCGTACGGACAGTGCGAGCCGCCGGGCGAGCCCCAGCTGCCGCAGTCCGTCGCCGAGCGCCGTGTCCAGGTCGCCCCGTACCTCGTCCAGTTCGCGGAAGTGCGATACCGCGCGCGCCTTGGCCTTGCGGCGGCCGACGGCGACCCGTACGGACTGCACGCCCGGCACCTCCATGGCCCGGTCGCGCAGGACCAGCGCCGCCGCCGCGCGGTCCAGGCCGCTGCGTACGTCCGGTGTGGAACGCCGCATGGGCAGCACGGCACGCAGGCCGGGTGTCAGCGCGAGCAGCAGCAGCCACAGGCCGAGGGCCACGGCCACGGCGGCGCCCGCGAGGACCCACACATCGTCCAGGTGGCGCGTCGCCAGCTCTTCGGCGAGGCGCTTGCGCCAGGCCATCGCGGGCCGGTCGGCGCGTACCGCGGCCACGTCGTACAGCAGCAGGCCCGCGGCGCCCAGCACCACGAGCGCGACCAGCGCGGCCGGCACCCGGCGGGCCGCCCAGAAGCGCCGGGCCCGGCCCCCGACGCCGGATTCCTCGCGCTCCTCGCGCGGGGGCCGTTCGGCATCCGACGGCCCGGCCGTGGCGCTCCCCGACTTGTCCAGGGTGGGCAACCGCCGGGTGGGATCGTCGTCGTTCATCGCACCCTCCCCCGGCCGCTGCGCTCCAGCTGGGGCGCATGCAGCCGTTCGACCTGCACCGCGACCTCGGGCACCGACATCCCGGCCAGCTCGCGCACCCGCTGCGTCACCTGACGGCGCACCGCGCCGCACTGGGCGCCGATGTCGGACGGATAGCCCAGTTCCACGGCCACCCGCACCCGCGCCTCGCCGAAGTCCTGGCGCCCTTCGCGGCGGCGTACCGACACCGAGGCGTGTGCGTCGCTGCGGACGGTGGAGGCGTCGCGCAGGGCCTCGCGCGCGGCCTGCGCGGCGATCTTGGCCACGACCCGGTCCGCGACCCGCGTGGCGCCCCGTTCACCGGCCGGTACATCGACCGGGTGGGCGGCGCCGGGTGCCGCGGCCGTGGGGGACACGGTCGCCACCGGGCGTCACCTCCGCCGGTCGTCGCGGTCGCCCGTACGCGTACGGAAGAACTCTCCCGGCTCCAGATCGCCGTCCACGAACCTCCCGACGATGAACCCGATGGCGCCCAGCGCCGCCACCAGGACGAAGGCCCCGAAGCCGCCGAAGTATCCGGCGAAGCCCAGCGCCATTCCGGCCAACAGACCGGCCACGGCCATGTTCATCTACGCGCTTCCCTTCGCTACCACCCCGGCCGGGCCCTGCGGAGCGAAGCCCCGGCGCACCTGTCTGGAAACTGGCCCCCGCTCTACTGGAGCCGCGGCTCCTCCTCGCCCTCGTCCTCCTCGTCGTCGGGCAGTTTCACATCGCTCACCGCGATGTTGACCTCGACGACCTCCAGGCCCGTCATCCGCTCGACGGCGGAGATGACGTTCTCCCGTACGGCCCTGGCGAGGTCCGCGATGGAGACGCCGTACTCGACGACGATCTCCAGGTCGAGCGCGGTCTGCACCTCGCCGACCTCGGCCTTGACGCCACGGGTCACCGACTTGCTGCCGCCGGGCACCCGGTCGCGCACCGCGCCGAGGGTGCGGGCGAAGCCGCTGCCCATGGCGTGTACGCCCACCACGTCCCGGGCGGCCATCCCGGCGATCTTCTCCACGACGCCGTCCGCGATGGTGGTGCGTCCGCGGGTCGCGGGGTCACCGCCGCCCCGCTTGGCCCCCAGCGTCTTGCCCTGCGAGTCTCCGGTCCGCGGCTCGGGCCGGTTACCTTGTGCGCTCTCGGTCATCGCCGATCGTCCCTTTCCGGAGGGGCGGAGCTCTGAGCCGCTCCGTTTCTTACAGTAAGTCCGTTTCCCCGCGGCTGCTCCGGGGATGCGGCAGGCGGGTGCAACGGATGCGGCCATTCGCGTACGCGGTCCTGCCGCACCGGCCGGTGTGCGGCAAGGTGGAGGCACGGTTCGGGAAAGAGGTGACGACCGGTGGCCGGTGACCAGTTGGTGACGGCGGTACGGCAGCAGCTCGGGCTGGGACGGCTGCTGCCGCTCGGCGGCCCGGCGGACGGCGCGTGGGTCGCCGAGCGGCCCGCCGCCGGTGTGCTGCGGGAGGCCGGTGACGCGCTGCCCGGACTCCGTGTCGGTACGGTACGGCTGTCCTTGGCGGCGCCCGACGCCGCGCCGGAACCGTCGGTTCCGGCGCCGCCGAGCGCGCTGCCGCCGGGGCCGCTGCGGATCGAGGCGGACTTCGCGGCCACGGCGGGCCGTCCGGTCCCGGCCTCCGCCGGCCTGCTGCGGGAGGCGCTGCTGACGTGCTGCGCCGAACGGCTTGGCTTGGAAGTGTCGGCCGTCGACCTGCGGGCCACCGATCTGCTCGATGAGGACGAAGGCGGGGACGACGCGGCCGGCGGGGGCGGCGGGCCGGAGGCCGCCCGTACGGCACCGGGCCGGGCCGGAGCCACGGCCGAGAGCGCCGATCCCCTGGAGACGGCTGTGCTACGAGTGCCGGGCGTCGTCCGGCTCGTACCGGCGCTGGGCGCGCTATCCCGGCCGGTGCGGCACGAGGACGGGCACGTACTGGTGCAGCTGGCCGTCGCGGCGGACCGGCGGGCGCTGGACGTGGCGCGGGCGGTGCGCGGCGCGGTCGCCACGGCGGCGGGCGAAGAGCGGCCCACCGTCGCGGTGCTCGTCGCCGCCCTCGAACCGCCCGCCGCCTCCTGAGCGTCGCGACGGGGTTGACGCGGTTGAGGCGGTTACTCGCCCAGCCCCGCCAGATCCCGCAGCCGGCGTGCCTGCGCGGCCCGTTCGGCGGCGCGCTGCTCCTCGTACGTACGGGAAACGGCGCCCGCCAGCAGGGCCTTGGTCTCGATGACGGCGTCCCGGGGCGCGGCGACGAGGGCCGCCGCCAGGTCCGCGACGGCGCTCTCCAGGTCGGCGCCGGGTACGACGAGGTTGGCCAGGCCGATGCGCTCGGCCTCGTCGGCGTGCACGAAGCGGCCCGTGGCGCAGATCTCCAGCGCGCGGGCGTAACCGACGAGCGAGACCAGGGGGTGGGTGCCGGTCAGGTCCGGCACCAGCCCCAGGCTGGTCTCGCGCATCGCGAACTGCGCGTCGTCGGCGCACACCCGCAGGTCGCAGGCGAGCGCGAGCTGGAAGCCCGCACCGATCGCATGGCCCTGGACAGCGGCTATCGACACCAGGTCGGTACGCCGCCACCAGGTGAACGCTTCCTGGTACTCGGCGATCGTGGCGTCCAGTTCACTGTCCGTACCGCGCGCCAGGTCCAGGAACGACGGCTCGCCGTCGAAGCCTTCGGGCGTGAACGCCTGCCGGTCCAGTCCGGCGGAGAAGGACTTGCCCTCACCGCGCAGCACCACGATCCGGACGGTGCCCGGCAGCAGTGATCCGGCCTCGGCCAGCGCCCGCCACATGGCGGGCGACTGTGCGTTGCGCTTGGCCGGTCCGGCGAGGGTCACCGTGGCGATCATGTCGTCCACGGTGAGCCGCACACCGTCCTTGTCGAGCAGAGTCATGGGGCGCCTCCGAGTCAGCCGACCGCACTTGCGTGCCTAAGTGACTGAACAGTAACCACCCGGTCGCCTGCTCGACCGACCGGGTGGCACCGTGGCTCCCGGAGTGACCGCCTCGGTCAGGCCGAGGTGGCCTTCTTGCCCCTGGTGGCTCCGCCACGACCACGCAGGGTCACACCGGATTCGCTGAGCATCCGGTGCACGAACCCGTAGGAGCGACCGGTCTCTTCGGCCAGCGCCCGGATGCTCGCT
This sequence comes from Streptomyces rimosus, assembly GCF_008704655.1. Taxonomy (NCBI): domain Bacteria; kingdom Bacillati; phylum Actinomycetota; class Actinomycetes; order Kitasatosporales; family Streptomycetaceae; genus Streptomyces; species Streptomyces rimosus. The sequence goes on along the minus strand of NZ_CP023688.1, from coordinate 7,266,914 downwards.
CCGGAGTCGTACTTCTTCTTCAGGTCTGCCGCGAGCTTCTCGCGCGCGGCGCCGGTCACCCGGCTGCCCTTCTTCAGAGTCTCGGCCACCCGTGCCTCCTCGTGGGAAGTGCGCTCTGGACTCTCATGATCACCCCTCCCGGCCTTCCTGGCCACCCATTCAGCAAGGTCCGCTGCACATCGTTTGGCGCTTGAGGCGCCGTATTGACCTTTGGAACAAGGGGTTCCGCTCGGAATTCAAGCGGTCGGACCGCCGAATTTCCGGCGAACGAGCAGGTCAGAGGGGGCTGGTACGACATGATGACGGCCGGGCCCAGCGGGCCCGGCCGTCACAGGGAGGCTCGCCGATGTACGAGCCGTTCTCACTCAGATGATGGATCACCCCTCGGCCGAATGATCCAGACGTCCTTGATCCCGCTCACCGCCGGGCGCCGCCGGGCCCGGGACCACCGCAGGCTCAGGCCAGCGCGACCAGGTCCGCGTAGTCCTGGCCCCACAGGTCCTCGACGCCGTCCGGGAGCAGAATGATGCGCTCCGGCTGGAGGGCGTCCACCGCGCCCTCATCGTGGGAGACCAGCACCACGGCGCCGGTGAAGGTGTGCAGCGCGCCGAGGATCTCCTCGCGGCTGGCCGGGTCGAGGTTGTTCGTCGGCTCGTCCAGGAGCAGCACGTTGGCGGAGGAGACGACCAGGGTGGCCAGCGCCAGCCGGGTCTTCTCGCCGCCGGAGAGCACACCGGCGGGCTTGTCGACGTCGTCGCCGGAGAAGAGGAAGGAGCCGAGCGTCTTGCGGATGTCGACCAGGTCCATGTCCGGCGCGGCCGAGCGCATGTTCTCCAGGACGGTGCGGTCCGGGTCCAGCGTCTCGTGCTCCTGCGCGTAGTAGCCCAGCTTCAGGCCGTGCCCGGGACGCACCTCGCCGGTGTCCGGCTTCTCCACGCCCGCCAGCAGCCGCAGCAGCGTCGTCTTGCCCGCGCCGTTCAGGCCGAGGATGACGACCCGGGAGCCCTTGTCGATGGCCAGGTCGACATCGGTGAAGATCTCCAGCGAGCCGTACGACTTGGACAGGCCCTCGGCCATCAGCGGGGTCTTGCCGCACGGCGCGGGGTCCGGGAAGCGCAGCTTGGCGACCTTGTCGGAGGCGCGCACCTCCTCCAGGCCGGCCAGCAGCTTGTCCGCGCGCCGGGCCATGTTCTGCGCGGCGACGGTCTTGGTGGCCTTCGCGCGCATCTTGTCGGCCTGCGAGTGCAGCGCGGCGGCCTTCTTCTCGGCGTTGGCGCGCTCGCGCTTGCGGCGCTTCTCGTCGGCCTCGCGCTGCTGCTGGTACAGCTTCCAGCCCATGTTGTAGATGTCGATCTGCGACCGGTTGGCGTCCAGGTAGAAGACCTTGTTGACCACGGTCTCGACCAGGTCGACGTCGTGGGAGATCACGATGAAGCCGCCGCGGTACGTCTTCAGGTAGTCGCGCAGCCAGGCGATCGAGTCGGCGTCGAGGTGGTTGGTGGGCTCGTCCAGGAGCAGCGTGTCGGCGTCCGAGAAGAGGATGCGGGCCAGCTCGACGCGGCGCCGCTGACCGCCGGAGAGCGTGTGCAGGGGCTGGCCGAGGATGCGGTCCGGCAGGCCCAGGCTGGCGGCGATGGTCGCGGCCTCCGCCTCGGCCGCGTACCCGCCCTTGGTCAGGAACTCCGTCTCCAGGCGCTCGTACTTCTTCATCGCCTTCTCGCGGGTGGCGCCCTTGCCGTTGGACATCCGGTCCTCGTTCTCGCGCATCTTGCGCAGGACGGTGTCCAGGCCGCGCGCGGAGAGGATGCGGTCGCGGGCGAGCACGTCCAGGTCGCCGGTGCGCGGGTCCTGCGGCAGGTAGCCGACGTCGCCGGAGCGGGTGACCGTGCCGGCCGCGGGCATGCCCTCGCCCGCCAGGACCTTGGTGAGGGTCGTCTTGCCCGCGCCGTTGCGGCCGACCAGACCGATCCGGTCGCCCTTGGCGATACGGAACGAAGCGGACTCGATCAGGACACGGGCGCCGGCGCGCAGCTCCAGGCCGGAGGCGGTGATCACGGGTAAGACTCCAGGGCAGTGAGGACAGCGGAAGGGACGGGGATGATCACAGCCGCGCGGCGGCGCGCGCCCCGCACGGCAGGGCCGGTGCGGACGGGCGGCCTGAACGGCGCGCCGACGCCGTCTAATGCGCGAGGAGAATTGCCATACGGACCAGTCTAACGGTGACGTGCAACCAGTTTTTCCGGGCCGTCGGTGCGGCGGGATGAGAGGCGGACCGTGCGCGTCCGCTCTCGCCCCCGCTGTTCTCCCTCCTCTCCGCTCGCCCGTTCGGCCGTCCGGGGTCGCGATGGGCGGGTGGGCGCGGCTGGATGGGGCACAGACGGTGTGATCCCCACGGAGACGAGCCGGAACGGGGCCGGGCGGCGGAGGGCGGTACGGCCATGCAGTTCGACGACGACGCCGGGCTGGACACCTCGCAGGTCCAGGACCGGCGCGGCAGCCGGCTGCCCGGCGGGCGGGCCACCCTCGGCGGCGGGCTGGCGGGCCTGATCGCACTGGTGGCCGGGCTGTTCTTCGGCATCGGGCCGAACGAGCTGGGACTGACGGACACCGATCAGTCGCCGGAGCCCAACGCCTCCCCGGCCGAGCGGGTCCAGGAGCGGTGCCGGACCGGGCAGGACGCCAACAGCCGCGAGGACTGCCGGACGGTGGCCGTCGTCAACAGCGCGCAGTCCTTCTGGCAGCAGGAGTTCCGGCGGCGCGGCGCCGCGTACGAGCGGGCGCCGACGGTCCTGTTCACCGGCCGCGCGGACACCGCGTGCGGGTCCGCGACCTCGGCGGTCGGGCCGTTCTACTGCCCCGGCGACCGCAAGGTCTATCTGGACCTGGACTTCTTCCGGGAACTGCGCACGAAGTTCGGCTCCAGTGGCGGGCCGTTCGCGCAGGCGTACGTCGTGGCGCACGAATACGGCCATCACGTCCAGAACCTGACGGGCACGCTGAGCCGCTCGCAGGGCGGCCGGCCGGGCGCGGACAGCGGCTCGGTCAAGGTCGAGCTCCAGGCCGACTGCTACGCGGGGGTGTGGGCCCGGCACGCGACCGATACGCCGCAGGAGTCCACCGGCCGGCCCCTGATCACCAGCCTCACCGAGGCGGACGTACGCGACGGCCTCGACGCGGCGGCCGCGGTCGGCGACGACCGCATCCAGGAGCGCTTCCAGGGCCGGGTCACGCCGGAGAGCTGGACGCACGGGTCCTCGGCGCAGCGGCAGCAGTGGTTCTCGACCGGGTTCCGTACGGGGAACATGGCGCGCTGCGACACGTTCCGCTGAGCCGCTGCACGCGCCCGCTCCGCTGGTCGTCGCGCCGGTCATCCTGCCGGTCGTCGCTGGTCGGGGGGCGTTCGGAGGGCGTTGTCAGACCCCGGTGCCAGACTGTGATGTGGGTCTCAGAGCGAGGTCCGCGGAGTCTGATCACAGGCAGGGAAGGTGATCGTCATGACCGAGGTGGCGGCGGGGACGCCCACATTCTGTCCGGCGCTGCGCTACCGCGACGCGAAGGCGGCGATCAAGCAGCTCACGGAAGCCTTCGGCTTCCGGCAGACCGCGCTGTACGAGAGCGAGGACGGCACGGTCCTGCACGCCGAGCTGTGCTTCGGGAACGGCGTGGTGATGCTGGGCACGAAGGGCAGCGGCGGGCCGTACGAAGAAGCGCTGGGCGACAGCGGCCCGATCGGCGTGTACACGACCGTCACGGACCCGGACGCGCATCACCGGCGGGCCGAGCGGGCCGGGGCGGAGATAGTCCTGCCGCTCACGGACCAGGACTACGGCTCCCGTGAGTACACGGCCCGCGATCTGGAGGGCAACCTCTGGACCTTCGGGACGTACGCGCCGGCGCTGCCGCAGAGCTGAGGGACGGGCGCCGGACTCCGCGCACGGGTCCGGCCGCCCGCCCCGGGAGCGTCAGGCGCCGCCCGTGTGGACCTGGAAGGCGGCCCGCCGTACGGCCTTGGCGAGGGCCGGGTCGGGGTGGGCGGCGGCCAGCGCGACCAGGACCTGCACGGTGCGCGGGTGGCCGACCGCCCGTACCTCCTCCAGCAGGCGCGGGACCGAGCCCTGGACGGCCGATTCGAGGTGGCGGACCAGCAGCTGGCTCTCGCCGTGGTCGGCGACGGCCGCGGCGGTGTCCACCCACAGCCAGGTGGACTCCTCGCGGGTGAGCACGTCCGGCGCGGTCTCCGGGTCGCCGCCCTCGTGCTCGACCAGCCAGAGCAGGGCGTACGGCCGCAGGCCCGGCTCGTCGGCGGCGGCGCGCACGGCCGGCTCCGCCGGGGCGCCGACCGCGCGCAGCGCCTCGAAGGCGAGGCCGCGCAGCAGCGCGTCCTCGCCGCGGGCCACGTCGAGCAGTTCCTCGACCGCGCTGCCCGCGGACCGGGCGGCCAGCCAGGCGCGGTATTCGGCGCGTGCCGGGCCCGGGGTCAGCCGGGCGCAGCCGCGCAGCATCGCCTCGGCGGACTGCTCGATGTTGCCCGCCGGGCTCTGCGCGGCGACGCAGATCTGTTCCAGCTTGACCCAGACCGACCAGTTGCCGAGGGGGGTGAGCAGCGCTTCGCGTTCGGCGGGCACGCCGGTCTTCGCGCCGTCGCGCACGACGAGCGCGCCGACGGCGGCGAGGCCGTCCAGGGCCCAGTCCAGGAGCACCGCGAGTGACACCCCCGCGGCGTCACTCACCGCCTCGGCGGCGTCCGGGGCGGTGGCGTCCGGGGCGTCGGGCTGCCTGCCGGCGGGAGCGGCCGCCGGCCGGGCGGCTCCTGTCTCCGCGCCCCGGTCGGGCCCGTACGGCACCTCGCAGCGCTCGGTGCGGAGTTCCGCGACCCGTTGTTCCAGCATGTCCAGCAGGACCGGGAGCCGGACCGGGCCGGCCGACAGATGCAGCAGGGAGAGCAGCTGCGGCACGGCCTCGACCACCTCGGCGACGGCGGTCGGGCCGGCGCCGGGCGGAGCGGGGCGCGCCAGCGACCAGGCGTCGAAGAGCGCGACCCAGCCGCGCAGCGCGGCGGTGTCGTCACGCTCCCAGGCGCGCAGCCGCCAGCCGGGGCGGGCCACGCCGCCGTGCAGTTCGACGAGTCCGGCCAGCCGGGCCAGGTCCCAGTCCGTACGGACCTGGTGCACGGTCAGCCGCAGATCGTGCGCGGCCTGTTCGGCGACTTCCGCGGGCAGCGCGCCGTCCGCGCCGGCCCGAAGCCCGGCGCCCGCGCCGTACTCGCCGTCGGCCCAGCGGGCGAGCCGTACGGCACCGGCCAGACAGGCACGGGCCTGCCGCGCCAGTTCGGCGGGCGGCGGCGTGCCCTGCGGCGGCCGGGGCGCCGGTCGGGCGGCCCGGGTGCTCACCGCTCGGCGGGCGGCGGCAATCGGTTGACGGGGGACGAGTCGGAGCCGGGAGTCGCGCGGAGTACGGGACGTCACAGGGGCAGTCTTCCCGTTGACGGCCCGAAAGCCCAATCGGAACGGTCGGTACGTTCCGGGAGAGCGTCGCCCGAGGGGCGCACGAGGGCGTCATCACGGGCCCGTGTGCCGGTCGCCACGGGTTCACGGGCCGGTCACCTGGGACATTCGCGGCCGGTCGGCCGGGCCCACGCTCCCCGCGCTCCCGGTCGTCCGGGTTCTGCGCCCCCGCACTCCCCTCCCCCAGCACCCTCCCCGCCGCCCCCTCACATCAGCGGCGTAAGAAACCGCCGCAACGTTTCCTCATACCTGGCCGGATCCGCGTTCCACATGGCCGCGTGGGGCGCGTGCGGTACCGGGTGAAGGGTGATCAGGTCGGGGCGGCGGGCGGCGAGTTCCCGGGAGGCGGACCACGGGGCGAGGGTGTCGTCGGGGCCGTGGATCAGCAGGGTCGGCACCGTGAGCAGGTCCGGGACCCAGGCGTCGGCCAGCCGGTCGGCGTGCAGGCCGGTGCTGCCCTCGGCGGCGCGTACCGCCAGCGGCAGCAGCGGGCGCGGGGTGCGGCGGGCGGCGGCCAGGGCGCGGACGGTGGCCTGCCAGTCCAGCACCGGCGAGTCCAGGACGAGGCCGGCGATGCGGTCGCGCAGTCCGGAGTTGGCGGCGGCGCGCAGGGCCATGGACGCGCCGGTGGACCAGCCGTGCAGGACGACGCGCTCCGCGCCGTACCGGATCGCGTAGCGGATCGCGGCGTCCAGATCGCGCCATTCGGCGTCGCCGAGGTGGCTGATGCCGTCGGCGGTGGGCGGGGCGCCCGGGTCGTTGCGGTAGGCCGGGTCGAGGACGGGCAGCCGCTGGTCGCTGAGGAACGGCATGAGGACCATGGGGTGCTCGCGGGTGGTGCCCAGGCCGTGCACGGTGATCACCCAGGTCTCCCGGGCGCCCGGCACGAACCAGGCGGGCAGGGCCCCCAGTTCGCCGGGAATGTCGACATCGGCGCAGTCGAGGCCCAGCGCGTCGCGCGGGTTGCCGATGTGCACCTGAGGGGTGAGCCTCATCCGGGCGCCCGGCTGGAGGGTGCCGTGGGTGACCCGCTCCAGACGGCGGACGACCGTGTCGGCCGGATGCGGTACGTCGTCCACGACCGGGCCGACGATCGCATGGGCGCCCGCGCCGGTCAGGCCGTACGTACCGGGCCGCAGCGAGGCGAGGCTGCGGGTGAGTGTGATCCGCCCGGGACCGGTGGAGTGCACCGTGAGCCGGGGGTCGCCCGGCAACGGCCGGTCCGGCGCGGGTTTGAGGACCATGTCGCTGGCGTACCGGCCGGCCGCCACCGCGGCCGCGCCGGCACCGATCACCGTGGTGGCGGCCGCTGCCGCCGCAGTACCCAGACGCATCCTCCCCAGTGTGGACAAGTCCGGCGGCCTCGGCCAGTGGGCGGGAGCGGCCGGGTGACGGCGGGCGCGGCGGCGCGCGGCCGGGCCGGGACGCGGCAGGCGGGGCGGCTGCGGCGGGCGCCGCACGTCAGCCGGGCTGCCCGTAGCCGCGCAGCCGGTCACCGGCCGCGGCGACCTGTTCCGGCGTCAGCAGGGCGGGTTCGCGGCCGGGCAGCGAGCTGGCGGCGAGCCAGACGCGGCACATCCACTCCAGCTGGGCGGTGCGGTCGTACGCCTCGTCAAGGGTGCCGCCGTACACGATGGTGCCGTGGTTCCGCAGGAGGCAGCCGGTGCGGTCGCGCAGGGCGGCGAGCATGTTCTCGGCCAACTCCTCGGTGCCGTACAGGGCGTACGGGGCGACGCGGACGGGGCCGCCGAGGGCCGCGGTCATGTAGTGCACGGGCGGGAGTTCGGTGACGAGGGTGGAGACGGCGGTGGCGTGCGCGGCGTGGGTGTGCACGACGGCGCGGGCGCCGGTGGCGCGGTAGACGGCCAGGTGCATGGGCAGCTCGCTGGTGGGCCGGAGCGTGCCGCGGGCGGGGCGCCCGTCGAGGCCGACCGCGGTGAGGTCGCCGGGCCCGAGCCGGTCGTAGGGGACGCCGCTGGGCGTGACCAGGACGAGGTCGCCGACGCGTACGGAGACGTTGCCGGAGGTGCCGACGACCAGCCCGTCGGCGACCGTGCGGCGGGCGGTGGCGACCAGCTCGTCCCAGGCGCGGTCGATGGCTTCCCGGTCCGTCATGCGTAGGCCCTCCGGTGTGCTGTGCGGGCGCGTCCCCGCCGGGGTGCGCGGGGGTGGTGCGCGGGTGGCTGCGGACACCGTACGGGCCGGGCGCGTGGCCGTGGGGCGGACCCCCGCCTTCCGGTATCCGCCATGTCGGACCGGTGACACCTCGGTGGGGATTGACCGAGCATCGACCGCCTTGTACGGATCACTCGGTACTCTTCCGGAGATTTGTCATGGACGTAGCCATGCCCGTACGCCATGACGCCCGTACGCCGTCATGCCGTACACCGCCACGCCCGCACGTAGCCATGCCCGCACGCAGCAGTTCCCGTACGTCGTCGTCCTGGGGAGATTCCGGGAGGGAACCATGGCCCGTGACCACGATCACCAGCCCGGCCCGCGGCCCGCGGCGGGCGCCCCGCAGCACCCGCGCCAGCCGCGTGCCAGACGCCGCCTCACCGCCGCCACGCTCGCCCTCGGCGCGCTGACCGCGGTCCTGTACACCGCCGTACCCGCACCGCCCGCCGAGGCCGCGGGCAAGCCGCTCGGCCACGACATCTCCTCCCACCAGGGCGCCGTCGACTGGCGGGACGTACGGGCGAAGGGCGGCCGCTTCGTCTACGTCAAGGCCACGGAGTCGAACTGGTACCGCAACCCGCACTTCTCGGGGCAGTACCGCGGCGCGCGCAAGGCCGGTCTGCTGCGCGGCGCCTACCATTTCGGCGTGCCGAACGCGTCCTCCGGCGCCGCGCAGGCCCGGCACTTCCTGCGCCACAGCGGCGGGTGGAGGCCGGACGGCCGGACGCTGCCGCCGGCCCTCGACATCGAGCACAACCCGTACAACTCGGGGCGGGCGTGCTTCGGCATGAGCCGCGCGGCGCTGGTCCGGTGGATCCGCGGGTTCAGCAACGAGGTGCTGCGGCAGACCGGGCGGCGGCCGGTGATCTACACGACGGCGCGGTGGTGGAACGGCTGCACCGGCGGCAGCCGGGCGTTCGCCGCCACCCACCCGCTGTGGCTGGCGAACTGGCACAGCACGCCCGGCAAGCTGCCGGCCGGCTGGGCGTACCCGAGTTTCTGGCAGTACGCGAACCACGGCGCGCTGCCGGGCGACCAGAACAAGTGGAACGGCACGGCCGCGCAGCTCCGGCGCTTCGCCCGGGGCTGAGCCGGGAGACCGGGCGCGGGACGTCATGGGGCCTGGGCATATGCCCCACGGGGTCCGGTACGCCCGGGACACGCGGGGCTCCCGTGCCGATACGTACGGGGCCCGCGTGACGCCTCGGACGCCTCCGCGCTACCCCTGCGGGGGCGTCACCGCGGCGCCCGGCCCAGTTCACCTTCCGTTCACCCGTCGTCCGTACGGTCCCGAGCGTTACTGACCATCGAACTGATTGCCTGGGTGAATGGAACACATCACGCTTCTCATCGGGATCGTGATCGTCACGGCCTTGGTGTTCGACTTTACGAACGGCTTCCACGACACGGCCAACGCCATGGCCACCACCATTTCCACCGGGGCGCTCAAGCCCAAGGCAGCGGTGGCGATGTCGGCGGCCCTCAACCTGCTCGGCGCGTTCCTGTCCGTGGAGGTCGCCAAGACCATCTCCGGCGGCATCATCGACGAGACCGCCGGCATCAGACCAGAAGTGATCTTCGCCGGACTGGTCGGCGCCATCATCTGGAACCTCGTCACCTGGCTCGCCGGGCTCCCCTCCAGCTCCTCGCACGCCCTCTTCGGCGGTCTGATCGGCGCGACCCTGGTGTCCGTCGGCGCGAGCGGCGTGCACGGCGGCGCCGTGGTCATGAAGGTCCTCATCCCGGCCGTCGCCGCGCCGATCGTGGCCGGCCTGGCCTCGATGGCCGCGACCCGGCTGACGTACCGGCTGGCCCGCAACCGCGCCGAGGAGGACACCGCCAAGGGCTACCGCGCCGGGCAGATCGCCTCCGCCGCGCTGGTCTCCCTCGCTCACGGCACCAACGACGCCCAGAAGACGATGGGTGTGATCACCCTGGCGCTGATCACCGGCGGCGTCGTGGCGCCGCACGCCGACCCGCCGCTGTGGGTCATCGCCTCGGCCGGTCTGGCCATCGCGCTCGGCACGTACCTGGGCGGCTGGCGGATCATCCGCACGATGGGCAAGGGCATCACCGACATTCAGCCGCCGCAGGGCTTCGCCGCCCAGACCGGCGCCGCGGCCACCATCCTGGCCTCCTCCCACCTCGGCTTCGCGCTCTCCACCACCCAGGTCTGCTCCGGCTCCGTCATGGGCTCCGGGCTGGGCCGCAAGGGCGGCGTGGTGCGCTGGTCCACGGCGGGCCGGATGGTCGTCGCCTGGGGCCTGACGCTGCCGGCCGCCGGCCTGGTCGCGGCGGGCGCCGCGCTGCTGGCGGACCAGGGCGACTGGGGCATCGCGGCCGTCGCGGTCCTCGCACTCGCCGTCTGCGGGGCGATCTGGGCGGCCTCCCGGCGCAAGCCGGTGGACCACACCAACGTCAACGAGGGACCGGCCGCGGAGCCCGCGGGCGTCGTCACCGCCGCCCTGCAGGCCGTCTCGCCGCCGCCCGCCGGCCCGGTCGGGCCCGTCCCCGCGGCGGCCGAGGCTGTCGAGGCTACGATCCCGGCGCCCGCGATGGCCGACGCGCCGCTCGCCGACCCGGTCGGCGCGGCCCCGGTGATCGCCGACCCGGTGACCGCCGATCCGGTGGCCGCCCACCCGCACGAGACGCACCGGACCAAGCGCCGCGCCAAGGCCGGCTCGGCCGCCGGCTGACCCCGCCGTACGCCTCCCCGGCTTCCACGAAGGAACGAGAACGCAATGAGCATCGACTGGGCAGCGCTCGGCCAGGTCTTCGGCGTCACGCTGGTCGTGACGGTCGGCATCGTGGGCCTGTTCACCCTCGGCATCGTCGGTACGTCCCGCAAGCCGCGCCAGGAGGGCGAGGCGGTGGCCGCCGGCGGGGCGGCGCGGACCGGTGCGTACGCCTGCTTCGCGCTGTGCGCGGCGGCCGTGGCGTACGGCATTTACCTGATCGTCGCCGCCTGACCGGCACCGGCACGGCGCCCCGGGGCGTCCGGTGGCCGCGGCACCCGCCGCGGCCACCGGGCACCCCGTCGCCGTATGCCGGGCCCGGGGCCCGGGGCGCTGTGGCCTTGGACACAGCCGTGAGCGGGCCCCGCGCCGCAGGTCAAGCGCGAGTTGACGGGCTTCGCGGAGCGTGGTGGACTGCCGGAGCCAATCGGCGACAGATGAGGAAGTCCGGTGAGAATCCGGCGCGGTCCCGCCACTGTCACCGGGGAGCGCTCCTCCATCAAGGGCCACGGTCCGCGTCCGGGACGCGGGTTCCGTACGGACTGGAAGGCCGGGGGAAGCGCCGATCCGGGGAGCCAGGAGACTCTCGTCGCCGTACCCGTCGAACCAGGGCGCGGACCCTGAGTGAGGACCTACCGCCATGCCCGGCCGCAGTTCGAGACCTGCTGGACGTACCCCGCTGCCCCTCCGAGGCGCGACGGCGGTCTGATCCGATGCGTGCCGAACACGCCGGCTACGCGTGCGGCGCGGCCCTGGGTTTCCTCGGCGACCTGGTCGTGGGCGATCCCCGGCGCGGCCACCCGGTGGCCGCCTTCGGGCGGGCCGCGGCGGCCGTGGAGCGCCGCCTGTGGCGCGACGACCGCGGGCGCGGGGCCCTGCACACCGCACTGTGCGCGGGCGGAACCGCCGCCGGTGCCGCGCTCCTCACCCGTGCCGTACGCCGCTCCCCCGCCGCCTCCGTGGCGCTGACCGCCGCCGCCACCTGGTCCGTCCTGGGCGGCACCTCGCTGGGCCGCGAGGCGCGGGCCGTCGGCGGGGCGCTCGCCGTGGGCGACCTCGACGTGGCGCGCGAGCGCCTGCCGCACCTGTGCGGGCGCGACCCGCAGGCCCTGGACGGACAGCAGATGGCGCGCGCGGTGGTCGAGTCCGTCGCCGAGAACACCTCGGACGCGGTGGTCGGCGCCCTGGTGTGGGGCGCGGTCGCGGGCGTCCCGGGGCTGCTGGCGTTCCGTGCCGTCAACACGCTGGACGCGATGGTGGGCCACAAATCACCGCGCTACCGCCGCTTCGGGTGGGCCTCGGCCCGCCTCGACGACGTGGCCGGATTCCCCGGCTCCCGGCTGACCGCCGCGCTGGCGGTCCTGGCCGGCCCCGACCGGCGGGGCGCGTGGCGCGCCTGGCAGCAGGACGGCGCATCGCACCCGAGCCCCAACGCGGGCCCGGTGGAGGCCGCGTTCGCGGGCGCGCTGGGCGTACGGCTGGGCGGCACCCTGGCGTACGGCGGCCGGGTCGAGCACCGGCCGGTGCTCAACGGCGGCACCGGGCGCCCCGTCGCGGTGGCGGACATCGACCGGGCCGTACGGCTGTCGCGCCGGGTGAGCGCGCTGGCCCTGGCGGCCACGGTCACGGGCCGTCTGGCGGCCGGTGCGGTACGCCGGTCCCGTACGGCCGGGAGGTCCAAGTGAGCAGCAGCAACGTACGGACGGCGAGGAGTGCCAGGTGAACGGTTCGAGTGGGGCGCCGCTGGGCGGCGGGCTGCTGGTGGCCGGCACCACGTCCGACGCGGGCAAGAGCGTGGTGACGGCGGGCATCTGCCGCTGGCTGGCCCGCAAGGGCGTCAAGGTGGCGCCCTTCAAGGCGCAGAACATGTCGCTGAACTCGTTCGTGACGCGCGAGGGCGCGGAGATCGGGCGGGCGCAGGCCATGCAGGCCGCGGCGGCGCGCGTCGAGCCGAGCGCGCTGATGAACCCCGTACTGCTCAAGCCGGGCAGTGACCGCAGCAGCCAGGTCGTGCTGATGGGCAAGCCGGTGGGCGAGCTGAGCGCGCGCGGCTACCACGCGGGGCGCCAGGAACGGCTGCTCGGTACGGTCACGGACTGCCTCCAGGAGCTGCGCCGTACGCATGACGCGGTGATCTGCGAGGGCGCCGGCAGCCCCGCGGAGATCAACCTGCGGCGCACCGACATCGTGAACATGGGCATCGCGCGCGCCGCCCGCATTCCGGTCGTGGTGGTCGGCGACATCGACCGGGGCGGCGTGTTCGCCTCGTTCTTCGGCACCACGGCGCTGCTGTCCCGGGAGGACCAGGCGCTGGTCGCGGGCTATCTCGTCAACAAGTTCCGCGGCGATGTGACGCTGCTGGAACCCGGCCTGGAGATGCTGAGGGGGCTGAGCGGGCGGCCCACTCTCGGGGTGCTGCCGTTCGCGCACGGCCTCGGCATCGACGAGGAGGACGGCCTGAGGGTGTCGCTGCGCGGCGCGGTCCGCGAGAGCGTCGTCGCGCCGCCGCACGGCGCGGACGTGCTGCGCGTCGCCGTGGCCGCCGTACCGCTGATGTCGAACTTCACCGACGTGGACGCGCTGGCCGCCGAACCGGGCGTCGTGGTGCGCTTCGTGGACCGCCCCGAGGAGCTGGCCGACGCCGACCTGGTGGTGCTGCCCGGCACCCGCGGCACCGTGCGCGCCCTCCAGTGGCTGCGCGAGCGCGGCATCGCGGACGCGGTGCGGCGACGGGCCGCGGAGGGCCGCCCGGTGCTCGGCATCTGCGGCGGCTTCCAGATGCTGGGCGAGCGCATCGAGGACGAGGTCGAGTCGAAGGCCGGGACCGTGGACGGGCTGGGGCTGCTGCCCGTACGCGTACGGTTCGCGGCTCAGAAGACGCTGGCCCGGCCGACCGGCGAGGCGCTGGGCGAGCCGGTCGAGGGGTACGAGATCCACCACGGCGTGGCGGAGGTCGACGGCGGGGAGCCGTTCCTGGAAGGCTGCCGGTCCGGGGCCGTCTGGGGCACCCACTGGCACGGCTCCCTGGAGAGCGACGGTTTCCGGCGGGCGTTCCTGCGGCGGGTGGCCGCCGACGCGGGCCGCGCGTTCGTCCCGGCGCCGGACACCAGCTTCGCCGCGCTGCGCGAGGAGCAGCTCGACAAGCTGGGCGACCTGATCGAGGAGCACGCGGACACGGACGCGCTGCTGCGGCTCATCGAGGACGGGGTCCCGGCCGGGCTGCCGTTCGTACCGCCGGGGGCGCCGCCGATACCGCCGCCGTCCCCCGCCCCGGCCGCTCCCGCACCGCCCGCACATCGCACGTCCCTCGAAGGGGGTACTCCTTAATGGCATCGGTCCCTTACCCGTTCACCGCGGTCGTCGGCATGTCCGACATGCGGCTGAGCCTGCTGCTCAACGCCATCTCGCCGGCCATCGGCGGGGTGCTGGTCCGCGGCGAGAAGGGCACCGCGAAGTCCACGATCGTGCGTGGCCTGACGGCGCTGATGCCGGACGTCCCGGTGGTCACCGGCTGCCGGTTCTCCTGCGACCCCACCGCGCCGGACCCCGCGTGCCCGGACGGCCCCCACGAGGCGGGCGGCTCCGAGGAGCGCCCGGCCCGCATGGTGGAGCTGCCGGTCGGCGCGTCCGAGGACCGCCTCGTCGGCGCGCTGGACATCGAACGGGCCCTGTCGGAGGGCGTGAAGGCGTTCGAGCCGGGCCTGCTGGCGGACGCGCACCGCGGCATCCTGTACGTGGACGAGGTCAACCTCCTCCACGACCACCTCGTGGACCTGCTGCTGGACGCCGCCGCCATGGGCGCCTCGTACGTGGAACGCGAAGGCGTCTCCGTACGGCACGCCGCGCGCTTCCTGCTCGTCGGCACCATGAACCCAGAAGAAGGCGAACTGCGCCCGCAGTTGCTCGACCGCTTCGGCCTGACCGTGGAGGTCGCCGCGTCCCGCGAGCCGGACCAGCGGGTCGAGGTCGTACGGCGCCGCCTGGACTACGACGCGGACCCGGAGGGCTTCGCCGCGCGCTGGGCCGCCGAGGAGGGCGAGCTGCGGGAGCGGATCGCCGCCGCGCGGGCACTGCTGCCGGATGTCGTCCTGGGGGACGCGGTGCTGCGGCAAATCGCCGCCGTCTGCGCCGGGTTCGAGGTGGACGGTATGCGCGCGGACATCGTGATGGCGCGCACCGCCGGCGCGCTGGCGGCCTGGGCGGGCCGTACGGAGGTCCGCGAGGAAGACGTACGGCAGGCCGCCCTGCTGGCGCTCCCCCACCGGCGCCGCCGCAACCCGTTCGACGCCCCGGGCCTGGACGAGGACAAACTCGACCAGATCCTGGAGGAGTTCGGCGCGGACGACGACCCGGAGCCCGACCCGGAACCGGACGGCGGCCCGGAGGACGGCCCCGACGGACCGGGCGGCGGGCAGCCCCCGCAGGACGGCGACGGCGGCACGGACGGCCCGCAGAGCCAGGACGCGCAGGCACCGCACGACCAGACCCCGCACGACCAGCCGCAGCTGCCCGAGCAGTCGCCGGCCCCGGAGGCGGACCCGGCTCCCGCCGACCCGAAGGCCCACTCCCGGAACGCGGAAGAGGAAGCCCCCGGAGGCGGCGAGAAGGCCGCCGTCGCGGCGGGCGACCCGTTCCGTACCCGGCGGCTGGACGTGCCGGGCCTCGGCGAGGGCGCGGACGGCCGCCGTTCCCGCGCCCGTACGGCGCACGGCCGGACCACCGGCGCCCGCCGCCCGCAGGGCACCCTGACCAAGCTGCACCTCGCCGCGACCGTGCAGGCCGCCGCGCCGCACCAGGTGGCGCGCGGGCGCAGCGGACCCGGGCTGGTCGTCCGCCGGGACGATCTGCGCGAGGCGGTGCGCGAGGGCCGCGAGGGCAACCTCGTGCTGTTCGTGGTGGACGCGTCCGGTTCGATGGCGGCGCGCAAGCGGATGAGCGCGGTCAAGGGCGCGGTGCTCTCGCTGCTGCTCGACGCGTACCAGCGGCGCGACAAGATCGGCATGATCACTTTCCGCAAGGCGGAGGCGGAGCTGGCGCTGCCGCCCACCTCGTCGGTCGAGGCGGGCGCGGCCCGGCTGGAGTCGCTGCCCACCGGCGGCCGGACGCCGCTGGCCGCGGGCCTGCTCAAGGCCCATGAGGTGCTGCGCGTCGAGCGGCTGCGGGACGCCTCGCGCCGGCCGCTGCTGGTGGTCGTCACCGACGGGCGGTCCACCGGCGGCCCCGACCCGCTGGCGCGCACCTCGCGCGCGGCGCGGCTGCTGGGCGCCGAGGGCGTCGCCTCGGTGGTCGTGGACTGCGAGGCGGGCCCCGTACGGCTGGGTCTGGCCCGCGAGCTGGCCCGGGACCTCCAGGGCACCGCCGTCACCCTCGACGAACTGCGCGCGGACAGTGTTTCCGCGCTCGTCCGCGACGTCCGCGGACAGGGCACCCACCACACCACCCGGAGGGCCGCGTAATGCCACAGGGAAAGCCGTCCGTCGTCCCGGAAGACGGACTCACCACCCGCCAGCGCCGCAACCGGCCGCTGGTCCTCGTCCACACCGGCCCCGGCAAGGGCAAGTCCACCGCCGCCTTCGGGCTGGCGCTGCGGGCCTGGAACCAGGGCTGGCCGGTCGGGGTGTTCCAGTTCGTGAAGTCGGCGAAGTGGAAGGTGGGTGAGGAGCGCGCGCTGCGGGTGCTGGGCGGCACCGGCGAGGGCGGCACGGTCGCCTGGCACAAGATGGGTGAGGGCTGGTCGTGGGTGCAGCGCGACTCCCAGTTCAGCAACGAGGAGGCGGCCCGCGAGGGCTGGGAGCAGGTCAAGCGGGACCTGGCCGCCGAGACGTACAAGCTCTACGTGCTGGACGAGTTCGCGTACCCGATGCACTGGGGGTGGGTGGACCCCGCCGAGGTGGTCTCCGTCCTGCGCGACCGACCCGGCACCCAGCACGTCGTCATCACGGGCCGCAACGCGCCGCAGGAGCTGTGCGACTTCGCGGACCTGGTGACCGAGATGACCAAGGTCAAGCACCCGATGGACGCGGGCCAGAAGGGCCAGCGGGGCATCGAGTGGTGATTCGGGCACCCCGCACGGCCCCGGCGCCGGGCACCGCAGCACCAGGAGCAGCCGAGCAGTGAGCACCATCCCCCGGCTCGTCATCGCCGCGCCCGCCTCGGGCACCGGCAAGACGACCGTCGCCACCGGCCTGATGGCGGCCTTCACCGAGGCCGGGCTGACGGTCTCCGCGCACAAGGTGGGCCCCGACTACATCGACCCGGGCTACCACGCGCTGGCGACCGGCCGCCCCGGCCGCAACCTGGACGCGTACCTGTGCGGCCCCGACCAGGTGGAGCCGCTGTTCCTGCACGGTTCGGCCGGCGCCGACCTGGCGGTGGTCGAGGGCGTGATGGGCCTGTACGACGGCGCCTCCGGGTACGGCGAACTGGCCTCCACCGCGCAGGTCGCCAAGCTGCTGCGGGCGCCGGTGGTGCTGGTCGTGGACGCCTCGGCGCAGTCCCGGTCGGTGGCGGCGCTGGTGCACGGCTTCGCGTCCTGGGACCCGGGGGTGCGGCTGGCCGGGGTGATCCTGAACAAGGTCGGCTCGGACCGGCACGAGGAACTGCTGCGCGCGGCGCTGGACGAGGCGGGCGTGCCGGTGCTGGGCGCGCTGCGCCGGGCACCGCAGGTGCAGACGCCGTCGCGGCACCTGGGCCTGGTCCCGGTGGCCGAGCGGCAGGCCGAGGCGGTGGATTCCGTACGGGCGCAGGCCGCGCAGGTACGGGAGGGCTGCGACCTCAAGGCGCTGCTGGCGCTGGCGCACAGCGCGCCGGAGCTGCCGGGCACGGCCTGGGACCCGGCGCAGGCCGTGGCTCGAAGCGGAGCGAGCAGCGTGACCGGCAAGCCGGTGGTGGCCGTCGCGGGCGGCGCCGCGTTCACGTTCTCCTACGCCGAGCACGCCGAGCTGCTGACGGCCGCCGGTGCGGAGGTGGCCGTGTTCGACCCGCTGCGGGACGAGCGGCTGCCCGCCGGGACACAGGCCCTGGTGATCGGCGGCGGCTTCCCCGAGATGTACGCGGCCGAACTGTCGGCGAACGAGCCGCTGCGCCGGTCCGTGGTGGCCCTGGCGGCCTCCGGCGCACCGGTCGTCGCCGAGTGCGCGGGGCTGCTGTACCTGTCACGGTCCCTGGACGGCAAGCCGATGTGCGGGGTCCTGCCCGCCGACGCGCGGATGTCGCAGCGGCTCACACTGGGCTACCGGGAGGCGGTGGCGCTGAGCGACAACGCCCTTGCCGCGGCGGGTACGCGGGTGCGCGGCCACGAATTCCACCGTACGGTGCTGGAACCGGGCGCGGGCACGTCCCCCGCCTGGGGCATGACCCATACCGCACGCCGGGTGGAGGGCCACGTCCAGGACGGAGTGCACGCCTCGTACCTGCACGTCCACTGGGCGGCCGAGCCGTCGCTGGCCCGCCGCCTGGCGGCGGGCGCCGCTGCCCGCCCGCCGTTGGAGGCCCCCCGTGGCTGACGCCGTACTGGACCACCTGGTCCTCGCCACCCCCGATCTGGAGAGCACCGCCGCCGAGGTCGCCGCGCTGACCGGCGTCCGGCCGGTGCCGGGCGGCGGGCACCCCGGCCGGGGCACCCGCAACGCCCTGCTGGGGCTGGGCGACGGCGCCTACCTGGAGATCATCGGTCCGGACCCCGCGCAGCCCGCCCCCGAGGGGCCGCGCTGGTTCGGCATCGACTCGCTGGCCGGTCCGCGGCTGGCCCACTGGGCGGTCCGGGTCCACGGCATGGCCGGACACGTCGCGCGGGCCCGCGCGCTGGGCTACGACCCGGGCGAGCCGGTGACGATGAGCCGCCGGACGCCGGACGGCGGCACCCTGTCGTGGACCCTGACGCCGCCGCGCCCGGGCGGGCTGGTGCCGTTCCTGCTGGACTGGGGCGACGCCCCGCACCCGGCCGCCGGGGAGGCGCTGCCCGTCGTACGGCTGCGGGCGTTCTCCGGTACGCACCCCGACCCGGCGACGATCCGCGCCGAACTGGCCGCGCTGGGGACCGCGCTCACCGTCGAGGCGGGCGACGAGCCCGGACTGACGGCCGTACTGGAAGGGCGCAACGGCCGGGTCTCCATAGGCGCGGGAGCCGGCACGCCATGACCACCCCGCCCGGTGCCGCTCCGGCCCGGCACCCTCTCCCGTGTCACGCCGCGATACCGACCACCAGCCAGATGAACGCCACCCCCGCCACGGTGCACAGCAGCGTGGACAGCGCGGGATGGTCGTGATGCGCCTCCGGGAGGATGTCGGAGGTCGCCAGGTAGAGCAGCACACCGCCGAAGAAGCCCAGGTACACACCGAGCCATTGCTCCGGAAGAGTGAACGCCAGGGTGGCGGCGGCACCGGCCAGCGGGGCCAGCGCGTCCGCGCCGAGCATCAGCAGCGCCCGGTTGCGGGCATTCCCGTACAGGCTGGTGATCGTGTACGTGTTGAAGCCGTCCGCGAAGTCATGGGCGATGACGGCGAGCGCCACCGCCACCGCCATGTCCCGGCCCACCTGGTACGCCAGGCCGATCGCGAAGCCGTCCATGAAACTGTGCACCACCATGGCGGTGGCGGCCGTCAGACCGACCTGCGGCACCCGCTCCTCCGGGTCCATGCCGTGGGCGGCCTTGCGGACCGCCAGCAGCCGTTCGACCGCGTGCGTGGCGAGGAAGCCCAGCACGAAGCACAGCAGGGCGGCAGGCACCCCGAACACCTCGCCGCCCGCCGCCTCCAGCGCCTCCGGCAGCAGGTCGAGGCCGACCACGCCCAGCATCAGACCGCCGGCCAGGCCCAGGACCAGGTGCCTGCGGTCGGTGACGCGGTGCGCGATCCAGCCGCCGAGCAGCGTCATCAGGAAAGCGCCCAGCGCGATGGCCACCGGCACGGTCTCACCCCTTCCCCGGGGTTCCGGCACCCCTCACTCCTGCTTACCGACCGGGCGCGCGTCCCGCATGTCCGGCGCCCGGGGCGGTCGCGGTGAACGCGGCACCGGTCGTCGTCGGCGTCGGCGCCCGCCGGGGCGTCCCGGCCGCCGAGGTCCTGACGCTGATCGCCGACAGCCTCACCCTGGCCGGCCTGCCGCCGGACGCGGTCACCGCCCTCGCGACCGTGGACACCAAGGCGTCGGAGCCGGGGCTGGCCGAAGCGGCGCGGCGGCTCGGCGTGCCGCTGCTGACGTACCCGGCCGCGGTCCTGGCCGCGGTATCCGTACCACATCCGTCCCACGCGCCGCTGGCCGCCGCCGGCACGCCGAGCGTCGCGGAGGCCGCCGCGCTGACCGCGGCGGGCGGCGGCCCCGGCCCCGCCGAACTCGTCGTCGGCAAGCGCAAGTCGCTGCCCGGGGCCCGGGCCACCTGCGCCGTGGCCAGGGCCCGCACCACACCCCACCGCACCGAGGAGAGACCGTGACCACCCCGCCGTCCGCCGCGCCCGCCGGCATACCCGGTTCCCGCCCGTACGAGCCGGACCTGCGCCACCACGGCGACGCCGAGGTACGCGGCGCGGACGCCGCCCTGACCGACCTCGCGGTCAACGTACGCACCGATACGCCGCCGGCCTGGCTCAAGGCGCGGATCGCCGCCTCGCTGGACGGGCTGGCCGCCTATCCGGACGGCGGCCCCGCGCGCGCGGCGGTGGCGGCACGACACGGGCTCCCTCCGGAGCGGGTGCTGCTGACGGCGGGCGCGGCGGAGGCGTTCGTCCTGATCGCCCGAGCGGTACGGGCCCGGCGCCCGGTCGTCGTACACCCCCAGTTCACCGAACCCGAGGCCGCGCTGCGCGACGCGGGCCACCCGGTGGAACGGGTCCTTCTCACCGAACGGAACGGCTTTCGCCTCACCGCCTCCGAAGTCCCCGAAACCGCCGACCTCGTCATCATCGGCAACCCCACCAACCCCACCTCCGTCCTCCACCCCGCCGCGGAGATCGCGCGGCTGGCCCGCCCCGGCCGCACCCTGGTCGTGGACGAGGCGTTCATGGACGCGGTCCCCGGCGAACACGCGTCACTGGCCTCCCGTACGGACCTGCCGGGACTCGTCGTCCTGCGCAGTCTGACCAAGACCTGGGGCCTGGCGGGCCTGCGCATCGGCTACGTCCTGGCCGCCCCGGAAACCATCGCGGACCTGGAACGGGCCCAGCCCCTGTGGCCGGTGTCGGCGCCCGCGCTCGCCGCGGCCGCAGCGTGCTCCGAACCCGCGGCGCTGGCCGAAGCGGCGGAAGCGGCCCGGCAGATCGCGGCGGACCGCGACCACCTGCTGGCCCGCCTGGCGGAGATCCGCACCCCCGACGGCCGGAAGATCCACGTGACCACCCCGGCCGAGGGCCCCTTCGTCCTGATCCGGCTGCCGGACGCCGCGGCCGTCCGCACCCGGCTGCGCACGCTCGGCTTCGCGGTACGGCGCGGCGACACGTTTCCGGGTCTGGGCCCGGAGTGGCTACGGCTGGCCGTACGGGACCGCCCGACCACCGACCGCTTCACCGAAGCACTGTCGAAGGCCCTCACCGACTGATCTCCCGTCCACCATCCGAAACCCCCTGCCCCCTACACCCACCCCGGCGTTAGGGTTCCGCCGTGCCGACCGAACAGCTCAGCCAGCGCCCCGCCCCCACCGGTGACCTGCCCGCCTCCGACCGGGCGGCGCGGCGGGCCGTCACCGTCTTCCCGCTCCTGGTGATCGCGGCCGGCGCGGTCGGGCTGCTGTGGCCCGCGCCGTTCACCGGCTGGGCTCCGGCCGTCCCGTGGCTGCTCGGCGTCGTGATGTTCTCGATGGGCCTGACCCTGACCCCACCGGACTTCACGGCGGTCGCCAAGCACCCCTGGGCGGTGGGCCTGGGCCTGGTCGCCCACTACGTGATCATGCCCGGCCTGGGCTGGCTGATCGCCACCGCCCTCCACCTCCCCCCGCAGCTCGCGGCCGGCGTCATCCTGGTCGGCTGCGCCCCCAGCGGCACCGCCTCCAACGTCGTGACGTACCTGGCACGCGGCGACGTGGCGCTCTCGGTCTCGGTGGCGACGGTCTCCACCGTCCTGGCCCCCCTGATCACCCCGCCCCTGACCCTCCTGCTCGCCGGCCAGTTCCTGGACGTGGACGCCGGCGTCATGGTGACCGACATCCTCAAGACGGTGCTGCTGCCGGTACTGGGCGGCCTCCTGGTCCGGCTCGTGGCGGGCCGCCGGATCGACCGGGCACTCCCCACCCTGCCGTGGCTGTCCGCACTGACCATCGCCGTCATCGTGCTGATCGTCGTATCCGGCAGCGCCGCCCGCATCAAGGACGCGGCGGCCCTGGTGATCCTCGCGGTGATCCTGCACAACGGTCTCGGCCTGACCCTCGGCTACGCAGCCGGCCGCCTGGCCCGCCTCGGCAAACCGGCCGGCCGGGCCATGGCCTTCGAGGTAGGCATGCAAAACTCCGGCCTGGCAGCCTCCCTGGCCACCGCCCACTTCAGCCCCGCAGCGGCGCTCCCCGCAGCGGTGTTCTCCGTATGGCACAACATCTCGGGCGCGGCGGTGGCGGCCTGGATGGCCCGCAACGAGCGCTCAGGCGCGCGCCAGGACCGACAGGGGCAGACGCCCCCCACCCACACCGCCGCAGACTGACACGTACAGGAGGGATCGGGACCGGAGGACGGAGTCTGTAGGGCCCGGGCCCGTACCCCTGCCGGTAGCCGCCTGCCCGCACCCGGGTACGGTCCCGGTCCTCCAGACTTCGTCCTCCGGCCCAGCCCCTCCCGCCGTACAGCGTCAAACGGCCGGTGGGGGCAGACGTCCCCCCACCCGCGTCGCCGCAGACTGACACGTACGGAAGGGCCCGGCACCGCAGGACGAAGTCCGGAGGGGCCGGGCCCACGCCACCGACAGCGACGCGCCGCCACGGGCGGAAACGGGCGGAAAACCTAGCCCACCACCCGCCCCCGCAACACCACCCTCCGCGGCGCCCCCAACACCCGCACATCCGCACGCGGATCCCCGTCGTACACCACCAGATCCGCCGGTGCGCCTTCCTCCAGCCCCGGCCGCCCCAGCCACCGCCGCGCCCCCCACGTCGTGGCGGCGAGCGCGTCCACCGGGGGGATGCCCGCCTTGGTCAGTTCGGCGACTTCCTGCGCGATGAGGCCGTGCGCGAGGGAGCCGCCGGCGTCGGTGCCGGCGAAGATGGGCACCCCGGCGTCGTACGCGGCGCGTACCGTGTCGTAGCGGCGCTCGTGCAGGCTCCGCATGTGGCTCGCCCAGGCGGGGAACTTCTTTTCACCCCCGGCCGCCAGGGTGGGGAAGGTGGCGATGTTCACCAGGGTGGGGACGATCGCCACGCCCCGCTCGGCGAAGAGCGGAATCGTCTCCTCCGTGAGGCCGGTGGCGTGTTCGATGCAGTCGATGCCCGCCTCGACCAGCGGGGCGAGGGTCTCTTCGGCGAAGCAGTGCGCGGTGACGCGGGCCCCGAGCCGGTGCGCCTCCGCGATGGCCGCTTCGACGGCGCCGCGCGGCCAGCAGGCGCCCAGGTCACCGGTCTCGCGGTCGATCCAGTCGCCGACGAGCTTGACCCAGCCGTCGCCGCGCCGGGCCTCCCGCGCGACGTAGGCGACCAGATCTTCGGGCTCGATTTCGTGGGCGTAGTTGCGGATGTAGCGGCGCGTGCGGGCGATGTGCCGCCCGGCACGGATGATGCGCGGCAGGTCCTCGCGGTCGTCGATCCAGCGTGTGTCGGACGGCGAGCCGGCGTCACGGAGCAGCAGCGTGCCCGCCTCCCGCTCGGTCAGCGCCTGTTTTTCGCTGGTCGCCTCGTCCACCGGCCCGTGCGCGTCGAGTCCCACGTGGCAGTGGGCGTCGACCAGTCCGGGCAGCGCCCAGCCCCGTACGGTCGTCACCTCCCGCGCGCCCGCGGGCCGCTCGTACGTCACCCGGCCGTCGACGACCCAGAGTTCGTCGCGCACGTCGTCCGGCCCGGCCAGGACCCTCCCCTTGATGTGCAGCACCACGCTCTCACTCATGGCCGCACTGTATGACGCGCTCTACGCCGGGCGGCACCGGGACCGGGGGCGGGCCGGCGCGCGCGGGCCGTCTTTCGGCCCATGCTCCGGTCGGGCGATGTCCGCAGGGCCGCGCACGGTGGCCGGCGATGCACTCGGTGCCCATCCGCCGATCTCCGTCACGTAAACACCCTGGACGCTCCACCTTTTCTTGCGGTACACCTTTTACCGGCGAATTCCCTATTCATAAGTGCGCAGCTTCCCGTATTCTTCTGCCCGCTTTTTCGCAGCTCAAACGCCAAGATTTCGCTAGCGCCGGAGCACATAATTCCAGCGCGTCGCCAGGACGTTACGGAGCTGTGACCGACCCCACAACACGTCCGCTTCACCCCATATTTTCCGGGCAAACCGGGACATCGCGCAGGCGTTTCGCGCGCTCGTGCGCTCCCGCGCGATAACACAACACCCCCCCTCCACGTAACCCCTCCCCCCGATGCATTTTCCTTTTTCCCTGGGTAAATTGAATTCGCATGACCGCCGCGCAAGCAGACCATGCAGGTGCCCGAAGCGATATCAGAGAAATGCCGGAGGGCTTCAAGCTCGACACCCCACGCGTGGAGGACGGAGCCGCGATCTGGCGTATCGCCCGCGACTCCAAGGCACTGGACCTGAACTCCTCCTACAGCTACCTGCTGTGGTGCCGGGACTTCGCCGCCACCTCCGCCGTCGCCCGCGACGGCGCGGGTGAGCCGGCCGCCTTCATCACCGGCTACCTCCGTCCCGAGTCCCCGCAGACGCTGTTCGTCTGGCAGGTCGCCGTCGACGCGGCGCACCGCGGCCGCGGGCTGGCCGCCGCCCTCCTGGACGGCCTGGTCGCCCGTACCGCGGAGGAGCGGAACGTGTGCCGGCTGGAGACCACGATCACCGCGGACAACGCGGCGTCCAACCGGCTGTTCGCCTCCTTCGCCGAGCGCCACGGCGCGCCCCTGACGCGCGAGGTCCTCCTCGACGCCGGGCTCTTCCCCGAGCAGGGGCACGACGCCGAGGTACTGCACCGCATCGGCCCGTTCGGTGCCCCCGCAGGGGACCGGCCCGGCGCCCACGCCGGACTCCGGCCCTGACCGCACCGACAGCCCCCCTGAACTTCTCCCCGCTCACGCCACTCATCTCCCAGGAGCATGCTGTGACCATCACCCAGCCCGACCTGAGCGTCTTCGAGACCCTGGAGTCGGAGGTGCGCAGCTACTGCCGCGGCTGGCCCACCGTCTTCGACCGCGCGCAGGGCAGCCACATGTACGACGAGGACGGCCACACCTACCTCGACTTCTTCGCCGGCGCCGGGTCACTGAACTACGGGCACAACAACCCCGTTCTCAAACGCGCCCTGCTCGACTACATCGAGCGCGACGGCGTCACCCACGGCCTGGACATGTCCACCACGGCCAAGCGCGCCTTCCTGGAGACCTTCCAGAACACCATCCTGCGGCCGCGCGACCTGCCGTACAAGGTCATGTTCCCCGGCCCGACGGGCGCCAACGCCGTGGAGGCCGCGCTCAAGCTGGCCCGCAAGGTCAAGGGCCGCGAGTCGATCGTGTCCTTCACCAACGCCTTCCACGGCATGTCGCTGGGCGCCCTCGCGGTGACCGGCAACGCCTTCAAGCGCGCCGGTGCCGGTATCCCGCTCGTGCACGGCACCCCGATGCCGTTCGACAACTACCTCGACGGCACCTACCCGGACTTCCTCTGGTTCGAGCGCCTGCTGGAGGACAGCGGCTCCGGCCTGAACACCCCGGCCGCCGTGATCGTCGAGACGGTCCAGGGCGAGGGCGGCATCAACGTCGCCCGCGCCGAGTGGCTGCGCGCGCTGGCCGACCTGTGCAAGCGCCGCGACATGCTGCTGATCGTCGACGACATCCAGATGGGCTGCGGCCGCACCGGCGCGTTCTTCTCCTTCGAGGAGGCGGGCATCGTGCCGGACATCGTGACCGTCTCGAAGTCCATCAGCGGCTACGGGCTGCCGCTCGCCCTGACCCTGTTCAAGCCGGAGCTGGACGTCTGGGAGCCGGGCGAGCACAACGGCACCTTCCGCGGCAACAACCCGGCCTTCGTCACCGCCGCCGCGGCCCTGGACACGTACTGGGCCGACGGCCAGATGGAGAAGCAGACGCTGGCCCGCGGCGAGATCATCGAGTCGCACCTGCGCGCCATCGTCGAGGAGCACCCGGACGCCATCGCCGAGTACCGCGGCCGCGGCATGGTCTGGGGCCTGGAGTGCTCCGACAAGCCGCTCGCCAACAAGATCGCCAAGCGCGCCTTCGAGCTGGGTCTGCTCATCGAGACCTCCGGCCCGGAGAGCGAGGTCGTCAAGCTGCTGCCGGCGCTGACGACCACCCCCGAGGAGCTGGACGAGGGGCTTCGCATCCTCGCCCGCGCGGTCCGCGACTGCGCCTGAGCGCACCGCGCCACCGCACCCTCCTGGTCCGCACCACAGAAAGGTACGAGAACACCGTGATCGTCCGATCCTTCAAGGACATCGAAGGCACCGACCGCCACGTCAAGGCCAAGTCCGGCACCTGGGAGAGCAAGCGCATCATCCTCGCCAAGGAGCGCGTCGGCTTCTCGCTGCACGAGACCATCCTGTACGCGGGCACCGAGACGTCGATGTGGTACGCCAATCACGTCGAGGCCGTGCTGTGCGTCGAGGGCGAGGCCGAGCTCACCAACGACGAGACCGGTGAGAAGTACACCATCACCCCGGGCACGATGTACCTGCTCGACGGGCACGAGAAGCACACCATGCGCATCAAGAAGGACTTCCGCTGCGTGTGCGTGTTCAACCCGCCGGTGACCGGTCGCGAGGACCACGATGAGAACGGCGTGTACCCGCTGCTCACCGAGCCCGAGCCGGAGCCGGCCGCCCAGACCGGCTGACGCGCGCGGCGCGGCCGGCTGCCCCGTCCGGCAGTCGAGGAAGGCGCGAGAAGAAAGCACCGCACGAGAGGAGAGGAAGGCAACACCATGACCACCGCACCCGAGCGCACCGCCGACCTGTACCCGACCCGGGGGGCCACCGAGGTGATCACCCCGCGGCAGGACCCGGTGGTGTGGTCGCAGCCCGGCACGGAGGGGCCCTTCACCCCGGCCGAGCTGAACGACTTCGAACGCGACGGTTTCTTCGCCATCGGGGAACTGCTGACGGCGGACGAAGTCGCGGTGTACCGCGCCGAACTGGACCGGCTGGTCAACGACCCGGCGATGCGGGCGGACGACCGCTCGATCGTCGAGCCGCGGTCACAGGAGATCCGGTCCGTCTTCGAGGTGCACAAGATCAGCGAGGTGTTCGCCAAGCTGGTCGCCGACCCGCGCGTGGTGGGACGCGCCCGTCAGATCCTCGGCTCGGACGTCTATGTCCACCAGTCCCGGATCAACGTCAAGCCGGGCTTCGGGGCCTCCGGGTTCTACTGGCACTCCGATTTCGAGACCTGGCACGCCGAGGACGGCCTGCCGAACATGCGGACCGTGTCGGTCTCGATCGCGCTGACCGAGAACCACGACACCAACGGCGGCCTGATGATCATGCCGGGTTCGCACCGGCACTTCCTCGGGTGCGCCGGTGAGACGCCGCGCGACAACTACAAGAAGTCGCTGCAGATGCAGGAGGCGGGCACGCCCTCGGACGAGGCGCTGACCAAGCTGGCCGACGCGCACGGCATCAAGCTGTTCACCGGCAAGCCCGGTTCGGCCACCTGGTTCGACTGCAACTGCATGCACGGGTCGGGCGACAACATCACGCCGTACCCGCGCAGCAACGTCTTCATCGTGTTCAACAGCGTGGAGAACACCGCGGTGGAGCCCTTCGCGGCGCCGGTCCGGCGTCCGGAGTACATCGGCGCGCGTGACTTCACTCCCGTGAAGTAACCCGCACGCCGCGCGGTGCCCACGGGGCACCGCGGCACAGCGTCACAGCCAGGCCAGCGACGTGGCCGTCTCCAGCAGCCGCTGGGCGGCGGCCGCGTCGCCGGCCTGGCCCCGCGCGATCTCGTCGGGGTCCTGCCGCCCGCCGAGGAGCAGCAGAAAGTCGGTGGCCTCCAGGACCAGTTCGGCGGCGATCGGCTCGGCGTCCGAGCCGAGCACCCAGTCGCCGCCCGCCTCACCCTCCACCGACAGGAGCACCGGCCGCGCGTCCGGGCCCAGCGCCAGGTCCAGGATGCGCACCGCCAGCCCCAGGAACCTTTGCAGGTGCACCGGTGGCGGCGGCGGTACGGCACGGCCCAGCGCCCGGCCGATGTCCCGGGCGTGCACCCAGGTCTCGAACGCCCGGATCACGTAGTGGTCGGCGACCGGCAGCCGCAGTCCCATCAGGGTCGTGGCCATGGCGGCCAGCTGCTCGTCGCCCGCCTCCGGCAGCGCGAGCAGCCCGTGCGCCTGAGTACGCCACGCCTCCCGGGTCTCGGCGGGCGGCCGGGTGTGCTCGTAGGCCACCACCTCGTGCGTACGGGCCGTCCAGCGCAGCTCCCAGGGCGCGCCCGCGCCGGCCGCCCGCCCGCCCGGCCCCGTACCGGTCCGCCCTCCCGGTCCCGTACCGGAGTCCCCGAAGCCCCCCTCCGGCCCGGCCCCGGGCACCGGCCCCAGGCCCGTGCCCGCTTCCGTCACCGGCGCCAGCCCCAGCCGCTCGGCCAGCACCTCGTCCGCCGCGACCAGGTGTGCCACAGTGCCCTGCACGTCCCAGTCGTGCACGACGGGCGTGCCCCAGCGGGCCGGTTCCCGGTCCAGCTCCCGCAGCAGCGCGTCCAGGCAGGCCACCGCACCGGCGTACGGCTCGGCGTGCGGGGCCGGCGCGCCCTGGCCCGGCCGCGCGGCGCGGGCCGCGGCCATCAGCCGGCCGCGCGCCATCCCCGCGTTCGCCTTGCGCCCGGCGCCGCGGCCCGACCCGCCGGGGGCGGGCTCGTCCAGCAGCCGTACGGTCTCCCGCAGCCGCTGCGCCTCGGCCGCGCAGGGCGGACAGTCGCGCAGGTGGCCGCGTACGCGTGCGTCGTCGCCCGGCATGCCGGAGCCGAGCGCCCACGCGGCGAGCAGCGCGCTGACCTCTTCGTGTACGGCGCCGGGAGCGTCGTCCGGGTTCCCGGAGCCCTCCGGCTCCTCGGCACCACCCGGCCCTTCCGTACCTCCCGTACCGCCCGAACCGCCCATCCCACCCCGGCCGTTCCTGCCTCCCGCAGCCATCGCACGCCCCTTCCGCGTCTTCCTGGGTCTGCACCATCCGGCCGGCCCGCGCGGGCCGTGTGCTTCCCTTGCTGCCCCGGGCCGCCGCCCGGCATTCAGCACTCGTCCCGCGCCTCGCCGGCCGGGCTCCCCGGAGCGGCCGGCGGGCCGGTGAGCCGGCCCGCCAGAACGCTCAGCGCCGAGCGCAGCCGGGCGGTGGCCGCCGTCTCCGCGATGCCCAGCTCCACCGCCACCTGCCGGTACGTCCGTCCGGCGAAGCATGCCAGGTGCAGGGCCTCGCGCTCCGGCAAAGGCAGTTCGGCGAGGAAGGCGTGCAGTGCCGTCCGCGCTTCCTCGGCGGGCTCCGGCGCCGTCTCCCGCGCCGTCCCGCACTCCGCGCGCGCCTCCCGTACCCGGGCCACCGCGTCCTGGTGGCCGCGGATGCTCAGCCAGGCGCGCAGCGAGCCGCGGCCGGGCGCGAAGGCGAAGGGGCGGGTCCACAGTTCGATGAAGACACGGTGGGTCACCTCGTCGGCGACCGCCGCGCTGCCGCTCACCCGCCGGGCCACCGCGCGCACCAGCGCGCCGTAGGCGTCGTACGCCTCACCCAGCGCGGTCTCGTCCCCGTACACCAGCCGCCGGTGCAACTCCTGGTCGCGCGGCGGGTACCTGGTTGTCCCGTCCACCGGCACCACCTCGTGAGTGTGTGGTGCCATTCCTAGCCTCACGACCGGCTTCGCGGTAGCCGTCCGTCCGGCCGAATTGCGTGCCGCCCGGCGGTGCCGCACGATCCGGGGGGCGCCCGAGGGGCGCGCGGTTCCAGACGAACGAGGAGCGTAGATGAGCGTCGACCGGCTGCCCGGTGTCGTGCTGAGCGACCACTTCCTGGAGGTCCCCCTGGACCACGCCGTCCCGGACGGTGAACGGCTGACGGTGTACGGGCGCGAGGCCGTCGCCGCCGGACGCGAGCACGAGGAGCTGCCCTGGCTGGTCTTCCTCCAGGGCGGTCCCGGCGGCGCCTCGCCGCGTCCGCTGGGCCGGGACTCCTGGCTGGTGCGCGCCCTGGACGGCTACCGGGTGCTGCTGCTGGACCAGCGGGGCACCGGCCGCTCCACCCCGGCCAACCGGCAGTCCCTCGCACTGCGCGGCGGCCCGCACGAACAGGCCGCGTACCTGGCGCATTTCCGCGCGGATGCGATCGTGCGGGACGCCGAGCTGTTCCGCCGCGAGCTGCTCGGGCCGGGCGGGCGGTGGAGCGTCCTGGGCCAGAGCTTCGGCGGCTTCTGCGCCACCACGTATCTCTCGTACGCGCCCGAGGGCCTGCGCGAGGCCATGATCACGGGCGGTCTGCCGGGGCTGGAGGCGAGCGCGGACGACGTCTACCGGGCGGCCTATCCGCGGGTGGCGCGCAAGAACGCCGCGCACTACGAGCGCTATCCGCAGGACATCGAGCGCGTCCGCCGCATCGCCGCGCACCTGCGCGAGCACACCGTACGGCTGCCCGGCGGCGGGCAGCTGACCGCGGAGGCGTTCCAGGCGCTGGGCATCCTGCTGGGCACCGGCACCGGCTCGTACGTCCTGCACTACCTGATCGAGGGCGCGTGGGTGACCGGCCCCTCCGGCCCCGAACTGGCCGACGCCTTCCTCCAGGCCGTCGAGGGCCATCTCTCCTACACCGCGGCGCCGCTGTACGCCGTGCTGCACGAATCGATCTACGCGCAGCGGTCGGTGGACCCGAAGGGCACCGGGTGGGCGGCCGAGCGTGTGCGCGCGCAGTTCCCGCAGTTCGCGGTGGACGCGGCGCTGGAAGGCGACCGGCCGGTGCTGTTCACGGGCGAGATGATCTACCCGTGGCTGTTCGACACCGACCCGTCGCTGCGTCCGCTGAAGGACGCCGCGCACGAGCTGGCCGAGCGCACCGACTGGCCCGATCTGTACGACACCGCCCGGCTGGCCGCCAACGAGGTGCCGGCGGCCGCCGCCGTCTACGCCGACGACATGTACGTCGACGCCGACCACTCCCTGGACACCGCGCGGCGCATCCGCGGGCTGCGGACCTGGGTGACCAACGAGTGGGAGCACGACGGACTGCGGGTCAGCAGCGGGGCCGTACTGGACCGGCTGATGCGCATGGTGCGCGGAGAGATCTGACCGATGAGGGGGCGGGCCCTCTCCCGCCCCCTCCCTCTTCACTCCAGCAACTCCAGCAACCGGTCCACATCGTCCGACGAGTTGTACAGATGGAACGCGGCACGC
The DNA here is from genome assembly GCF_008704655.1 of Streptomyces rimosus. Classification (NCBI taxonomy): domain Bacteria; kingdom Bacillati; phylum Actinomycetota; class Actinomycetes; order Kitasatosporales; family Streptomycetaceae; genus Streptomyces; species Streptomyces rimosus. The sequence goes on along the minus strand of NZ_CP023688.1, from coordinate 7,236,049 downwards.
AGATGCCCCGCCCGTACGGCGACCCGCACGCCCGCCGCCTCCATCCGCTCCGCCGCGTCCCCGAGCCCCGGCACGGACACGATCGCCGAGCCGGGCGCCGGCACCGGGGGGTGGCCGCGTTCGGCGAGGCCCGCGCGGTAGCGGTCGGCCAGTGCGAGGTCGTGGGCGTACACGGTCTCGACGCCCAGCTCGTTCAGCAGGGCGAGGGAGTGCTCGGCGCCGACGTACGAGTAGTGGGCGTGCGGCTCGTCGTAGCGGCGGGCGTCGGCGGCGAGCCGCTGGACGGGCCCGTAGTTGGCCTCCATCGGGTCCGCGCCGGCCACCCACCCGGCGTGCAGCGCTTCGAGCCCGTCGCTCTCCGGGCCCTCTCCGCCACACACCAGGAACGAGGTGCCGCGCGGGCACAGCAGCCACTTGTACGCGCCGCACACCAGATAGTCGAAGTCCCCGGCCCGCAGCGGCAGCCAGCCCGCGGCCTGGGTGGCGTCCACGAGGGTGCGCGCGCCGTGCGCCCGGGCGGCCTCCCGTACGGCGTCCATGTCGGCGATCCGGCCGTCCCGCGCCTGCACGGCGGCGAAGGCGACGAGCGCCGTGCCGGGCCGGACGGCGTCGGCCAGTTCCGCCAGCGGCGCGGTACGCAGCTTGATCCCCGACCGGACCGCGAGCGGATTGACCAGCGAACTGAACTCTCCCTCGGGAACCAGCACTTCGGCGCCCTCCGGGAGCGAACCGGCGATCAGCGCGACGTGCACCGCCACCGCACCGCCGATCGCGACACGCTCCGGCGGCACATGTATCAGCCGGGCGAAGGCCGTCCGCGCGGCCGCCGCCGGGCCGAAGTAGTCCAGCCCCATGGTCCCGTAGGAGCCGGACTCCTCGACGGCCGCGCGCAGGGCGGCGGCCGACCGGGCGGGGAGCAGTCCGCTGGAGGCGGTGTTCAGGTACGTCGTCAGGGGCGCGAACTGGTCCCCCGCGAGTGGCTCGATGCGCTGCATGACCCCACTGTGGCCGCCCGACCGTCCGCCGTCCATGGCGAATATCTTTGGAGCAGCGGCAAGCGCTCCTTATTTCCGCAGGTCAGCGACGTGCCACTGCCGCGACGCCACCGAAATCAGCCACCGGCGCCAGGCACGCAGACCCCGTCGCCGCACCCGTCCGCGTCCCCCGCCGCCACCGGCGCCCGATCTGCCCGCTCCTCCCGCGCCCGCTCCAGCGCCTGCCGGAAGACCTCGGCCGGCTGCCCGCCGGAGATCCCGTACCGCCGGTCGATGACGAAGAACGGCACCCCCTGGGCCCCCAGCTCCGCCGCCTCCCGCTCATCGGCCCGCACCGCCTCGGCATACGCGTCCCCGTCCGCCAGCACCCGGCGCACCTCGTCGGCATCCAGTCCCGCCGCCACCGCCACGGCGGTCAGCACGTCCGCGTCCCCCAATGGCTGAGCCTCGGCGAAGTTGGCCCGGTACAGCGCGCCGAGCAGCGCGTCCTGCACCCCACGCTCCTTGGCCAGATGCAGCAGCCGATGCAAATCAAAGGTGTTCCCATGAATCCGATCGGACCGATACCCCAGCCCCTCCCCACGAGCCGCCTCAGCCACCCGAGCCTCCATGGCCTCAGCCTGCTCCCGAGAAACCCCATACTTGCTCGCCAGCATCTCCAGCACCGGCACATCCCCACCCACCGGCGCCTGCGGATCGAGCTCGAACGACCGGTGCACGATCTCCACCTCGCCCCGATGAGCGAACGCCGCCAGCCCCTTCTCGAAACGTGCCTTTCCGATGTAGCACCAGGGACAAGCGATATCGGCCCATATCTCGACGCGCATAAAACTGTTTCCTCAACTCGGGATCATGCAAAAAGGGGACAGTCGCGGACAACCGCGCGTGGGCGGTGGCTATTCCCCGGGACCGGGATACCTTCCGAAGCATGGAAATGCGCCCCCACCCGCAAGGATTCTGGGAGACCACCGGAGCCACCAAAACCTTCACGCACCCTCTGGACGCGGAACTGCTGGCTGCGTACGTGCCGCGTGACGTGCCCGTGCTGGACTACGGATGCGGGTACGGGCGGCTGACCGCGGAGCTGGGGGCGGTGGGGTATGGGGATGTGCGGGGGGTGGATGTGTCGCGGGCGCTGGTGGAGAGAGGTGGGCGGGAACATCCGGGGGTGCGGCTTGTGCACTGGCCGGGGGTGCCGTTGCCGTTCGAGGACGGGAGTTTCGGGGCCGCGTTGTTGTTCGCCGTGCTGACCTGTGTGCCGGACGCGGCGGCGCAGCGGGAGATCGTCGGGGAGCTGGGGCGGCTGGTGCGGCCGGGCGGGGTGGTGTACGTGAGTGATGTGCCGTTGCAGAGCGACCGGCGCAATCTGACGCGGTACGAGGAGTACGCGGCCCGGTACGGGACGTACGGCGTGTTCGAGACGCCCGACGGCGGGGTGTTCCGGCATTCCACGCCGGACCATCTGCGCGGCCTGCTGGAGACGTACGGCTTCTCGGTGGAGGCCGAGCGCTCGAACACGGTCCCGACCATGGACGGGCACACGGTCGAGCGCCTTCAGCTCGTCGGGCGGCGCCGCTAGGAAGAGGCAGGCCCGACCGGCAGGATCAGGTCGAGGTGGGTGGCGTCCGGGGTGGGGCGGCGGGTTTCGTCGGGCTGCCAGCCGTGCCGGGTGTAGAAGGCGCGGGCGCGCTGGTTGTGCCAGTACACCTCCAGGTGGGCGGTGGCGATGCCGTCCGAACGCCAGCCCGCGACGCAGGTCCGGTGCAGCGCGGTGCCGATGCCGCCGCGCCAGTTGTCGGGATCGACGTGGAGCTGGAAGAGCTTGACGGTGTCCGCGGGCGCGCCGTCCTCGTGACGGTAGGAAGCCACGCCGACGACGGCCCCGTCCCGCTCCGCGCACAGCACGGTCGCGTCCGGCCGGGCGAGGCTGCGTCCCCAGCCCTCGCGCCAGCGGTCGCGTTCGGCCGGGGAGTCCAGCTGCGCGTCCGGGACACGGCCGCGGTAGTACGTGGCGCGGGCGCGGGTGTGCAGGTCGGTGATGACGTCGAGGTCGGCGGCCGTCGCGTGCCGGATGGTGGGGCCGGGGGCTTCCGGGGCGTGGGGCAGCGGCACGTGCGTCATCCTTCGTAGCGGCCGTCGACGCGGCGGGGCAGGCGGAGCGGATTGTCCTCGCGCAGTTCGGGCGGGAGGAGGGCGGGCGGGGTGTCCTGGTACGCGACGGGGCGCAGCCAGCGTTCGACGGCCGTGCCGCCGACGGAGGTCGAAGTGGAGGTGGTGGCCGGGTAGGGGCCGCCGTGGTGCTGGGCGGGGGCGACGGCGACGCCGGTCGGCCAGCCGTTGACGACCACCCGCCCGGCCAGCGGGGTGACCGCGGCCAGCAGCCGCGCACCACGCCCCGTACCGTCCCCGGACGGCACCGGCGATCCGTCAGGCACCCCATCCTCACCCCCGCACTCCCCCGCCCCCAGCTGAAGCGTCGCCGTGAGGTTGCCGGGGAGCCGGGCCAGTACGGCGCCGATCTCGGCCTCGTCGGTGTAGCGCGCGAGGACGGTGACCGGCCCGAAGCACTCCTCCAGGAGCAGGTCGTGGGTGCCGCCGCCGTCGGCGAGCCGGTCGGCGGGCACGGTCAGGAAGCCCGCGCCGACGGTGTGCTCGCCGCCCGCGCCGGGTGTCACGGGCGCTTCGACGCCGGGCAGCGCGGCACGTTCCCGTACGCCGTCCACAAAGGCGTCCCGCATACGGTGGTCCAGCAGCACCCCGGCCTCGGTGGCGCTGACCGCGTCCGCCAGCGCCCGTTCCAGCCGGTCGCCCGCCGGGCCCCGCGGCGCCAGGACGAGGCCCGGTTTGACGCAGAACTGGCCGGTGCCGAGGGTCATGGAGCCCGCCAGGCCGGCGCCGATCTCCTCGGCGCGCTCCTCGGCGGCGGCCTCGGTGACCACGACCGGGTTGAGGCTGCCCAGTTCGCCGTGGAAGGGGATCGGGTGCGGGCGGGCGGCGGCCGCGTCGTACAGCGCGCGTCCGCCGCGTACCGAGCCGGTGAACCCGGCCGCCGCGACGAGCGGGTGCCGCACCAGCTCGATTCCCGCCTCGAAGCCGTGCACCAGACCGATCGCGCCTTCCGGTACGCCCACCTCGGCGGCGGCGCGGCGCAGCAGCGCGGCGACCAGTTCGGAGGTGGCCGGGTGGTCGGGATGGGCCTTGACGACGACCGGGCAGCCCGCGGCGAGCGCGCTGGCCGTGTCGCCGCCGGGTACGGAGAAGGCGAGCGGGAAGTTGCTGGCCGCGTAGACGGCGACGACGCCGAGCGGGATCTTGTAGCGGCGCAGGTCGGGGCGGGGCGGGGTGAGCGCGGGGTCGGCGTGATCGATCCGTACGTCGAGGAAGGCGCCCTCCTCGACCAGGTCGGCGAAGGCCCGCAACTGGTAGGTCGTGCGGGCGAGTTCACCGGTCAGCCGCGCGGGGCCGAGCGCGGTCTCGGCGTCGGCGGCCTCGACGATCCGCTCGCCGGCGCCGTCCAGTCGATCGGCGGCCCGGCGCAGCAGCGCGGCCCGTACGGTGCGGTCGGCGAGCGCGCCACGGGCGTCGTGCGCGGCCCGTACGGCGGCGTCGACCTCGGCGGACGTGGCCTCCACCGCAACCTGCTCGCGCGGCTTCCCGGTTCGGGGGTCGACACTCCAGACTGGTGCTGCTGCCACCGCGCATTCCTCCCAGTGAGCTGTCCGGCGAACTGGTGCCGCACCCAGGAGTCGTTCGATATGCTGAACGCCGTCCCAGGTGGTGAATGTGACCGTCCGCCGGGACTCTATGGCTGTCCGAACTGAGGGGTCAAGGCCGATGCCCGCTGCCGAGACCACCGGAGCGCAGGTCAAGTCCGCTGTGCGCACGGTGGAGTTGCTGGAGTACTTCGCCGGCCGCCCCGGCATGCACAGCCTGGCCTCCGTCCAGGAGGCCGTCGGCTATCCGAAGTCCAGCCTGTACATGCTGCTGCGCACCCTCGTCGACCTGGGCTGGGTGGAGACCGACGCCACCGGCACCCGGTACGGCATCGGCGTGCGCGCCCTGCTGGTCGGCACCTCGTACATCGATGGCGACGAGGTGGTGGCCGCCGCCCGCCCCTCGCTGGACCGGCTCGCCGACGACACCACCGAGACCATCCACCTGGCCCGGCTGGACGGCACCAACGTCGTCTATCTCGCCACCCGCCAGTCCCAGCACTATCTGCGCCCGTTCACCCGTATCGGCCGCCGGCTGCCCGCGCACTCCACGTCCCTGGGCAAGGCGCTGCTCGCCACGTACACCGACGAGCAGATCCGCGCCCTCCTCCCGGAGAAGCTGGACGCCCTCACCGAGCACACCGTCACCGACCGCGAGCAGCTCATCGAGGAACTGCACCTGGTGCGCGAGCTGGGCTACGCGGTGGACCGCGAGGAGAACACGCTGGGCCTGCGCTGCTTCGGTGTGGCGATCCCGTACCGCACCCCGGCGCGGGACGCGGTCAGCTGCTCGGTGCCGGTGGCCCGGCTGACCCCGGCGCACGAGCAGCTGATCAAGGACGCGCTGTTCGACGCCCGCGACCGCCTGACGCTGGCCACCCGACGCCTTTGAAGCCGGGCACCTCACGGATGCGCGGGGCCCGGCTGCTGCTCGGCCGCTGGGTGCATCTCATCCTCGGCGGCGCCCTGCTGACACCGTTCTTCCTCCTGGCGACGATCCTCATCCCGCTGGTCTTCGACGAGGTGAACCCCTTCAACGACTTCCCCTGGCAGTTCGCCGCGTTCGCCGTCGCGCTGCCGCTCGCCGCCCTCGGCGCGCTGCTCTTCCCGCTGCTGCGGACGCTGGAGGCGGCGGCGGCGCGGTCGCTGTGCGGCCTGCCCGCCGACGTGGCGGCCGAGCTGGCCGAGGAGCCCGCCGACTCGTGGGCGGCCCGGCGGCGTACGGCCCTGTGGTTCGTGGCGCATCTGACGGCCGGCGGCATCGTCAGCGGCATGACGCTGGCGGCGCCGCCCGCGGCCGTGGCGCTGCTCCTGCTGCCGGTCGCGGACCCGCTGCGGCAC